>JAUHWU010000008.1 GCA_030427065.1 Gammaproteobacteria bacterium | reverse complement strand
ACTTTACGATTCTCGAACGCTGGCTTTTCCCCTCAGCCCTGCATGAACGCTTTACCCCCATGAGCAATTCCGGTGGTTCCTGGGGCGCAGATGGATTTCTCTATATTACCGGTCATGACCATCCTGAAGTCTATGTTCTACAGATTCCCGACCAGGGCAGTCAGGTACATTGGCTGGCAACGGTAAATGTTCCGTGGATTGAAGGCCAGGGCATCGCATGGGATCGCTCCACTGATGAACGCATAATGTGGGGAATACTAAAAAAGGAAGAAAAAGTGTTCCGCTTTTGGGTCCCTGAAATTCTTGAGATAAGAGAGCCTTTCCAGGATATCCCGTTGAAGACCCCTGACCGATTTAACAATCAATAAACACCTTCCCCTTCTTTTCTGATCAACACGGGTTACTGATACCCTCATAATCTGATAGTGTTGGTTTACACTTCATCAACTCAGTATTGATGTAAAAAATTGGAAAACTGCAACTATTTTCGGGTATAACACTTCCGTTCTACCGCCCCCTGATTAGCATAGGAAAATCAGATGAAAATTTTTATCTTTCTGTGTTTATGTGGACTTGCCTTTCACAGTTTTTCCCAGCAACAGCAGCTCACACTTACCGTAGAAGTCTCCGGTGCCGGTGCCAATGAGGGACAGGCTATTTTCGATCTGTTCGATTCCAAAGACAATTTCCTGGACCAGCCAATTCTTTCGCAAACACTGAAAATTGATAGCGAAGGTCGCGCCCGTTTTGTCATTGCTGATCTGCCTGCTGGCAACTATGCGTTTTCAGTAATCCATGATGAAGACAGCAATGGCGAATTGAAAACCGGATTTCTCGGCATCCCCAAAGAGAAGGTAGCTGTTTCCAATAATGTCGTGCCCCGCTTTGGCCCACCGAAATATCGTGATGCCGAATTCGAGCTTGTCGAATCAATCATCATGTTGGTCAGTCTGCAATCGGCGGATTAATAACTCCCCGGATATTCTGTGCCCTCCACTGACCCCGCAATTTCCAGAAAAGAGTAATTCTCCATGCTCAGAACCGCATATATTTTTGTCATTGCCATCCTGCTACTGTCTGGTCAGGTAATTGCTGCCGACTATGATGAGGCCTATTCAACCTGCCCGGCTATTTCAGATACGGCGTCACGACTGGCCTGCTTCGACAGCTATGCCCCGCAGATCAACAGCGGCTATGAACCCTTGTTTGGCTTTGGTATCGATGGTCTGACCAGTCATGAGGCCAACAAATTACTTGGTCGTACCGATTCCCAGGATGACAGTGAGTTTTATCTTGATGCCACGCTGTCGGTGAAACACCCGGTGCTGTCTCCCGTGGTGGATGAACTGGCCAAAATGTTTGATATCGACCAGGACAGGAATATTCCGCGACTCTATCTTGCCTTTACCACGCGTTTTTCCCAGTACATCGGCTCCCGCCCCTCAGCGCCTGTTGTTGCCAGGCGTTACAATCCGGAGATGTTTATGCGGGTCTGGCGTGATGGCGTTCTGGATCGGACCAATCCCAGTTACTGGGACTTTGGCTATGGCCATGAGTCCAATGGGCAACGTATAACCAATGCACTGGCCTTTAAACAGGCTCTGGAGAATGCACGAGCGGATGGCCTGCCCGACATCTCGGCCCGCGAAGGCATCAGCCGCGGCTGGGACTACCTGTCTGTTGACTGGCATAAACAGTGGAATACGCCATTATTGTTTGACCTGGATGGTCGTACTGAAACCCATATTGAGTACCGTCATTATCTTGGCGACGGTGTATTCCAGGGTAAACCGGAAGAATACAATGAGTGGGAAGGGGATGGAATTCAAAACAGACCCCGCAGAAATTACAACGGACTGATGTTTTCACTGCAATATAACCTGAGAAATACTGAATGTAATGATCTGCTTTGTTTTGATAAAGTCGAACTGATTCAGCAAACCGGCTATGCCAAACCGTTTGAAAACAATACTACCCAGATAGAACTCACCACCAACTTTGCCGGCCTGCCATTCTACTTGTGGGCCCGCAGTGGTTATAACAGTGACATGGTAAATTACTACAAGTACACCAATAGCTGGGGCGTGGGATTTGAATTTAACCGCTAGGCTGACACTGAAATCAATAGGATTATCTGCCATCCTGTATTGCCATGAATAATACTTCGCCATTGAAAATACAAACAAGAAAAAACCCGGCAACATAAACCTTGCCGGTTTTTTTCATGACAACACTGTCATTGAAACAACCGTTGATTCAATAATCAGAGCACTGGTTTGGTGACCGTTGCACTGTCCAGAGCGACCATGGTTTGAGCGGGGGCCCTGCCGTTCATGGTAGCGCCAGTCTGCAATGTAATCGCGGTTTTGACAGGATAATACCTTCGAAGTGGGCATCCGCACCTATGCTTACCTGCCCTGCCACCTGCCAGAATATATTTTTTGCCTGGGCGCCACCAATAAGCGTAATACTCTTGTTGGCGCTGTCATACCGGCAGGATGATCAGCGATATCCCCGCGGCTTTTGCCAATCCTGTGATATTGGAAGATATCCCGTTTTTTCCGCAGGATATCTACCAGTGTGGACCGGCAACACTTGCTACGATGCTGACAGCCAGTGGTATTTCCGTGTCACCTGAGGAACTCATGCCTCTGGTTTATGTGCCTGCAAGAAAGGGATCCTTCCAGATTGAAATGGTAGCGGTTACGCGAAGCGCCGGCAGACTGGCTTGCCAGATAAGCCCGTCACTCGACACACTGTTATTGGAGAATAATGCCGGGCATCCGGTTCTGGTACTGCAAAATCTCGGTATGTCCTGGTACCAGAAATGGCATTTCGCGGTGGTAGGGGTTATGACCTGGAACGGGGAAAAATAATCCTGAACTCCGGACCCCTTGAAAACTACGAGGTTTCACTGCGCGCATTTTAAAACACCTTGGCACGCAGTCAGTATTGTCGTCTGCTGGTCGTTGAATCGGGTCTTGTCCCTGTCTCCGCTGATCCTGCATTTTATTTTCATGCCGTGGTGGCATTGGAGCCCCATAATCCTTTATACGTTGTAATGCCGGCCTGTAAAAGTGGACTGCAGCGCTGGCCCGATGACCGGGATCTGCTCATGGGATATGCCAATTTAAACTACGCTGCCGGGAACAGGCAAAGGCAAACAACTGTATTCTACGCTTATTTCGAAATATCCGGACTACGCTCCCGCCTGCAACAACCTGGCACAGGTGCAGTTTGAAATCGGCGACATGGCTGCTGCAAAATCTCATGCAGGAAAAGCCATAAAACTTGGTGGAAAATATTATGAGGCTTACCAGCTCACCATGCAGACCATTACCAAAAAAAAGCAATGAATCTCAATATCGTCATGGATTGAGATCAGTAGGCCATACCCGGCACATCAATGACAAAACGTTGTAATTGAAATCTGTCACCCGGTAATTGAGTATTGGAATCTCCCGGCAGATACCCTGATTTGCTGAGCAGATACGCCACAATACTGGCGTAATCTTCCGAAGCAAGACCAGCTGGATTTTGTGGCGGCATGGCGATGGAAATATCACGATAGATATCCCCCAGGGTAAAACTGCCCCATTTAGCCTGCAGGCTTTGTCCGGAAAAATTTTCTGCCGTGTGACATTGAATGCAATTCTGCGTAAACACCTGTTCTCCCCGGGCAACCTGTGCCGGGCTGAAAACGCCTGCGGCCACTGAACGTGTTGGCACATTGGCTCTTTCCGGTCGCGGTACCTGGGAGGGTGTGCGTTCAGGCAAGGCAAACACCCAGATCACGCCGGAGCCCTGGGTGACATCAACATCAACCAATCGGCCCAGTGTGCCGGTTTGTGCCGCAAGCCCTCCGGCAGTAATGGCGATATATTGTTTACCCTCTATCTCATAGGAAATTGGCGCACCGGAAACATCCCCATTAAGTCTTGTTTGCCATAACAGCCGACCATTCTCGTCATTCAAAGCGAAGAATTGCCGGTCTGCAGAACCACCGAAAACAATACCGCCAGCGGTGGACAGGGCTGATGCCGTCATGGGCGCACCACTCTCGGGACGCCAAACCCATTCGCGGGTACCCGCCACCGGATCGAAGGCAACAAACTCACCCACAAAGTCATAACCCGGTGCCAGAGAGGGAGTATAGGTAGTCCCGGTCAAACCAAAGCGACTATGTCTGACTGGCGTAACGACAATGGCATTCATGCAGGAGTTATTGACTCCCAGATAATACAGACCGGTTTCAGCGCTATAGCTCGGGGCATTGAGGTTGCGGGCACCATGGGGATGTGGGCACACCTGAAACACTTTTCCGGAATCTACATCCGCAGGTTGCGGAACCGTCTCCGGGTTATAGATTGGGCTGCCGCTTTCATTCCAGCCAGTAATGGTATTGTCGTAAGCGGTTCGAAAGGCATGCAGAAACTCTCCGGTAGCACGGTCCAGTACAACCGCCCAGCCGATCTTGCCATGCTGAATAAGTGCTTTGCGCATACGGCCATCAATTTCAAGGTCCACCAGCATGCTTTCATAGGTGGCGCGGTCCCAGTTATCCTCGGGCACCAATTGATAATGCCAGCGCAATTCGCCACTATCGGCATCAATCGCGATGACACTGTTGGCATAAAGCGCATCGCCATGCCCTTCCGGTGTGGTGGTCCAGGGAGCAGGCTGGCCCGTTGGCGCGTAAACAAGATTGAGTTCAGGATCATAACTGAGGGTATTCCAGGTAGCCGCACCGGCGGGAGGATACTCGGTATCCCAGTCCCAGCTTTCAGCGCCCGGATCATCAGGGCCGGGAATGGTATAGAAAGTCCAGAGTATCTCTCCGCTTTCTGCGTCCAGCGCCTTGAGACTGCCGCGCGCCGCAAAATCCCCGCCAGACATGCCAAGAAATACTTTGCCATTGGCAATCAATGGCGGATGGGCATGGCCTTCACCATCACGATAATCCGCTGTCTTTGCCTCCCACAGTTGATCACCGGTACGGGCATTCAATGCCACCAGGTAACTGTCCGAGGTACCCCAGTAGATGGTATCGCCATAAATGGACACCCCGCGAAAACGGCGGTTGGCCTCTGACAGCGCTATGTCGGCAGGAAAGGTTCGGGTATGACTCCACTCCAACTCACCAGTCACCGCATCCAGCGCCATGATGCGACCCGTGCCTTCACCGACATACATAAGACCATTGGCAACAATCGGGGTAGCCAGCCAGCGACTGCCATCGCGCATGGAATAGCTCCAGACCATGCGCAGGTCATCCACATTGCGGCGGTTAATCTCATCCAGCGGACTGAACCCGGTAACATCATAGCTGCGTCGATAATTCATCCAGTCACCCGGCTCGGGAGTATGAAGACGCTGATCGGAGATGGATGTCCAGCTATCAATGCCATCTTGCGCAGCCACGTCTATCGGCAATAATTGTGCCAGGATGAAAACGAATAGTTTACGAATGTTTCCGATATCCAACATGTACATCCTTTGTGAATTAATTTTGCAAATGATCGTTAGTTGTATTTATTTTTTTATAATAATTGTTCTATTGCTTTCATAGTATAGGGGGAATACTGAAGAAAAATACAGCTTCAGCTGGCAAGACGGTCATGTTTTACCTATTAACAACTTTGGTTGCTTTGATAATTCACTTTTTTTCAAGGCATGCAGACTACCTAAGAACATTCAGAAAAGGATCTCAAATTGCGTCAGTTCATGTATTGCAGTCTTGCTACCAAATCATAAGATGATGAAAATCTTTTTGCTTTATTAAGAAAGTCTCGAATAAACAATAAAAAAAATCATATCACCGGTGTGCTCGTTTTTTTTAACAATCAGTTTATTCAATGTATTGAAGGTGAAGATTCAGCCATAGAACAGCTGATTACCAATATCAAGAGTGATAAAAGAAATACTGACTTCACTATTTTAATTGATCGTCAGATACAAAAACAAAACTTCCCCGACTGGTCCATGGGATTTCTCAGATACGAGGAAAATCAACTTAAGGAAGAACATCCTTTTTTTGATATAAAGTCAGAGCAGAACCTGGGCTTTATTAGCAATCAACATCAGGAAATGCATAGTTACCTTACATCCCTTTATAAGTCGCCTTACTGATACCTGATTAAAATCTACCTGCTATTCGATTTTAAAAAATTAAAGAAAGCTTCAAGGTATAAAAAATAATAAAGAAATATCGACTTCTGACAGGAGAGTAAACCAGAAGACTACAGATACATTTTCAGCATGACTTCAAAACGAATATCACCAAAGCCTTTAGCAAATAACTCTTCACAATTATTAAAACATCACCCTGTCTAAAAGATACTGAGTAAATCCGACTCAGGACATTACAGCTTGATTGATATCAATATGCCCGCATACCGTTAGTCCATAATAGAGTCTGGAAAAAGAATTGAAAATCCTCGAATGGATCATTAAAAGCGCCAGGTTATTTACACCAGTCTTGCGACCACCCCTTTATCAGAAAATGATATTCTGGATTTACTCCAGGAATCACAATTAAATAACACTCAACACAATATAACCGGGATCCTGATCTTTTTTTTCGGTCGATTCGTGCAATATATCGAAGGTGAGGAAAAGGAAATTGAGCAACTACTTCTCAATATTCAAAATGATAAACGCAATAGCTATTTCGCAATTTTGGAAGACAATGAATCTACAAGTCGTAATTTTCCTGATTGGTCGATGGGATACCAACTCTATACAGAAATTGAAATTAAAGAAAAGTTCCCTCTTTTTGCCATAAGAAAAGAAGAGGATCTTGAGAAAACAAAGAGACATCACAAGCAACTTCATGACTTTTTGGTCTCACTTTATGAGGCTCCATAATTTCATAGCCTAGCATCAGAACAAACCACTCTTTGCCATCAACTATGCCAGGTGCCTGTCTAAAAAATCACTGATTTTCAAAACATACGCTGCAGTAATTTATCTTTTTTGTAAAACTGGTGATAAGCCGTTGCGATGAGATGAAATACCACGAGCGCTGCCAACACCCATGCAAATAAACCATGATTTTCTTCCAATAACCCATGTAATTCATTACCTGACATAATCATCGGCATCGGAATAAAGCCCAGTAATTTTGCATCCAGGGGCTGGCTGAAGGTGCCGGCCAGAGCCCAGCCTAAAATTGCGCAACACAGCACAAACACATACAGGGCAATATGTCCCAGCGCTGCCAGATTACGCTCCCATTTCAGGGAGTCTGCGGGAGGCTCGGGCGCTTTATAAAGTCCACGCCACGTTATACGCAGAGCCGTAAGAAGCAACAAGGCATAACCAAACGACGCATGCCAGGCATATTGATTAAAGCGGCTTTCCCGGGGCGCAAATTCCGTCATCCACCAACCGTGAATAATAAGAATTAAAACCAGTACCATGCCAATGCCATGCATGACCCGTATCGGGAGTCCCCACTTATTGGAGGTATTTTCAAGCATGTTCAATATCCATAATCGAATAGTAAGAGGAATGAAAGAAAGTAGAGCCAACAGACATATTGGAACAGTCCACCCGTGTGCATGCAAGCATCCTGATGGAAATGATAAAAAGAGGAGAAAATGGCTGGGGTGGTAGGATTCGAACCTACGCATGACGGAGTCAGAGTCCGTTGCCTTACCGCTTGGCTACACCCCAGTAAAACTGTTTAACCACGAATCCCTTGCAGATTCGCCTCTCTTGACGCATGACCAGAGTCCGTTGCCTTACCGCTTGGCTACACCCCAGTAATGTGAATTGACATCGAATATACGACCGCAGGACACAGCCGGATTTTCGAAGGCCGCAATCCTACTAAGATTAACGCCGCTTTTCCAGTGTTTCCGGGTATTTTCCTTTAATCCACCTGTGTTTTAATGATTATGGGCTTTGAAGAATTTTTAGAGTTCACAGATCAATTTTGAAAATAGCAAACTTTAAGAGGGTATATGGGCCAGGAAATTGAATCCAGCGATTTTTCCAACGCTGAACTGGCAAGGTTCAAGCAGCAGTTAACCGAGGAAACCAGGCTGCTGGAGAGCTATTTTGACCAGTCCCTTTTCTCCAAGCAGGGCTATAAAGCGGGTTTTGAGCTAGAGGCCTGGTTGCTTGACAGCAGCAACCATGCCGCGCCGGATAACGATGCTTTCCTGGCCAGTCTCAATGACAAAAATGTGGTGCCCGAGCTTGCCACCTTTAATTTTGAAGTCAATGGGGACGCCACCATTCTGACCGATAATGCGCTGGAGCGAATGTATCAGGATCTGTTAAAGACCTGGCGTCATTGTGCTGCGGCGGCCAGCAGCCGTGATGAAAAAATCCTCATGGTCGGCATCCTGCCTCATCTGCGTGAAAGCGATCTGAACATGGACAACATGTCCTCCCTGTCACGCTATAAAGCCCTGAATCATCAAATTCTGAAAATGCGTGGTTTCAAACCCCTGCATTTACATATCAATGGCAAGGATGAAATGGACACGCTTAAGAATGATGTGATGCTGGAAGCGGCGACCACTTCATTTCAGATTCATTTCCAGATTCCCATGGAGGAATCGGTCAATGTCTTTAACGCGACCTTGCTGGCATCAGCACCGATGGTGGCCATTTCAGCCAACTCACCCTACCTGTTTGGCAAGGATCTCTGGGATGAAACCCGTATTCCCCTGTTTGAGCAAAGTGTCGAAATCGGTGCCCCGGGGAAACGCAGGGTTTCTTTTGGCTACGGGTATTTGCAGGATTCCCTGATGGAGTGTTTTGCGGAAAACCTGGTCCAGTACCCTGCTCTGCTGCCCCTGGTAAATGATGCCCCTGCCGAAAAACTGGCCCATCTTAAATTCCATAATGGCACCATATGGCGCTGGAACCGCCCCCTGATCGACTTTGATAAAAACAATAAAGCCCATCTTCGAATCGAACATCGAGTCGTGCCGGCTGGTCCAACTATTCGTGATAGCTTTGCCAATGCTGCGTTTTATTATGGCCTGAGTCACGGGCTGACCCTGCGCCATGAAAAAGTGTCTGACTGTATTGCTTTCGATGTCGCCAAAAACAACTTTTACGAATGTGCCCGCTTCGGGCTCAATGCCTCTGTAATATGGACTGGTGGCCGCGAGCTCAAGGTTGGCGATCTCATCATCAATGAATTAATTACCCTAGCTACTCAAGGTCTGGAGGATCTCGGGATTGATGAAAGCAGTATCAAACATTGGCTGGGCATTATTCAGGGGAGAGCCGAGAACCGGCAAAATGGTGCCATCTGGCAACGCGCCTGGGTAGCCAAACACGGCCATGACATGCAGGCTATGGTTAATCGCTACTATGAACTTCAACAGACTGAACAGCCCGTCCATGAATGGACTCTGGAATAAATGACCTGCTAGCATGACTTACCAAATGATCAGGCGCATAAATAAACTTCCCGAAGGTTTTCTCACTTGTTCTGCAGAACATTTACACAGGATCATTCCTGACAGCACACTCATCTCCCTGGATGGAAATAGAAAAGAGCCGCTGTTTTTATCGGTACTGCTGCATGGCAATGAGCCTACTGGCCTGGTTGTCGCACAAAACATACTGAAACAGTATCAGGAAACTCAACTGCCCCGCTCCATCCTTTTGTTCATTGGCAACGTAAAGGCCGCCAGCAAAGGTTTAAGACGTCTGGACGACCAGCCTGATTTCAATCGAATCTGGCTGGAAGGAAAACTGGACAAGGAATCTGCGATACACCATGACATTGCTGAATTACTCCATGAGATGGCACGCCTGCCCTTATTTGCCTCAATAGATATTCATAATAATACCGGTATCAATCCCCATTACGGTTGCGTAAACAAACTGACGCCACAATTTTTAAATCTGTCACGTCTGTTTTCCACAACCATGATTTATTTTGTGCAGCCCGGCGGGGTACAGAGCAAGGCCTTTTCGCATTTGTGTCCTTCCGTCACTCTGGAGTGCGGCAAGGTGGGGGATGAGTTCGGTATACAGCTGGCCACCCACTTTGTCGACCAGGTGTTAAATCTTGAAACTATACCGCAGGATGAAGTCACTGATCAGGATATTGACCTGTTCCATACGCTGGCGGTGATAAAAATACCCGAGATGGTAAGCTTCAGTTTTGATGGCAGCGCTGCGGATATTCAGTTTATTCAGGGTATAGAGACACTGAATTTCGAGGAAATTCCGCCCGGTACGTCCATAGCCACAATAAGCAATGAAGTCTCCGCCCCCATACTGGTATTAAATGAGGATGGCGAAGATATCACTCATCAGTTATTCGAGATTAACGACCATAAGCTGGTTAATCTGAAAACCCTGATGCCGGCGATGCTCACCCTGGAAGAACATATTATTCGACAGGATTGTCTGTGCTACGTCATGGAACGTTATTTGATCGGCATGGGTGAGAAAGCGGGTAATGACGACAAACCGGTCTGGACCGTGCACACTGCCTGAGTCAAAACCGGCTTGTGGTGTAGGTCGGATAAGGCTCGCAGAGCCGTCATCCGACGTTTTCACAGGGATATGGGAATTTGCCTGAAGATTTTTACACAACCGTTTTGAATTTCCTAGCCCAGCAACCTTTCCTTAAACTCACCGCGCATACAATGATTGGACGCCATGGATGAGGAATAGCCCCCCGCATTAATCAGCACCAGGAAATCCTCTTCGTCCATATCCGGGAGCCGGGCATTTTCATACCAGACATCCAGCGCCTCATTAATATTCCCCACCACGTGATAAGTCTGCAGTGGCTCATCCTGGTAAAACACCGGGACCGGTTGAAACGGCAGATTATAATTGGCCGGTTCCGGAGCAATATTAAAGCCGGCATCAACCCCCAGGAACATGACATCGCGTTTACGCTCCAGGTATGTCTTTTCCAGCAATAACAGACCGGCATCCTTTACCAGGTAATCCCCTGGTTCTATTTCCACATGCAAGCCCTTGTCACCGAACTGACGCGCCAGCGCCTGTGCCCAAAGCTGAAGGTCCAGAGCCTGGTCACTCTCCACATGGGGAACGCCAAGACCACCACCCACATTAACCCGGGTCACCGAATCGCATTGTTCAATGAACCACTGACATTGTTCAATGATACTTTCCCAGATGGGTAACTGGGGCGTAAGGAATCCACAGCCGGTGTGAAAATGTATCTTGGTGACGTCCAGGCCATAATCCCTGGCCGCAGCCAGAGCTTCATGAAACTGCTCCCTGTAAATACCAAACTTGGTAGTGACATCACCGGCATACTGAAGCCGTTCATTACCATCACGGCTGATACCCATGCCGGGGTTAACACGAATACCTATTTCCGTGCCGGAAAACATTTCACCCCACGCACGGATGCCATGAATGGAATCGGCATCAAAAAACAGACCTTCATAACGTGATAACAAGCGGTAATCACGACGCGAAAGACTGCCAGCAGTAAAGGAAATCTCATTGGCATTGAAGCCGCAACTGATTGCATGTTCGACTTCGCGGGGAGAGCAGGCATCTATACCGCACTTGCCAGACTGCTTGAGGGCTGCCAGCAGGGGCGCAAAGCGGTTGGCTTTCATGGCATACAGGACACTGTGCCGTCCATTCAGGTCGGCATCATCAAGTGCGTTATGCAGACGATCAAGATTTTGCAGAACTCGCCCCATGGAATACACAAAGCCCGGTGTGCCAACTTCACGGACCAGGTCTGCCACGGATTGCCCGGCAAAAAAAAGCACGCCGTCCTGGTAGCAAAGGTCTTCCCTTTGCCACCAGTGCATGGGTTTACTCTGACTCATGTTCTGCTAACTGGAGTCGTTTCTTGTCCTGGTTTTCCAGGATATTGTCCATGAATTGCTCCAGAACAAGATGATAGCCAACTTCCTTGCGGCCGGTAATCCAGCCACGACAGGACTCACTGCCACAACAGCAGCTAAATTGTTTGAACAGCGTGTCTTCAGTTTCGGCATAATCCATAAACAGGTAACTGCCGATGGGAATGTCTGTTAATGCGGTCAACGTTTTTCTTTGCATATCCAAAGATACGTTAGGCTCACAGGAGTGCAGCAAATAACCGGTAAAATATGGGTCGTACATATGTCTTCCTTCAGAAACCTGAAGGGTATGCTGTCTGATATCAGGCACAATTTCACCACTGACCTGCGCCAGTAATTCACCTGCTTTAAAAGAACGGTAAGTGATAACACCAAATCCCGAGTTATTATCTTTCGGGACGACTGCAAAATCACATGCTTGGGGGAACAAAGGATTGTTTCCAAAAGTTTGTGGATAAAGCATTCTTTTTAGATCTCCAGTAAGGGGTAAACAAACAAAAAACGATCCGTCTCTGGGAATCAGAGTTTCGGACCGTTTCTGACGCGCTTTATACTGCCAGTTGGGTTTTCGTACAAGAATTTTTTACCCCTTTGAGGGTAATTATTCCCCTGTAGTTTCAGGGTGATACAGACGTCATGTCGAATGAGGCCAGGCATATTCGATCTCTGTATTGATTAAACTGACTGCTGTCGTCTTAATTGCTGCTTACTTGCCTGCGATATTACCTGCTAGCGGCAGCAGCCAGTAGTCTGTCCAGATGATTGGCAAAGGCCTGCCGATCCTGTTGGTTTAACGGTGGCGGCCCACCTGTATTAATACCACTACCACGCATAGTGTCCAGGAAATCGCGCATATTAAGTCGTCCCTTGATATTGTTTGGCGTAAAAAGCTCACCGCGCGGACTCAGAGCCAGCGCGCCTTTCTCAATCACTTCAGCTGCCAGAGGGATATCCGCAGTGATAACGAGATCTCCTGCCTCAACCAGTTTCACAATCTCATCATCGGCCACATCAAATCCCTGGGGAACCTGCAGTGAGGTAATGTTTTTATCCGGCGGTGTCTGCATTGCCTGATTTGCCACCAGGGTAAGTTGAAAGCCGGTACGCCTGGCAGCCTTGAACAAAATTTCTTTTATTACGACCGGACAGGCATCAGCATCTATCCAGATTTTCATGATTGTTCTTCCTCATCCGAGATCACGTCCTGATCCTGCTGCTGAACTGGAAAATGAATGGCAAGCCAGACCGTGACTTCTTGCTGCGGGGTCCATTTCACGCGGTGCTTTTTCAGTGCAGGAATAAAGCAGTAGTCGCCTGCGCGCATATGTCGCTCGCTGTTATTAGTAAATTCAAGAATTGCTTCCCCTTTCAGTACCAGCACCCATTCATTGTCTTGCTGCTCATACCAACCCTGCGCCGGAGCACAATGTCCCCTGGAGAGGATACGCCTGATACTGACATGTTCATTTTCTGCCAGAACCTGTTCCAGTTCTTCCGGCAGGGATTCAGGAATCCCGGCCAAAATATTATCCGGCCTGTTTGTCTCCCCGGCGTTATCCATGATTTGTCTCCCTGCTTTGCTGTTTACCCCAAGCTCCCGCCAACACAGACCCGGACAGGTTATGCCACAAACTGAATACCGCGCCCGGCAAAGCAGCCGTAGCACTGTAAAACTGTGTTGCCAGTGCAACGCCAAGGCCGGAATTCTGCATACCAACTTCTATGGCAATAGTACGACAGGTGCTTTCATCCAGCTGTAAAAGTTTGCACAGACCATAAGCACTGCCAATACCAAACAGGTTATGGAGAAGAACTGCTACGATAAGCAGTACGCTGATGGTGATCAGGTTACTGCTGTTCAAGGCGACAACGATACCGATGATAAGAACAATGGCTATCACCGAAACAGCCGGAAACAGCGGATTCAACTTGCCCAGCCTGGAGCCCAGCCAGGTGTTAATAAACAGGCCCGACATTACCGGCACAATGACAATCTGCAGAATACTTAGCATCATGTCAGTAATTGGCACGTCAATGGCCTGTCCTATATACAGCCAGGTCAGAAAAGGCGTCGCCACCACGGACAACAAGGTGGACACCATAGTCAGGGAAATAGACAGGGCCAGGTTGCCCTTTGCCAGGTAACACACCACATTGGACGCTGTGCCGCCCGGGCAGCAGCCCACCAGGATCAGGCCAATGGCCAGGTCACCGGAAATGCTAAAAACATGGGTCAGGATATAGGCAAATAATGGCATAAGCAGGAACTGCAGTCCGGTCCCCAACATAATGACCTGCGGCCTGATCAGTACCTGTTTAAAATTTTCCAGTCTCAAGGTCATGCCCATGGCAAACATGATGAGCGTCAGCAGCGGAACAATAAAACCTGCCAGAGGCGTAAAAAGCTGTGGAAAAACATAGGCAATGGCAGCCGACATAATGGCCAGCAATGGAAACAGGCGCGTAATAAAATTCACTATTCAACCCAAAGTGGAACACAAACATTCAGCGCTTCGCGCATTTGTAGAATATGCATAACTGATGACTCCCCGCAGCTGGGCATCGAAAGTAATTTCTTCATTGCTGATTTTCTGATGTTACGAATGACCTTAGCTCAGTGCAAACAATGCCGGTATACTGTGGTGAAGAAAACATAAAGCGGGTTTTTACTGAAGTGCTGACATTATTATTCAGCGTTTGCATGGCACAGATTGCCGAACTGGAAAAACGGCGTGGATTGTTGTGGGGCTTATTAACGTTTTTAATTTCTGCGGCTATCCAGTTGCTTCTAATCCAGGGTTACTGGGGTGCGGTATCGGGTTTTTTTATGTCTTACGGGACTATGACCTATATCAACATCAAGCACCCGGTAAACAAAAGCGTCTCGCTGGGATACTACCCTGAGCAAGCAGAATAAATTTATTCATCAAGCACACTGATAACAGGGACTTCCATCGTTTTTACGAAACCTCCTTCGAACTTCAAGGTCAGGCTTACCGTATCACCACTTCCCAACGGGCGTTTCAGTCCCATCAGCATAAGATGCAAGCCACCCGTTTTTAATTCCAGCTTCCCTTTTGCCGGAATTGTGGCAGACATCACGTGCTCCATTGTCATTCCACCATTACGATTTATCGTTTCATGAAGGGAGGCAGACTTTGATGCTGATGTCTCGGCACCAGTGAGCACAATATCCGTATCAGAGTTATTCTCCAGTGTCATATAGGCTGCAGTATTGGCAACACCGGGAGGCAATCCCCGCACATAGGCATTGGAAACATGAAGCTCCGGATTAGCTGCCGCCATGGCAACATCAGCTCCGGAGATTTGCCCCAGTAGCAGAATAAATACCAACAATGATTTTTGCATTTCTTCAGTTCTCTTATCGATAAGTACCAGAAAATTTTTGGCCTGTGTCAGTTTTGCCTATCAACACCTCTCGCTATGGAATTACCACTTGAATGCTCGGCTCACTGGCAATACCAATGTTGCCCCGCAAACGCGAACCCCCGACCGCTTCGCGCATAATTTTATAGATCCAGCGGCCTTCTTCATCGGTACGCGCGTTGATTAAAAAAACTGCTTCTATATTGCGTATATGCTGGCCTATATCACCAAGTTCGACCATCATTTCCAGGCTGCGGCTGGTCAGGGCGTCCGGGTCGAGGTCGAAGATTTCCATCCTGGTTTCTCTGGCCTGCTCCAGTCGCTGGCGGGCATCTGCTATAACTCCCGTGTTTACCCCGATTCCTGCAGCCCGATTGAGATAGCTTTGGGCACTGTCATACTGACCTAGCCTGGTTGCCGCATCTGCCAGCTCGGTATAGCGCATTACAATATCACGAATCCCCTGCAAGGCGACTTCATTGTCAGGTTCAAAATCGAGAATAGCCTTGAAGCCGTCATAGGCATTACTTCCGGCAGGCGACATCAGGCGATTATCCTCATAGGCCAGGCGCGCTTCATAAAGCATGTCAGCGAGAATACGCTGACGAACAAAGGGATCACTGATATTGCTCAGCGGTCCTTCCAGGGATGCCCCCCCCTGGGTATCGCTGTCAGTGGCATCCGGCTTGCTTTCATTACTGCCGGAATAAACTATGCTTGCGCTTTCATTACCAGCACAGGAAGCCAGCATAATCACCAGCAGTACGCAGACAAACCCGGTCTTGTTTACGTTGTTCAACATTTCACTAATTATAGAAGGCCGTTAAAGGGAATAAATTTCAGGTACTGATCCAAGGCAACGGTTTCACCGAGGGGAATTTCAGCCAGCCCATCTGCCCAGGACAGGGAGGTCATGATACTGGAGCCCTGGTTGCCAAACGCCTCCAACACCTGTTCACCCTTTGCATTGGTTTGCAGCCTGACACGCACGAATTCCAGCCGGCTGTTAGCAGACGCCAGAGAGAACCCGGATTTAATCTGTAGTGATGGCGGTGCCAGCGTCCTGCAACCCTGGATTTTTAAAAGGTAGGGCCTGACCAGCATGGAAAAGGTCACGAACACAGCAACCGGATTCCCCGGCAAACCAAAAAATGGAACCCCTGCAACCCTGCCATAGGAAAAAGGCTTGCCCGGTTTTATGGCAAGCTTCCATAATCCCAATTCCCCGAGATTTTCCACCGCCTGGCGCACATGATCCTCATCTCCCACGGATACACCACCGGTAGAAATAATACAGTCGGCATCGCTTGCCGCTGATTTCAGGGCTACCTCGGTGCTCGCCAATGAATCTTCGACGATACCCTTCTTGATAACCTGCATGCCCATGCCTGTGAGCAGGCCTTCAAGGGTAAAACTGTTGGAATCATAAATCTGGCCAGGACCCAGGGGCTGGCCCGGTGCAATCACTTCATCACCGGTGTTGATAATCGCCACACGCAATGGGCGCTTTACCGATACGCTGGCTATACCCAGTGAAGCAAGCATGCCAAGATCCTGCGCGCGCAGCTGATGGCCCCGGGTTAATACTTCACTGCCTTTTTCAATGTCATGACCCTGCAGGCGAATATTTTCGCCTTTTGCAGGTATTCCCAAGATCGTCACCTGGCCATTTTCTGCTCGCGTGTTTTCCTGAATAACGACGGCATCCGCCCCTTGCGGAATCTTGCCGCCGGTGAAAATTCGCGCGGCGGTACCTGATTTGAGCGGTGAACCTACATGGCCAGCAGCAATGGTCTGTGAGACATCAAGAGTCACACCGGATTCAGGAATATCAGCCGTATTGATGGCATAACCATCCATGGCACTGTTATCAAAATCAGGTACATCAAAAGCGGCGTGCTGGGAATCCGCCAGCACACAACCCAGCGCCTGCGGCAAGGCTACAGTAATGACATCGGGATTTTCTTCAGCAACGGACATCAAAAAATCCAGGGCTTTGTCGATTGGAATCAAGGCGGAAGACATAAAATACATCCTGAAAACGAGATCGTTATTCTACAACGGTCGCCGGTGGCAAGTCACAAATTGTAGGTCGGATAAGCGTGGCGCCATCCGACAGCTCGTTCATTCAGGGAAGATTTTGCATGACCAGTATCAGCAGAGAACCCTCAAGTCTCAAAAAAGGCGATCTAAGATCGCCCTGTCGGATGCGTCCCTGCGGTCCTTATCCGACCTCTTTATCCTGGAAAGTATCTTACATATTACGTTTTGCTCGTTGGGTGAGTTTTTACCTGAAGATATTTGCGGAACAGTATTTTGTCGGATCGCGCTTCGCTTATCCGACCTACAGAAAACCCATTGAAGCCGGAAAGCGGGGTCTCTTGTCTCTTGTCTCTTGCCTCTATTTTTCATGTAAAATGCCCCCCTCATTCCCCCAGGCCTGTCCCCCGTGAGTGATTATTTAATCTTCCTCGTCCCTGCCATCTGCTTTGCGGGTGCTTACCTGTCCACCGTCGCCGGTATGGGCGGTGGGCTGTTGATTCTGGCAAGCTGCTCCCAAATCATGCCCATCAGCATCGTAATTCCATTAAATGGTGTTTTTGTGTTTGCCGGCCAGGTGACACGAACGCTTCAGTTTCATCGCCACATTGCCTGGCATATCACACTGCCCTTTATTCCAGGCTCCGTGATCGGTGCCTTGCTGGGAACATTGATTTACTTCAGCCTGCCTGAAACTGCCATCGCACTAATGCTTGGTACTGTCATGCTCTGGTTCAGTTGGGTACCGAGCAGCAAGGGCTCCAGGATGTTGGCTGACAAAATTCCGCAGCCTTATTTCTGGATCGGCATTATCCATACCTTTTTGTCGACGGTTTCAGGCGCCGGCGGCTTGCTGCAGTCATTAATGGTTAACAGTAAATTGCCGAAGGAAAGTATTGTCGCCACCATTGCCGGTACCTTACTGGCAATGTCAGTATTCAAGACGGCGGGCTATTTCCTGGCAGGCTTTGATTACCTGACATGGCTGCCAGTCATTCTGCTTTCATGGCTTACCGGGATTGCTGGCACGACAGTGGGAAAATATTCGCTGAATCTTATGCCGGATATTTTTTTCCGGCGCCTGATCAAGGCAATGGTGACTATTTTTGCTTTGCGGCTTTTTTGGCGGGCGGCGACGACTGTCCTGGTTTTTTAGCCGGGTTTTTTTTACGCTTTGCCCTGGTTGTTGTCCTGGCCTGGTTTTCCTTGTCGTCTGCTACAACAGCATGATTGCTTTGAGCTGGCGGCTTTTCTTTTTCGATCCCGTAAATTTCTTCCAGCACAGCGGTAATACCAGGACCCCGCGAATGCTGCTTAATGCCAAATGTGCCCATAATTTTCCTGACGTTGAGAGCAGAATTACGAATATAGGGACGCTCCACCGGCAGCAACTCTATCTCCAGAGAAGGCAATACCTTATCAAGCGCCGGATCCAGCCTGGCCGCTTCTTCCAGCACATGCATCACAAACTGGTCCTGATTAACCGGTTGCATGGCGTTGTAATGGTAGGTTCCCCATACTTCAGCATTACAATCCACTTGCTTGACCATGCCTAGAATCACCCGCGCCGCATCGCCTGCATGGGTGGGGCTGAAGCGGTTGTCCACGATACTGATCTTGCCTGCATTTTTCTTGCAGGAATCAATCAGGTTGAGAAAATATTTATTGCGGTGGGCACTGAAAAGCCAGTCTGTGCGCAGGATAATATGCTTCTGCGTTTCCTCTCTGAGGGTGCGTTCTCCATACCATTTACTTTTGCCATAACTGCAAACCGGATTGGCTTCATCTTCCTCGTCATAGGTTTCTTTTTTCTGCCCATCAAAGACATAACTGGAGGAGTGGTGGATGATGGGGATATTAAGCTGCTTGCAAACCCGCGCCAGGGCAGTAACGCCATCGGTATTGATCAGGTCGCATCTTTTTGCCGCTTCGGGGTCACTTTCCGCTTTTTGCAGATTTGAGTAGGTCGATACGTTAATCAACTGAGTGGGATTGATTCGACTGACCGCTTTAACCACTTCCTTCGGCTTCAGCACATCAAGCTGGTCAGTATTCAGAGCAGAAAACTCGATCTGTGCATCGGTCAATAGCCGGACCAATTCCTGACCAAGCTGACTATTGGCGCCAAATACTAGTAACTTCACGGCTTATGAAAACTCTTGAAATGAATTATGCGATAGCTTACCGGACTTTCCACGTAACAGGGAAATATCCGGCTTAACCTGAAAAGGGTTTTGCAGAGATTTAACTGAATGATGAATTTCACTTTTGCAATAGTGCCAGAGTAAATCCCGGGAACCCTGGCAATAAGAAAAACGATGACCAGTGAATGGAACAATATTATGGCCTGCAGCAATCAATCGGTGCCTCAGGCCTGAAACGATATTCCTAGAAAGGAATATCGTCGTCAAAGCTATCCATATCAGCAGGAGCCTGCTGCGGTGCAGCTCCGCCACCCTGTTGTGCTGGAGAACGGGCAGGCGCTTGCGAGGAACCTGAAGGCTGGGCCTGGTAACCGCCGCCACCAGCGCCGGCATTTCCACCACGGCTGTCCAGCATCTGCACCTCATTGGCAATAATATCTGTGGCATAACGTTTGACTCCATCCTGTTCCCAGGAACGGGTCTGCAGTCTGCCTTCGACATAAAGTTTCGACCCTTTGCGGACATATTCGGCAACAATTTCTGCCAGGCGCTGGTAAAAAGTGATTCTGTGCCATTCCGTGCGTTCCTGTTGCTCACCGGTGTTTTTGTCTTTCCAGGTCTCACTTGTGGCCAGGGTAATATTAGTGACGGCATTGCCGTTGGGCATATAACGTGTTTCCGGGTCTCCCCCGACATTACCGACCAGAATTACTTTATTGATACCTCTACTCGCCACAACACCCTCCAGGAAATGAATAATAACTTATACATCAAGTCTAGCATGCTTCTGAAAAAATTCGATCATAAATAGCTTTCCGGAGTATAATTGCGGGTTTGATTTTTCCTTTCGCCCAGGGAACCTGTGATTAAAACATCCAATAGCGCTTGCAAGCCGAACAAGTAACACAAACGACCACTCACTATTTAACCAAGACAGACAATAAAGGAAAAAAGGTACCCACTATCAGCCACATGGATAACATCATCGTCAGGGGGGCTCGCACCCATAACCTGAAAAATATTGATCTGACCATCCCCCGGGACAAACTGGTAGTCATCACCGGTATCTCAGGCTCAGGCAAATCTTCTCTCGCTTTTGACACCCTTTACGCTGAAGGCCAGCGCCGCTATGTGGAATCCCTGTCCACCTATGCCAGGCAATTCCTGTCGATGATGGACAAACCGGATATGGATCAGATCTCCGGGCTGTCCCCGGCAATCTCCATCGAGCAGAAGTCCACCTCCCACAATCCGCGCTCTACCGTGGGCACAATCACGGAAATCTATGACTATCTGCGCCTGTTGTTTGCCAGGGTTGGCGACCCCTATTGCCCTGATCACCACAAAAAACTCGAGGCCCAAACCGTCAGCCAGATGGTGGACCAGGTGCTGGCCCTGCCGGAAGGCAGCCGCATCATGTTGCTCGCGCCTATTGTTCGGGAACGTAAGGGCGAGCATGTGCATGTCTTTAATGAGCTAAAGACCAGTGGTTTCATCAGGGCCCGCGTCAATGGCATTGTCACTGAACTGGAATACCCGCCGGCACTGGACAAAAACAAGAAACACACCATTGAGGCGGTTATTGATCGCTTCAAGGTAAGACCCGATATGGAACAACGTCTGGCGGAATCCTTTGAAACGGCCCTGCAAATTGCCAGCGGCATTGCGATTGCCAGTTTTATGGATGACGACGCTGAAGATGAGAAGAGCAAGGGCAATAAGGGCGCGAAAAAACCCGCTGATCTGGTTTTCTCTTCCCTGTTTGCCTGCCCCGTCTGCGGCCACAGCATTACCGAACTGGAGCCCAGGCTGTTTTCCTTTAATAACCCGGCCGGCGCCTGTGAAACCTGTGACGGACTGGGCCTGAAACAGTTTTTTGATGAAAAAAGAGTGATCGTCGACGACAGTCTGAGTCTCGCCGAGGGCGCTATTCGACGCTGGGATCGCCGCAATATTTATTATTTCCAGTTACTGTGTTCACTGGCCGAGCATTATGACTTTTCCCTGGAGACACCATGGAAAAAGCTGCCGAAAAAATTCCAGAAAATCATTCTCCATGGCAGCGGCACAGAGAAAGTCGATTTCACCTTTGTTAATGAACGCGGCGATAACTTTACCCGCAGTCATCCGTTTGAGGGCATATTACCGAACATGGAACGCCGCTACCGGGAAACCGATTCCAACACGGTACGAGAAGAATTCTCAAAATACCTGAGCTCGCAACATTGCCCGGACTGCCAGGGCACACGCCTGCGAAGGGATGCCCGTCATGTCTTTATTGATAAACACGCTTTACCCGAAATTACCGCGATGACCATTGCCGGGGCTGCTGCCTATTTCAATGGCCTGAAATTTCGCGGCAAGAAAGCCAGTATCGCTGAAAAGATTCTCAAGGAAATTGATGACCGCCTGCGCTTTCTGATTGATGTGGGATTGAACTACCTGACCCTGAATCGTAGTGCGGATACCTTATCCGGCGGCGAAGCCCAGCGTATTCGTCTGGCCAGCCAGATCGGTGCAGGACTGGTGGGCGTGATGTATATACTGGATGAACCCTCCATTGGCTTGCATCAACGGGACAACGACCGTCTGCTAAAAACCCTGAAACATCTGCGTGATATTGGTAATACCGTCATTGTTGTCGAACATGATGAAGACGCGATTTACACCGCTGACCATGTTATTGATATTGGTCCCGGCGCCGGTGTTCATGGCGGTGAAGTGGTTGCCCAGGGCACGGTGGAACAGATTATCAAGAACAAGAACTCCCTGACCGGTCGCTATCTGTCCGGCAAGGAACGCATCGAAATTCCTGATCAGCGTGTTGAAAACGACCCGAAAAAACAGCTGGTGCTTAGTGGTGCACGCGGCAACAACCTGAAAAATGTGACGCTGGAAATTCCCCTTGGCCTGATGACCTGTATCACTGGTGTCTCGGGTTCCGGTAAATCCACTTTGATCAACAATACCCTCTATCCGCTGGCAGCGACCCTGCTAAATCGTGCCTCCACACTGGATGCGGCGCCCTATGACAAACTGGACGGCCTGCAGCAACTGGACAAGGTGGTGGATATTGATCAAAGCCCGATCGGGCGCACGCCACGTTCCAACCCGGCCACCTATACCGGTATTTTTACGCCGGTGCGCGAGCTGTTTTCAGCTACCCAGGAATCCCGTTCCCGCGGTTACAAACCCGGACGTTTCAGTTTCAACGTCAAGGGTGGGCGCTGCGAAGCCTGTCAGGGCGACGGCCTGGTGAAAGTGGAAATGCATTTCCTGCCGGACATCTATGTGATGTGTGATATCTGCAAGGGTAAACGCTATAACCGCGAAACCCTGGAAGTAAAATACAAAGGCAAAAATATTCATGAAGTCCTGGATATGACCATTGAGGATGCGCGGGAGTTTTTCGACCCGGTGCCCCAGATTGCGCGCAAGCTGCAAACCCTGATGGAAGTCGGGCTTTCCTATATCCGACTGGGTCAGTCCGCCACCACCCTGTCCGGTGGGGAAGCCCAGCGCGTGAAGCTGGCCAGGGAATTATCCAAACGCGATACCGGCCAAACCCTGTATATTCTCGATGAGCCCACCACCGGTTTGCATTTCCACGATATCAAGCAGTTATTAAACGTGCTGCACCGCCTGCGCGATCATGGCAATACCATTGTCGTTATCGAGCACAATCTGGATGTCATCAAGACCGCTGACTGGATTGTGGATCTTGGTCCTGAAGGCGGCGACGAAGGCGGCCAGATTATTGCCACCGGCACCCCGGAGCAAGTGGCCAAAGTCAAAGGCAGCCATACCGGTCACTTCCTGAAAAAAATCCTGGCCTGAGCAAATATTTTTTACTTCAGGCCTGACTTATTGCCAGGATTTTTACCTCTCCCTGCGGGTTAATAATCCTGGTAAATAGCGTAGCTCTTCGCTGGATGCAGATTTTTTTACCTTTTTAGAGATTATTGCATCGGAAAACTGGACAATAACTGGAATATTTATTACAAAAGAGCCCGCACATTGGTAAAAAAGAAATAATTTTATGGAAAAGATTATCGTTTTATCACGCCAACTCCTGTCCTTACTGCTGGTCAGCTGTCTTTCTCAAGTCTCATTTGCCCAGGCCGATTCTGCCCCTGAGACAGACCAGCCCGTGGCCAATAGTTCAGCCACAATAGCCCCTGCCAGAGAAAGACCCACCGAAGAAATCACGGTCACCGAACAGCTGCCACTGTATCGACTCAGGGAGATGACTATAGAAGCAGAAGACAAAGTCTATGATCTGTTTAATGACCTGGTGGATGAAAAACGCTTCAGGATTACCTGCGGCACTGAAAAGCGAAGCAATTCCCTGTTTAATTATCGGGAATGCAAACCTGAATTTGAGCGGCAGGCTACCAGAGCGGAAGCGCAGGACCATATGGCGATGTGGCGAACTACTACAGGCCAGGCGGGCGAACTCCCATCAGGGTCTGTATCGGGCGGCATAGCTGTCCCGCAACAATTTTCCGTTCCCATGCAGCAAAAAGAACTGCAGCTGAAAATGCAGACACTGGCCCGGGAAAACCCGGAATTTCAAAAAGCTCTCATCGAGTTTGTCGAAACCAAACAGCGCCTGGAAAGCTATGAGCGCCTTGACGACAGCGATCAATAAATACGGCCAGATATTTTAGTCTAGAACTGCCAGATCAAACGTCCGTAAAGATTTCTGCCCAGGCCAGGAAGCCTGTCACGTAAAGCGATATCAGGATTGAATGCCCGGTTGTACCCCGCCAGGTGATCACGGTATTCGCGGTCCAGCATATTATTGATACCCAGACCTATCTCCAGATTTTCCTGAGGGTAAAAACGCGTGTTCAGATTCAGCAGGCTGTAGCCACCAGTGGTGAGCTCGCGATTGGTGGCGGATATCCTGTCCTGACCGGCATAGGTAATATTTTCCAGACTGGCCGACCAATTGCCCCCGGTCCAGTTAAGTGCCAGCAGGAAATTGTCCGGGGCGATACGGTAAAGGTTGTCATCAATATCGCGTCGCTCTCCCCTGACCATGCTCAGATTCGCCTGCAGACTGAGACGCTCGTTGATCTGGTAGCGTGACTCCAGATCAACACCATAGAGCCTGGCATCGACATTATTAAACTGTAAGGGGTTTGGCGACCCCATCCCCATATTCACCATCATCATGGCAAACTGGTTAGCAGTCGTATCAGTGGCGGGCGTACCCTGAATGTAGTCATCAACCTTTTTGTAAAAAACCCGTGGATAAAACGCAAAGCCCGCAGAGTTGTAGTCAAACCCTGCCTCCACTTCATGGGAGGTTTCCGAATCCAGCGCGACATTACCAATATAGGTAATCCCGTCGGCCAGACCGCCGGCAGATTCCATTGGCAGCCACAGGTAACGCTCCTGATAGGACGGGGCGCGCATTTTCCTGGCAGCCCCCATATACCAGGTAGTAGCGGCAGACGTCTCAACACTGAGCCTGGTGAACCAGTCCACATTGGTATCATCCTGCGCTAATTGCTGGTTATTGAATCTATTGGCCAGCATGGCAGCCATATTATCCATCATCACCGGCATGCCCATCATCATTCCCATGGGATTAAGATTCGCGCCGACATTACCGGCATCCATGGACACCTGGTTAATCCGCAGGCCTGCTTCCAGACCGACTTTGCTGCCTATACTTATTTCCTGTTCCAGGAAAATGCCGACAATATCCCTTTCAACATCAGAGAAATTGTTGATGCCAAACATCATGGCGTTGGGATTGCTGATATCGGCATCATGACCGCTCCAGTGTCCATCAACCCCGAAGCGACGCAAGCCATTTTCAAGGGGCTGCTCCAGTTGCAGGGAAAAGCTGGCGTTGTCACTGGCCGCAAAGGTTTGTCGAAAACGCATGGCACCCGCCGTCATCATGTTGTCCTGGGGCGGACGGCGCAGGTGAAAATTCGTCATCCAGTGTTCGATACTGTTAAGGGAAAAAGAGGAAACCAGATTAAAGCTGCCCATTTCCCGACGATAATCAAGGTCAAGGTGTTTGCCATCGATGGACTGAATATCCATTGGCAATGCCGGCGTGCCGGCGTTACCGGTGTTGTTCATGGCGACACTGACACTGAATTGTTGCCGGCTGTCCTGATAGCCATAGCGCAGGTCAATACGTTCACGTTCATATTCGGAAGGTGTGATGTTGCCACCGGCAAACTCTGCGTCATCGGCGCTTTCTGTCATCAGTGACGTGCTGAACAAATGCGTATCGTTTGCGATAGCCAACGCGGCGCTGGCGACATTGCCTGAATTGATGGTTTGCAAGCCGGTATAAACACGCCCTGCCAGACTGAAATCACCGCTATTGGTAAAATTGCCGGAATGGGTTTTGGCTTCCATGCTGCCACCGATAGTTTCCTGACCACTGCTCACCGGTGCGATCCCGCGCTGTACGGTCAGGGATTCAAGAATCGCCACCGGCGCATAATGCAGCGGTGCATCCATGGCGTTGGGTCCGGCAGAACTGATGCGTGAACCATTGATACTGATATTGATGCGGTCTCCGTACATGCCGCGGTATTGGGCAATACCGGTAAGCTCGCCATTTTTATTCAGGTTGGCGCCGGGCATCATACGCAGTAATTGCGCGCTATCAGGGGGCGCGACCAGGGTTTCATCGGTCATTAACACACTGGTGTCTCTTACCGAGGTAATCACAATTTCCTGGATTTCAGGCTCGCCATTCTGGGCCCGGGAATTAACCGGCAACAACACAGGTAATAACAATGCCGCTGACATGAGTGATCTCAGGGCAAGTTTTTTTCCATTCAAATGAAAGGGAGCTTCAGTAACAAATAGCGCTGGCTTGGATGACATGGGATTGGGCTACACTTGTGGTCATTGATTGTGCAGGCATTATAGAAAAATGAGCCCCTGTGCAGATGTGACAAATTGTCGCAGTCGCAGACTTTTTTAGAAGAATGCCATCGCGGACGCTTTTCAAATACAATGCTGTTCGAAACCATGCGAACTAATTCTGTCTATTACAACGCTGAGCAATAGTCATTCAATGCCCCCAACAAGTGCTGAAAATAATCCCGTACAGGAGCAGTCTGCCCCTGCGCTGAATACCTCCCAACAAGGCCAGCAGCATC
Source organism: Gammaproteobacteria bacterium (assembly GCA_030427065.1). Classification (GTDB taxonomy): domain Bacteria; phylum Pseudomonadota; class Gammaproteobacteria; order Pseudomonadales; family Pseudohongiellaceae; genus Eutrophocola. The sequence goes on along the minus strand of JAUHWU010000008.1, from coordinate 25,079 downwards.
TGGGCAAGGGAATCGCGTTTATGATGACCGGCTCTGTACTGTTTGCCATTGCCGATGCGCTGGGAAAATTGGTGACCCAGGGCTACCCATTGTCTCAGGTGGTCTGGCTGCGCAGTGTATTCGGTCTTATGTTGATTGCTCTGGTTATTCTGGCCAACGGTAAACCCGGAGACTTTAAAACCACTCGCCCGCTCAATCATGTGATTCGCTCCCTGGTGGGAATCAGTATGACAGTCTGCATCCTGGTGGGGCTGAAGTATATTCCGCTGGCGGAAGTCACTTCGCTGGTCTTCGCCACGCCTCTTGTTGTTGCGGTATACAGTATTACCGTACTGCGTGAACCCATGAGCAAAGGGATGCTGATGGCAATCATACTGGGACTGGTTGGTGTCATTATTGTCGTCAGGCCCACCCCGGACCATTTCCATATTGCCCACCTGGTGATGCTGGGGTTTGTGCTGTCCTCTGCCTATCTGAGTATTTCAGCACGAGCACTGGTAAAAACCGAGTCTGCGTTAACCCTTAATTTCTATATCTACCCTGCCACCATTATCGCCGGTGCCTGGTTTGCCTGGCGCGACTGGGTTACACCCGACCTCCAATCGCTGGCGATGCTGTTTGGTGTGGCCTTTTTTGCCACACTTGCCCTGTTGTCGATTACCAAGGCCGTGCATTGCGCCAGCCCGGCAAAGGTAACGCCCTTTGATTATTCACGTATCATCTGGACGCTGGCCCTGGGCTTTTTATTCTGGGGAGAATTACCGGATTCGGTGACCTGGATTGGCATCGCCGTGATTATCCTGAGCGGGCTGTATATCATCAGTCAGGGCAGGACCATTAAGAAACCCGGATAAAGCAGCGTCGTGCAGCGAAAAGCGACTGGCTTGAGGCCGGTAAATCGCTATTTCATGCTTCATATAATGACCACATTGCTGTAATGTTTTGTGCCAGCAACGATCAGATTGAGTAACAGGGGAAAGACTATGGAATTACAAATCAACAACGAAGTTCATGACGTAGATGTAGAAGCAGATATGCCCTTGCTTTGGGTGTTACGGGATATTCTGAATCTCAAGGGTACCAAGTTTGGCTGTGGCATTTCACAATGTGGTGCCTGCACTGTTCATGTTGACGGCGAACCGGTGCGTTCCTGCTCCTACCCGGCCTCTGCCGCAGAAGGAAAGGCAATCACCACCATCGAAGGGCTGTCAGCGGATGCATCTCATCCCGTACAGCAGGCCTGGGTTAAACACCAGGTACCCCAGTGTGGTTATTGCCAGTCAGGCCAGATCATGACTGCCGTGTCTTTGTTGGCGAAAAAACCCCAGCCTACCGATGCCGATATCAATGCCGCTATGACCAATCTTTGCCGTTGTGGCACTTACAAACGTATCCGCGATGCCATCCATGATGTGGCCGGTAATAATCCTGAAACCACACTGGCCTACGAAGCATAAGGAGCGGATCATGAAAAAGACACCGATTAATCAGGCACGACGCCGTTTCATTCTGACCTCTGCGACTGTTGGCGGTGGTTTTGCCCTCGGCCTGCAGTTACCCACTAAAGCCCAGATGGCCACAGATGGCGGCAGTGATATTAATATCTGGGTACAAATCAGCCCTGATGATATGGTTACAATCAAATACGCCCGTTGCGAAATGGGCCAGGGCAGCATGACGTCTGCGCCACAAATAGTGGCTGATGAACTGGATGCCAATTGGGAACAGGTCAACATCGAATACGTGGATGTCAACGAACATATCCGCATGAACCGTGCCTGGGGCGATATGGTCACCGTGGGCAGCCAGACCATTCGGAATTCCCAGGAATACCTGCGCAATGCCGGCGCAACTGCCCGTGCCATGCTGGTGGCTGCCGCCGCTGAAGAATGGGGTGTGAATGCCTCGGAAATAGACGTAAACAACGGCATAATCAGCCATGCTGGCAGTGGTCGGGAAAGTGGATTTGGCGCTCTGGCTGCCGCAGCCTCAGCACAGGCAGTGCCGGAAACGGTCACCCTGAAAGACCCCGCAGACTGGCATATCATCGGCCAGCCTTTCCCGCGCGTCGATATTCCGCCTTCCGTGGACGGTACCCAGATTTATGGCGTTGATATCGAGTTACCCGGCATGGTCTATGCTTCCATCAGACAATGCCCGGTGTTTGGCGGCACTCTCAAATCCTTTGATGCCAGCAAGGCCAGATCGCGCAGGGGAGTCATTGATATCATGAGTATCGATGACAATTCTGTGGCGGTGGTTGCTGACAACTGGTGGCGCGCCAACAAGGCCCTGCAGGAAATTGAAATTCAATGGGACAGCAATGGTAATGGCAATGTCAGCAGTGAAGACATCCTGTCGACGTTCAAGGCCAGCCTGGATGCCACTGATGCGGCACTGCTGCCTAATAACAGCGGCGATGCTGATCAGGCTCTGGCCAATGCAGAGCAGGTTCTGGAAGCTGAATACTTCACGCCTTTCCTGAGTCATTCCCCCATGGAGCCCATGGGCGCCACCGTTCGCATCAACTCTGACCGGGTGGATATCTGGGCTTCCACCCAGGCGCCGGAAGGCCTGGTGTCAGAGCTGGTCAATGCACTGGGCGTGGCACAGGAAAATGTCTATGCCCATCGAGTCCAGGCCGGTGGTGGCTTTGGCCGTCGCGGTGGTTCCAGTGACTATGCCCGCTCTGCCGCGCTGATCGCCGCACAGCTGCCCGAGGGCACCCCGGTGAAATTACTCTGGACTCGTGAAGAAGATACCCAGCATGATTTCTACCGACCGCTGGCCATGTATCGGCTCAAAGCAGGACTGGATAGCAATGGCAATATTTCAGGTTGGAAAACAAGAATTGCCAGTGGCTCCATCCTTAACCAGATGCGTGGTGTGCCCCTGCGTGGTGGTGTTGATTTCACCGCAGTGGAAGGCTTTACCCGTCTGCCTTATCAGATACCCGACCAGTTTCAGGACTTTAAACTGACGCCTACTCACGTGCCGCTGGGTTTCTGGCGCACCGTTGGCTGGTCACAAACACCATTCGCCCGGGAGCAGTTTATTGATGAACTGGCCGTGGCTGCTGGCGAAGATCCCTACCATTTCCGGCTGAAGCATATGGCGGAAGATGAACTGTCACGCCATATTATGGAAAAGGTGGCGCAGGCCATCGGCTGGGATGAGGCACCTGCTGCGGGCATCTACCGCGGTATTGCCACCACCGAACCTTACGGCAGCTTTACCGCTGCGGCTGTGGAGCTATCAGTCAATGATGCCGGTGCCATTAAAATTCATCGTGTCATCCAGGGTATTAATACCGGCCATATGGTTAATCCGGACAATGTTCGGGCGCAGCTGGAAGGCGCCACAGTATGGGCCATCAGCGCCGCCATGTGGGGGGAGATCACGCTGGAGGAAGGCCAGGTTCAGGAAAGTAATTTCCATAACTACCGTCTCCTGCGCATGGCAGAAATGCCAGTGATAGAAACAGTTCTGGAAGCAACCGGCGGTTTCTGGGGCGGTGTTGGCGAACCCGGCCAGGCCCCCATCCTGCCTGCTTTTTGTAACGCCATTTATGCCGCCACTGGTACCCGTGTCAGGTCTCTGCCACTAAAACATCATGGTTTCAGCCTCGCCTGACATGCAAATCCTGCTCACAGCAGACTTTTCCGGACTCAGTGTCCCGGTTGAGTCTGCTGTTATGAATTTTCTTGTTGTGTAACGAACCTTTCCCGGCTGTTTGTCCAATCCTGATTTTGGGCTAGTGAACTAGACCGGAAAAAATATCGGAATCATAAAACTCAGACTTACCCACATGATCAAGGTCAGGGGTATGCCCACCTTGAGAAAGTCATTAAAGGAATAGCCACCGACCGTCATGACCAGCAAGTTGGTTTTGTATGCCATGGGAGTGGCATAACTCATGTTGGCACCAAACAGTACCGCCAGAACAAAAGGCTCCACTGCCAGCCCCTGCTGCTGAGCAATGCTCATGGCAATCGGTGTACCGATCACGGCGGCCGCATTATTGGAAACAATATTTGTCAGAATAGCCATCAGCAACATTAATCCACTAAGTTGGAGGGTAATGGAGGAATCTGCGGTGAGACGGACAAACTGTCCCGCCATGACAGCGGCAGCACCGGTATTCAGCATGGCCACGCCCAGGGCAAGGGAAGCCGCGACAATCAATACTATCTGGGTATTCACCGCTTCCCCGACATCGCGCCAGCCCAGGCAACCACTGACTATCAGCAGCAACACCCCGAGCACGGAACTGATGGCGATGGGCAACAAACCGAAAGCTGCCACAGCAACCACCAGCACCATGATGCCTAAAGCAACGGGTGCTTTTTTGGAATGAGGCAGATCCGCTGTACCATCAAGCACCAGGATTCTGCCACCCTTTTTCAACTCGCCGATCTTTTCGCTGGCGCCCTGAACCAGCAGTACATCACCAATCTGCAGGGGTATATTCGCCATGTCGGACATCAATTTTCGATTCTGTGAACCGGCCCGATGCAGTGCCAGCGTCGCCAACTGGTAACGATCTGCAAAGCGCATATTGGCCAGTGTCCTGCCCAGCAGCGGTGAGTTCTGGGTCACAATGACTTCTGCCATCTGCTGCCCTTGCGCCTGTAAGGGGTGATCTTCATCCACCCGGTTATCACTGCTATAAAGTTCCGCGCCCAGCAGTTTCTCGAAGGTTTTAAGGTTGTCAGGGGTATCGCGAACCAGCAACTGATCGCCAGCACCCAGCTTAATACTGCCATGGGGGACAGACAGATAGTCGCTGCCTGCCCGCTTCACATAGAGCACCTTGATTTCGTCATCGGTTTTTTCTACCGCTTCCTTCAAGGTGAGTCCATCGGCAGCGCCCTCTTCGTTAATATTCAATGCCGCTGAATAAATACGCGGGGAGGAGTCCTTCAATTCCGATTCCCGTTCCGGCAGGATGCGCGGCGCAATCAACCACAGGTAGGCAATGGCCAGGGTACTGGTAATGGCTACCGGTGCCAGAAATTCAAACATGGTAAAGCTTTCCATGCCCATGCTCACCGCAACCGAAACTACCAGCAGATTGGTGGAGGTACCTATGGTGGTCCCCATGCCACCAATGAGCGTGGAAAAGCCCATCGGCATGAGTATGCGCGAAGCAGGTGTCTGGGTTTTCAGGGAGACGCTGGTCAGTATGGGTAAAAGCAGAATAACGATAGGAACATTATTAACAAAGGCACTGAGCCCTGCGCCTACCACCAGAGTAAGCAGAAAAGACAGTTGCGGGGAAATTTCCCAGAACCGCGCCAGCATCCTGCCGATGGGTTCCAGGGCACCGGTACGTGCCAGGCTGTGCCCGACGATCATGAGCGCGGTAACAGCCACCAGGGCCTCATGGCCAAAACCGGAAAAAAAGTCCAGGGCGTGGAGTGTCTGGCCGTCATGGCTGTAGGGAAAAAATTCAAAACCTGCCGTCAGCGTCACCAGCACAAACAGACTGGAAGTTTCCAGCGGGATTTTATCGCGGGTAAAAAGAACCAGCGCGATCACTGTAAGTACCAGCACACCTGTAGCATGAGGATTAAGAGATAATTCTATCGGCATAATTCCGGTATACTGCTGCCGCTCGACAAGCCCCCAATACTAAACCATAGCTGAGCTAAAAGGACACTCCTGAATATTCATGTCAGACCAAAGCGATTATATTTTTGTTTACGGCACCCTGCGCAGTGATTCCGACTCCGAGCACTATCACAGGCTCATTGCTCCCGGGTTCACACTGGTAGATCGTGCCACGGTAGCCGGCAGACTTTATTTGATCACGGATTACCCGGGCTTGCTGCGAGCAAAAAACACACATGAAAAGGTTGTCGGGGAATTGTATGCATTCAGTGATGGAGAATCCGCGCTTGCGGGGCTGGATGAGTATGAAGAATGTGCCGCTCATTCACCGCAACCGCATCTATATACCCGCAGCCGGGAAACCATTGAATTGCCGGATGGTTCTGTCTATTCCGCCTGGGTGTATTTCTACAATTTGCCGGTCGCTGAAGACCGGCTGATCAGGTCCGGTGACTTTCTGGACCCTCTGTAAAAAAAGTCCTGAAAACATCCTGCCAGAGCTGGTTTTATTCCTGTAAACTCGCGTCTTTTCCTGCCTGGAGCAAATGCCATGAAAGATCTCACTCAGGGCTCTATTATTCGTACCATATTGACCATGGCGGCGCCCGTGGCTGCCGGTATGATTTTCCAGACCCTGTACCTGTTAATAGATCTTTATTTTGTCTCTGCCCTGGGTGATGCGGCCATTGCCGGTGTTGGCGCCGCTGGCACCTTATTCTTTGTTGTCATGGCGCTAAGCCAGGTGCTGGGCGTAAGTGCTGTAGCCCTGATATCACAGGCGGTAGGACGCAAGGATCAGGATTATGCGAATCTTGTCTTCAACCAATCCATGGTGCTGGCAGCCATGTGCGCCATTATCACCCTGGTAGGTGGCTACACGCTCTCGGATCAATTCATGGCCACCATTGCCGCTGGGGATGCCCAGCGTCAGGGTGTTATTTTTCTGAACTGGTTTCTGCCTGCCATGGGTATGCAGTTCGCCATCATGGGGATGGGCTCTACCCTGCGTGCCACCGGCATCGTTAAACCCACCATGATGATTCAGGTCATAACAATCATTCTCAATATTATTCTGGCTCCCATGCTCATTGCCGGCTGGGGTCCGGGCCCGGCGCTTGGTGTCATGGGGGCAGGCCTGGCCACCACAATCTCCAGTGCGATCGGTGTTATTTTACTGCTGACCTACTTCATCAAGCTGGAAAAATACGTGTCTTTTCAGCCCACTCTTTGGAAACCGCACTTTGCTATCTGGGGGAGAATGCTGAATATTGGGCTGCCGGCAGGGGGTGAGATGCTGCTTATGTTTGGTTATTTTGCCATCGTCTACTGGCTGATCCAGGATTTCGGTGAGGCCTCCCAGGCGGGCTTCAGTATCGGCGGGCGCATCATGCAATCCATCTTCATGCCAACCATGGCCATTGCCTTTGCTGTGGGGCCAATTGCCGGCCAAAACTTCGGTGCCGGACATGGCGATCGGGTCCGCGAAGTCTGTTACAAGGGCATTATGCTCAGTGCCATAGTCATGTTGGTGGTTACCCTGGTGTTACAATTTCACCCGGAAACCATCATTGCCTGCTTTACCGAAGAAGCTGAAGTGATTAGCGTCGGTGCCGGATTCCTGCAAATCATTTCCTGGAACTTCGTTGCCCAGGGTATTATTTTTACCTGTTCCGGCATGTTTCAGGGGCTGGGTAATACCAGGCCGGCCATGCTCAGTTCTGCCAGCCGCCTGATCATCTTTATTCCCATTGCGGTGTGGATGAGCAAACAGGACGGCTTTACAGAAAACCAGATCTGGTATGTCTCGGTATTGTCCGTCACCCTGCAAGCAGTAATCAGCTTCCTCCTGATTCAAAGAGAAATGAAATTGAAACTGTCAGGCATGCAGACCCCTGCAATGCCTGTTACTGCGCCAACCTGAGATAAAACGTTTTACCATGCCCTTACTTACCCTGAAAGATATTCATCTCGCCTATGGTCCCCAGGTATTGCTTGAAAAGGAAGCGATGACCATTGAGTCTGGCGACATCATCGGCCTGCTCGGGCGTAACGGAGTTGGCAAGACCTCCCTGCTGAAGATTCTGATCGGCGAGAATAAACCGGACAGTGGTGAACGCTGGGTAAGTCCGGGCATGCGCATCGCCGCACTGGAACAGGAACTTCCCTTCCAGGCAGAAGAAACTGTCTATGAATTTATCGCCGGCGGCCTGGAAAAAGGGGGCCGCCTGTTAAAGGAATATCATCAGCTCACAGTGCTGACAGAAGGCACTGTGGACATGGATAAGCTGTCAAGACTGCAAACAGAAATCGATGCCATTGATGGCTGGAAAATTCAGCAGAAAGTCGAAACCGTTATCAGCCAACTGGATCTGCCCAGTGACAGCCTGATGTCGAGTCTCTCCGGCGGCTGGTCCAGGCGGGCAGCACTGGCAAGAGCGCTGGTGCTGGAGCCGGATATTTTGCTGCTGGATGAACCCACCAACCATCTGGATATTCCTGCTATCGAATGGCTGGAAAAACTGTTGCTGGATTTTCGCGGCGCCATTGTTCTTATTACCCATGACCGAACCTTTCTGCAAAAAGTCTCGAATCGTATTATGGAGCTTGACCGTGGCCACCTTATTTACTGGCAGCATGATTACGAAGGCTTTCTGGTTCATCGAGATCAGCAACTGGCCGCAGAAGCGAAAACCCACTCTGAATTTGACAAGAAACTGGCCAGAGAAGAAGTCTGGATTCGTCAGGGCATCAAGGCCCGACGCACACGTAATGAAGGCCGCGTTCGCGCTCTGGAAAAAATGCGCAATGAATTAAAGGCGCGCCGCAATCTTCAGGGTAATGCCAGAATCTCCCTTAATAAAAGCGATGCCTCCGGCAAGATCGTGATTGAAGCGCTGGGCATCAAGCATGGCTATGATGACAAAAAACTGGTCAGGGACTTTTCCATTACCATTATGCGCGGCGACCGTATTGGCCTGATTGGTCCCAACGGCACCGGTAAAACCACTCTGTTGAAAATATTACTGGGACAACTTACCCCTGACCACGGCAAGGTAAAAATCGGCACACGAATCGAAATTGCCTACTTTGACCAGCTCAGGGAGCAACTTGAGCTGGAAAAAACGGTTCAGGAAAACCTTGCTGATGGTGGAGATTTTGTCACCATTAATGGTCGCGACGTCCATGTCATCAGTTACCTGCAGGATTTCCTGTTTACTCCTGATCGCATCCGCCAGCCGGTGAAATCACTTTCAGGCGGCGAACAAAACCGCCTGATTCTTGCCCGCCTTTTCAGCAAGCCCGCCAACATGCTGGTTTTGGATGAACCCACCAATGATCTGGACATGGAAACCCTGGAATTGCTTGAGGAAATACTGCTGTCATTTGAAGGCACCCTGTTACTGGTCAGTCATGACCGCGCCTTTCTCGACAACGTCGTCACCAGCTCCATCGTGTTTGAAGGTGATGGTGAAGTGAATCATTATGTTGGTGGTTATCAGGACTGGATTGATCATGGTGGCTCATTTAACAGCGAAGTCCGCGCTGAAAAAAAACCGGCGCCGCCCCGGGAAAATGCAGAACAGGCGAAACCACAAAAACCACAGCTAAGCCAGCCACGCAAACTTTCCTACATGCTGCAACGCGAGCTTGACCAGTTACCCGGAAAAATTGAAGAGGCCGAAACAGCGCTAAGACAGCTGGAAGAGACTATCTCCAATCCCGAGTTCTACCAGAATGAACAATCCAGAATCGACGACGTGCTGAAACAGTTCTCCGTCACCCAGGAGAGCCTGGAAAAACTCTACGCGCGCTGGGAAGAAATAGAACAGGGTCAGCAATAGTTCATGACCGCCTATGTAATCCTGTTTATGGTTTTTCTTGTCATTTTTGTTGGCATTACCTATCCAGGGTGGCGCCAAAAAAGAATCCTCAGCAAGCCATTTCCTGCAAGCTGGCAATCCATTATTGATCAGCGCCTGCCCTTTTTTCATAAGTTGAATGCCTCTGAACAACAACAGCTTAAGGACATGGTGAAGTTGTTTATCGCCGGTAAAACATTCTATGGCTGTGACGGGCTTGAGATGAATGACGAGATAAGGGTTACTATTGCAGCTCAAGCCTGTCTGTTACTGCTAAACCGGAAAACCGGAATCTATTCCCGCCTCAAACACATTTTGGTCTATCCCTATGCTTTTCGGGTCAGCCATGACCGGCATAGCCCTGATGGCACAGTAGCTTCTGGTGAACGTGGCCTACTGGGTGAGTCATGGCATTATGGCAAGATTATCCTGTCCTGGGATGATGTCGAAAAAGGCATCAGGAATTTCCAGGACGGGCAAAATGTGGTGCTGCATGAGTTTTCTCACCAGCTGGACAGTGAATCCGGCTCAGCCAATGGCGCACCGGTTTTACACAGCAACAGCTATGCCATCTGGGCAAATATTCTGTCGAAAGAATTTGAGGAATTGAACAAGGATTTTAGCCATCATCACAAATCAGTCATGGATTACTATGGCGCCACCAATCCCGCCGAATTTTTTGCCGTAGCGACAGAAACCTTTTTTGAAAAACCCGAGAAGCTCAGGGAAAAGCATCCGGAATTATTCGAGGTGCTGAAAAAATATTACGCGTTGAATCCGGCAGAGTGGCAATAGACTATTTTCAGGAATTTATTGAGATTGCCTGGCTATAAAATTCAAGGCAAAAAAACCAGCCAAAAGGCTGGTTTTTCCTATCAGGTTTTATTCACCATTATTACTTGGTAAGCATGGCGTAAAGCTCGTCTTTTAAATGCAAGCGGCGTTTCTTGGCTTCTTCTTCAGTCATGGAAGACACCGGTGTAACCTCGCTCTCCATCTTCTCTACCTCTGTTGTCAGCTCATGATATTCATCAAACAGTCGTCGAAAATGGTTATTAGTTGTCTTCATTTCATGAATTTTATCGTTCAGTTCGGGAAATTCATGGTGTAGATCATGGTGTTCAATTGACATATTGTCTCCTTATGAGCTTACTTCTGGCTCTGTAAAAAAAATCTTTATATTGATTATCTGACGGGTAAATCTGATGTGGTAAATAGTAACCTTGGCGCGATGTTATCATGTTGATTTACATCATTTCACCATTAAACACTTTATGGATAAAACCAGCCCGGGCACTGCAAATCCACACCTGCATATCTTGATAAATGTGATTGTGATTTTACTGACCGGGAGTGTACTGGCATTATTGGGTTTCTGACACCTGGTTTATCTTTGAATGGTGTTTAATCGGTTTTTAGTTACTTCCATTAAATATTAGAATGACAGAAAACCATGGAATTTAAAGATGAATAGTCCCTGCAGGAAACCTGTTACCCGCTTTATCGCTTTACTGACCCTTGCCCTGTTTACAGTGGCTGTCGGTGCGCAACCTGAAATCGACCCGACCCGTTGGGAAAATGATATGCAGGCATTTCAACGCCAGGATGAGCTTGATCCACCCCCACAGGGGGCTATTGTGCTCACCGGGAGCTCCAGCATTGCGCGCTGGAATGATCAGGCTGCTGCAGCCCTGTCTCCACTGACCGTGATCCCGAGAGGCTTCGGTGGCAGCGTGATGGGGGATGTATTGTTTCATCTGGATCGCGCAGTACTGAAGTACCAACCTCGGGCCATTCTGATCTATGAAGGTGACAACGATACCGCCTATGGTGTACCTGCAGAAACCATTCTTGAGCAGTTGCAGCAGATTATCAGCCGCGTTCACGAGGAGTTACCCCAATCGCGCATTTACGTACTTTCCGTAAAGCCTAGCATCCTGAGGAAAAACATCTGGCAAAACGCACAACTGGTGAATGCCGGCTACCGCATGATTGCTGCAAACGACCCCCTGGTCCATTACGTTGATGTGGCCAATCCTTTTCTGCAGCAGGATGGTACAGTGATGGATGACATTTTCGTCGCAGACGATCTGCATCTTAATACCATGGGCAATCTGATCTGGGGCGCAAGCATCCGGGCAGCCCTGATGCCTCTTGAAGCTCGACATGAAGCCGCTTTAAAAGACTGATCTGACAAACTGACAATTGATATGCAGAAGATAGACAGGAGTCTGCCATGAAAACAGTTTATGCGCTTTTACTGACACTGTGTTGCACAACCGTCGTTGCAGAAGTGGCTACTTTTTCTACCAGTGATAACACACTGACCGTTCCTTTACTGGTCATTAACGGGTCGGTGTATTATGAAGATGTCTCCATCACCCTGGACAGCAAGACAGGAAAATTCAGCATCATGTCCGCCAGCAAGACTGATATCGAAGCAGTGGGCCCCCAAACCGCGAAATTATCCTCAGCAGCCCCTGCAATATTATTTACCAACGACACCCTGACCCTGCTGGATATCCAGGATTCACGATGCCCGCAAGACGCCCAATGCATAGTAGCCGGTGAGGTCACTATTGGACTGCAGTTGCAGGACCACAACACCAATGCCATTACCCTGATGGAACTGACATTGGAAGGAAACGGGGATCTACCCGGCGCGAACATCAAAACGCAGGATTATACTTTCAGATTACTTGAAGCATCCCCCTATCCCGAGCTTGAGAACACTATCGTGGAGGATGATTACAGTTTCACCATAGAGTACTCCGTGAATCCCGATTGATACTTGCCAATAAAACTGATGATCTTGAGGGAGATACCTTATCGCAAATAAAATAGCCGTCTTCGTCGATGTCCAGAACATCTACTACACCACCCGTGAAGCCTATGGTCGCCAATTCAATTACCGTGCCTTTTGGCAACAGTTAAGCCAACGGGGTGAAATTGTCGTTGCCAAAGCCTATGCCACCCATCGCGGGGATGAAGGCCAGCTTAAATTTCAAAGCGCCCTGAAACATATCGGCTTTACGCTTAGACTCAAACCCTATATCCAGCGCAGTGATGGTTCTGCAAAAGGTGACTGGGATGTAGGCATTACTATTGATGTACTGGATGCCGCGAATGATGTCGACACCGTGGTGCTGCTCTCCGGCGACGGCGATTTTGATCAGTTACTGGATAAAATTATCAAGGACTGTCATGTCAGCGCCGAGGTTTATGGCGTGCCTTCCCTGACGGCAACCTCCTTACAACAGTCTGCCACGGCGTTTCATCCTATTACTGAACACTTGCTGCTTTGACTATTTTTCAGTCACCCGGGAAGAATGTTTCCCTGCATAACCAGGTAGCTGTCACTTTTTTCCTTTATCTTTTATCCTTAATCCTTTATTCCCATTTAGAATCTTTTACAGAAAGGGTTTCTTCGAAATATGAAAATCATAATTTCAATTGCCACACTAGCGCTGCTTATGGCCTGCTCAGCAGAACAGCCCCCTTGTGAAACATCCTTGACAGTGGTGTCCGATATTAATCAACCCGATAATCAGACGCCTGTTGAAAACACCATTCCTGATGAATATTTCGACACCGACACCAGTGTCCTCACCCTGATGAATGCCATTATTCAGCCCAGTGCTCTGGAGCTTTGGCAGGCGGTCCGTTATGTGGTCACAGCAGAGGGTGTTGAAGAGGATATCCGCCCGCAAACCGATGCGGACTGGTTTCGCTTGCAGGCCAGCGCTATCAGCCTGATAGAAGTGGGCAATTCACTGTTGATACCCGGTCGCGTGATGGACAATGAACCAATTGATCCGGATTACCCTGACTACCAGTACCGGCCTGAAGAGATTCAGGCGCTGGTAGAATCCGATGCAGAGAACTGGCGTGCTTATATCAAGGAAATGCAGTTTTTTACGAAAAACACCCTTGAGGCCATTGAAGAAAAAGATTTAATTGGTCTGATGGAAACCGGCGCTGCCATTAACAATTCCTGCCAGGGTTGCCATGCCGAATTCTGGTATCGGCCAACTAACTGACTCCATTGCCAGTTATCCAATACGCTAAACTTCAGTGATGATGACCACCCGGACCATGGGCATGACCATGGCTGAGCTCTTCCGCGCTGGCCGGGCGTACCTCGACAATTTCGACATTGAAATTTAGCGCCTTGCCTGCCAGCGGATGATTGGTATCCACAGTCGCCATGGTATGTCCTACCTTAAGTACCGTTACCTGACGCTGCCCCTGTTGAGTATGCACGACGGCAGTCATGCCCGGTTTCCATGCACGGGCCCCACCCAGGTGTTTCAGGGGAACGCGCTGTTCAGCATTCTCCTCCCGTTCGCCAAATGCCTCGGCAGCGCTCAGCTTGACTTCCACCTGATCCCCTGTGGTTTTGCCAACCAGCGCGCTTTCCAACCCGGGCATCAGGCTACCATGACCATGTAGATAGGTCATGGGACTGGATTCATCGGCACTGTCCAATAACTCGCCGCTGTCATCTTTCAGGGTATAGTGAAACCTGACTACGCTGTCTTTATCGATATTCAACTCTTACTCCAATAATCCAATGGTTGTAATAATCCGGCTATTAAAGCCAGGCTTTTTTTTCGCGTCCACCTAAGCCCTGACGTAAGTATTAAACCAGCCCAGCATTTGTTCCCATGCCCTGGTCGCTGCCGTTTCGTTATAACGCTCCGGTGTGGCGTCATTAAAGAAACCATGGACCGAGTTTTCATGGATATGGCCTTCATGGGTAACACCGGCATCCGCCATAGCCTGTTGATAAGCCGGCCAGGCGCCAACCAGACGGGCGTCCAGCGCGCCATGCTGCACCTGAATGGCAGCCCTGATGTTTGCTACCTGATCCAGTGGTGCTCCACCCCCATAAAAAGGCACAGCGGCCGCCAGATCAGAACCAAGACGCACAGCCATTTGATTGGAAACGCTGCCGCCATAGCAGAAACCGGTGATACCGATCTTGCCGGTACAGTCAGCACGGTTTTTCAGCCACAGGGCGCTGGCCACGATGTCTTCAAAACGCTTGTCAGGATCCAGGCCGCTGAACAGTTGTCCACCCTGATAATCATCGCCAGGATAACCGCCCACAGAAGTCAGTACATCAGGCGCAAAGGCCATGAAGTTGGCCAGCGCAAGACGCCGTGCTACATCTTCGGTATGGGGATTAAGACCGCGATTTTCATGCACCACCACGATTCCCGGTAATTTTGCCGGTTCGGCAGAACGGCTGTCAGCGCTATAGGGACGCACCAGATAGCCACGAATAAAGCCATGACCTTCAGGGGACGGCAAAGTGACGTAATCGGCGCGGATGCGTTCGTCATCGCGAGCGATCTGCTGCCCCATCGCATAATCCGGCATGAGGGCGTCAACGATGGCCCCGGCAGTCAATCCGGCCACGGCAAACTTTTTCACGCCATTGAGAAAACTGCGGCGATTGATCTCACCATGAATAAACTGGTCATAAAGCTGCACTGCTTCGGGGGGGACGGTACGCCTTTCCTTGCGTGTTTCTTTTCCTGAATCTTTAACTGACATGGTTTATTACTCCATTTTTTTCTAACAAATAATTGTTCCAATCTAACAGCGCAAGCCAGCTCATCAGCAACATACGACTCTGACTTCCCGATTATGCCCGCGCATGTGCTAGTTTGGAATATTGCGCGTTTGAATCAGCCACTGGCCGTTTTTCTTGACGATAACATCATCATAATAGCCCATATTGGTAACGTTGAAAGGACCTCCTGAAGGACCAGTAACGATCTGCCAGTAGGAACGGTGGCGGGCCTGCGTATCGCTATCAAACTCAATCAAGGTGTTGGAGATGGAGTGATAACTTTTCAGCGCCGGTTCCGGCGAGTTCGCCACTCGGGTAATAAACTCCCTGATTTCCTTGCGACCATTCAGTGTAGCGCCGGTAAAGCTGAACACCGCATCATCGGCAAAGACACTGACATAGCCTTCGACATTACGGGAGTCATAAACATGAGCATATTTAACAATCAGTGTCTGAATGGCCGCATAGTCTTTGGCGCGGGAATCTGTCATGTCCTCAGCACCAATACTTTGCAGCGGATAAAAGGCCGTCACGATAATCGCCAGCATTATTGAACAGGTAATTTTGAACAATGATCTCATAATCTTGTCTCTTCGGGTTTTTAGTGTGAATCAGGGTAACCTGAGTCAGCCTGCAAAATCCATCAGTCTGGAAACACAGCCCTTGCAGATTTTATTCACTTCAATGCTGAATAGTCGGTATTACTCAGCATGAAAACCTGCGGCCGCTGCAGGGGTACATTATATTTCAAACGCAGGGACTGCCAGGCCGGGTCAGCTGCAAATCCCTGCCATACTTCCTCGCGGTGAGCACGGTCGCGGTAGGCCAGCATATAAACCAGGGTATTGGGGCTTTCGACATCCTGCCAGGCACCGATAATTTCCGCACCGTTTCTTTCAAAGATAGCCACTTCCTCTTCCCGAAAGCGCTGATGCAGGGCATCAATGCCGCCGTTAAAATCACCAGTGCCGACACGTTCCGTATCAACGGTATACATGCGCAGCTCGAAGCAGCGGGCATTAATATCAACATTGCTGGCCACCTCAGCCGGTAACTGACCACGGGGACCACAGGCTGACAGCGGCGCATCATTCTGGGCGGCCATGATTCGATCTGGTAGCACCACACTATTCAGGATGGCGAGCATACCTGCAGCACAGACAAAGCCTGCGCCTGCAAGAATTTTTCTGTTCATATTCATTCTCCAAAAATTGAAATATTGTTTACATAAAGGAATGGTCTGCCACTACTTCCGTCAAGCGGCAGTAATGCCAGGCTTCATATGCTGATGTCCAGGTACCGTTTTCATAGGCTTCACAGGATTGCGGTATAAGCAGCGGAAACTCTTCCAGCGGGTCAGCCTCAAGGTCATAAAACTCACAGGCTTCGGAATTAACAACACCGATACAGACAATCTTGTGGCTGGCATTACGTGCGCCCAGATGCAAAGTGCCCCCGGTCATCAGGTTAGAGGTTTCCGTCAACAGGTAACCGGCGTCGGGATCACGGACATGATCCGCCTGCCCCTGCAGTATCGGCGTCAGTGAAACCGAATCCAGTGGCAACATGCCGGTACCTTCACTGTTTGAGACTTCAGCAGGCGTAGCAAGGCCGGCCAGGGATAGCGACGTGGGAAACACATCCGCTGCACTGGCAAATTCGTGACTGCTGCCCGGGGTAATACCCGGCCCTTTGACAATCATCGGTACGCGCACACCGCTTTCATAGGCGGTCCCTTTACCGCGCCCGGTTCGGGTCAGATACATGTTGTCAATGAAATCCAGATTGGGCCGGCCATACATTGGCGTGCCGTTATCACCGATGTAAATAATATAGGTATTGGGATCGATCTCCTCCACCGCCGCAAACAATTTACCCACTACTGTATCCAGGGCATTGGTCATGGCCCGCATCTGGGCTTCACCACTGCAGGTACCGGTGTTCTGGGTGCCGAACTGCCCACCACAGGCTTCAATTTCTGCCAGAGTGTCCGCATCGAGGGTATCGCGATCGGGCACCGCCATCTGGGTAGGCTGGCTGCTTCGGGTAGCGTGGGACAGATTAAAGGCGACCCAGGCAAACCAGGGCTTGTCCGGATCAGCTTCTTCATTGGCGCTGATCCAGTCAATGGTATCGGCGACCTTCACCACCGGCGCGAAGGTGGTCGGCGCAATACCGGGGAGTGATCGTTGTGGAGGAGCTTCGGCGCGCCACTCATCATCTGCGGTAGAGTTGTCCTGAATTTCATAGTCGTAATCCCAGAAGGTATTCAGGGCCGCGTGCATATTGCCCTTGAATAAATCAAAGCCGGCCTGCTTCGGTTTCATGCCCGGGTAATTCACTTCCTGACCAGGCAGTCCCGCCATATGCCATTTACCAAATACTGCGGTACTGTAACCGCCTTCTTCTTTCAGCATTTTTACAAAAGAGTTATGGTTCTGCGACAGGGGATCGGCATAGGTAAAAACATGAGTAGCGGAGTAAAGACCGGTCAGTATTGAAGCCCGCGTGGGAGAACAGAAAGGATGGGCCCAGACATTGGCAAACAGCATGCCTTGCTGCGCAAAGGTATCCAGTACCGGGGTTGAGGCGGGACTGCCGGCGATGGACTGATAAGCCGGATGATTGAGACCGTTTGGTCCATACTGCTCCATCAGATCATCGACCATTGAGGGGGCCATACCCGTGGTCACATCCATGCCGATGTCATCGGAAATAATCAGCAGGATATTGGGCGCGGCTGGACTGGCTTTATCTGCATGCACATCCAGTGCAAGCTGCTCAGGCTCTGAACAGGCTGTCAGCAACACCAGTATCGGTAATAGTTTAACTAAACGTCCATTCATGAAAACGCCCCGTCGTTATTATTATATGCGAACTAAAATGCAGTATATGGAGCCCGTCAGGCATAATCCAGCCTGTGTGATGCATATACAGGGCCGACAGCAAAAACTATACTTTCACCCAATCAAGTTTCCATTAAGAGGAATACCGCATGAACTGCCACCAGTTAAAACTTGTTACCACCCTTTTACTTTTTCTATGTGTCAGTGACGTCATAGCCCAGCCTGAAGACAGCCCCAACCAGAATCCTGAACAGAACTATCGCCAGGATAATCAATGGGGACAGGCATCTGCTGGCGCATGGGACGGTTCCACCTCCTGGGTTACCAGCGACGGCAAAGGCCAAATCTATGTGCTGGTGCGAATCAAACCCTACGTGCGCCTCTTCAATCGTGACGGCACATTTCTGCGTTCATGGAGTGGCTCAGAAGAACTCGGCAGTGCACACAGCATCACCATTGATAAGGAAGATAACGCCTGGATCAGCGATTCCGCGCGCCATGTCATTCGCAAGTACAACACAGACGGTGATTTGCTGATGACGCTGGGTACAGCCGATGAAGCCGGTGACAACAGCTCACAGGACAAATTCAATCAGCCCAATCATGTCTATATCGCTGACAATGGCGATATCTATATTTCAGACGGCTATGTAAATTCCCGTGTCGTGCATTTCAATCCCTCAGGAGAATTCATTCGCAGCATCGGCGGCATCAAAGGCAGCGGCCCCGGCGAATTCAAGGCCGTGCACGGCGTGGCGCTGGATTCCAAAGGCAATATTCTGATTAACGATAGCGAGAACTTTCGCGTCAATGTTTTCGACAAGGCGGGAAACTACGTGGAGAGCTGGCCCTATCCTTCAAGAGGTGGCATCGAGGTGCGGGAGGATGATGTGGTATATATCAGCGATGTTAATGAAGGCAGGGTAAGCATTGTCAGGGACGGCGAATTGCTGGATACCGCCTACGCACCAAGAGCCCACGGTTTAGCCGTTGATTCTGACGGCAGCATTTATACTTCCGGCGCTTCGCGCATGAATGTATATAAGCTCACCCCGAAAGACCGGTAAAGCTTAAGTTCCTTATAAACCTGCATATTTTGTCGGATGGCGGCTTTGCAAGCCTTATCCGACCTACGAAATGTTTTAAAGCTTGTGACTTGTAACTTTGTTCAAGCCATCAGGTCGAGAATTTCTTTCGTCTTCGCTTCCATCAAGGCAATATCTCCGCGGGATTCAACGTTGAGGCGTACCACGGGTTCTGTATTGGACATGCGTAAATTAAAGCGCCACTGTGCAAAGCTGACACCGACACCATCGGTATAATCGATATCTTCGGCATCGTCTTTATAGTGGTCTAATACCTTGTCGATCACTGCCCTGGCATCGCTCACTTCACGATTGATTTCACCACTGGCGGGAAAGCGCTGGATACACTCCTCTACCAGTTGCGAAAGTGGCTTGCCAGACTCACTCATTATTTCCAGTACCAATAACCAGGGCACCATGCCACTGTCGCAGTAATAAAAATCCCGGAAATAATGGTGCGCACTCATTTCTCCGCCATAGACAGCATCCACCTCACGCATTTTTTCCTTGATGAAGGCATGACCGGACTTGCACTGGACAGTCTCGCCTCCATTGGCTTCCACTACCGCCCGGGTATTCCATACCAGACGTGGATCATGGACGATCTTGCTGCCCGGCTGTTTCTTCAGAAAGGCTTCGGCCAGCAATCCAACAATGTAGTAGCCCTCAATAAACCCGCCTTTTTCGTCAAAAAAGAAACAACGATCAAAGTCCCCATCCCAGGCGATTGCCACATCAGCTCCCTCTTTCAGCAACCTATCCGTAGTAGGCTGACGATTGTCCTGTAACAGGGGGTTGGGAATGCCATTGGGAAAATGCCCATCCGGTTCGTGATACATCTTGATAAACTCAAACGGTAAATGCGGTTCAAGCAAATCGATTACCGGCCCGGCGCCGCCATTGCCCGCATTACACAGCACTTTAAGCGGTTTCAGTTTATCAACATCGATATAGGAGAGCAGATGCTTGATATAATCCTTCTTTACATCCACCTGGGAGTTACTGCCTTTCACAGGCGCCATGTCGAATTTGTTAAGCTCTGCCAGTTTGCGAATATCCTCAAGCCCAGTATCTGCGCTAATAGGTTTGGAGTTCTCGCGAACAAACTTTATGCCATTGTAATCCTTGGGGTTATGACTGGCAGTAACAACAATACCACCGTCCACACCGAGAAAACTGGTGGCGAAGTAGATTTCTTCGGTACCACACTGGCCTATATTGGAAACATCAACGCCGGAATCCGTAAGACCACGGGTCAGCGCCGCACATAAAGCCTGGCTGCTCAGACGTATGTCATAGCCCACCACCACTTCCTTGGGCTTGATAAAAGCCGCATAAGCCTGACCAATCCGATAGGCGACCTCTTCGTTCAACTGGTCCGGTATTCGCCCACGCACATCATAGGCTTTAAAACAGGTAATGCTTTGCAAGGTTTACTGCTCCCTTTTACTTACAACAGATAAGCGTCTGGTCAACGTATTAATACAGATTATTCTCAAAATAAAACTTGCTGGCTTTCATAAAACCCGGCACTGAACCACAGTCAAAACGCCGGCCTTTGAATTTATACCCCAACACACCAGCGCCCCGGGTGGCCTGGGTCAGCAATGCATCCGTAATTTGCACTTCGTTATTTCTGCCTGGTGGCGTGTCACGAATAATGTCAAAAATATCCGGCGTTAAAATATAACGCCCGATGATAGCCAGGTTACTGGGTGCATCGGCAGGATCAGGCTTTTCCACCATATCGGTGATTTTAATCAGGCCGGGTTCTATTTCATCGCCGGCAATAACCCCGTACTTATGGGTTTCATCCTTTGGTACTTCCTCTATGGCAACAATGCTGCAGCGATGCTTTTTATACAGCTCTACCATCTGCGACAATACACCCTGATCCGGGGAATAACACAAATCATCTGCCAGCACGACGGCAAAAGGCTGATCACCAATCAGGGTTTCACCGGTGAGAATGGCATGCCCCAGCCCTTTCATCTCGATTTGGCGAGTATAGGAAAAGGTACAGTTATCGATGACATGCCGAATCCGCTCAAGCAACTCTTCCTTGTCTGTGCCTGCGATCTGATGCTCCAGTTCATAGTTGATATCGAAATGATCTGCCAGCGCGCGCTTGCCGCGGCCGGTAATAATGGCCATAACATCCATCCCTGCGTCCATCGCTTCTTCCACCCCATACTGAATCAGAGGCTTGTTTACGATAGGCATCATTTCCTTCGGCATGGATTTGGTGGTAGGCAAAAAACGCGTGCCATAACCGGCTGCCGGGAACAGGCATTTCTTTATTGGGGAATCAGACATGTTTTCCTTTTCAATATTTTTTAAAAATTAACGTTTCTGTTTCTTCTCTAAAGGGGATAAAGGAAAAAGGATAAAAGATAAAAGAGGTAAACTTTCAGACTACCCTGAACCTGCTTGCCTTTATCCTTTTTCTTTTATCCTTTATCTGTTGTTAAGTCTGTACGCGTCCATACACATCATCAAACCTTACAATATCATCTTCACCAAGATACTCACCACATTGCACTTCAATCAACACCAATTCATCAGCTTCACGATTTTCCAGACGATGCTTTGTGCCAATCGGAATATAAGTGGATTGGTTCTGTAGCAGGACGACTTCTTTTTCGCCCACGGTCACCAACGCTTTACCCTCTACCACAATCCAGTGTTCTGCACGCTTATGGTGCAATTGCAATGACAGTGCTGCACCGGGATTAACCCGCAGGCGCTTGACCTGAAAACAGTTGCCATCGGCCAGTGATTCATAGGAACCCCAGGGGCGGTAAACCCTGACATGACTGTCAGTTTCAGGCCTGCCAGCCTGCTTGATGATATCAACAATATCCTTAACTTCCTGGACCCGGTCTTTTGCCGAGACCAGTACCACATCCGGTGTTTCTATGACTACAGCATCTTCCATGCCAATCACCGACACCAGTCGCGATTCTGCATGGATATAGGAGCCACTGACATCTTTCAGAATGACATCACCCTGGCTGACATTGCCCTGCCCATCACCTTCACCATGCTCCCAAAGGGCCGACCATGCGCCCAGATCATTCCAGCCCGCCTCCAGCGGAATCATTTCGCCGTCCCGGGTATGTTCCATCACCGCATAATCAATGGAATCCGCCGGACACTGCTGGAAAATTTCCTTTGCAATACGCTTGAAATCAAGATCATCCATACACTGTTGCCAGGCCTCTTCGCAAACCTGAAGGATTTCGCCAGCGTGAGTTTTCAGAGCTGTCAGATAGGTAGCGGCGGTAAACATGAACATCCCGCTATTCCAGTAATATTCGCCGCTTTCAAGGTAAGCCTTCGCCGTCTCCAGATCGGGTTTTTCCACAAAGCGGTCGATTCTGAAGCCATCTCCAGCAACCGCGCCACGCCTGATATAGCCATAACCGGTTTCGGGTTTCTCCGGCACAATTCCAAAAGTGACCAGAGCTCCGGCAGCGGCCTGCTCTGCCCCCTTGGCAATGGCTTGATGGAAGGCCGGGATATTCCCTATGACATGATCTGCCGCCAGCACCAGTAATGTCGCATCATCTGCCTCATCGAGTTTCTCGCTGGCTGCCGCCAGGGCCGCAAGGGCAACCGCCGGCGCTGTATTTTTGCCTTCAGGCTCGAGAATGATGGTGACGTCTGCCGGGTCGTAGTCGAGATCAATGGCACGTAATTGTTCCGCCACAAGAAAGCGATGCTCATGATTGCAAACGACAATGGCGGGACCAATATTCGCCAGCCCCTGCAGACGCGTGAGACTTTGCTGGAAAAGCGAAGGTGAGCCAGGCTGAAAAGAGACAAACTGCTTGGGGTACAGCTTGCGCGAGACCGGCCACAACCTTGACCCGACGCCACCCGCCATAATGACCGGTCTTATCATTTCTACTCCAGTTTAAAGCCAGACGCTTTTCATTAAGCACTTTCACTGACAATTTGCTATTGCGCTGCAATTTCAAGAAATGCGCGATTATAAAGGCATTCAGGCAAATAATCAGGTTCTATGACATTTTAGGCCATAAATGAAAAAATCAAATAAGCGCAATAGACTCTAGGGTTTCAAAACAGATATCTCTATAATAGCCAGTTTTTTGCAGGGAACCCGGTTAGAGCCGGTAATATCAAATGTCTTCAGCCTTCTTTACACCTAAAAGCAGTTACGAAAAAGATGACTTAATCGCCTGTGGCCATGGCGATATGTTTGGTCCGGGCAACGCAAAGCTGCCTACTGACAATATGCTGATGTTTGACCGTATTCTGGAAATCTCGTCTGACGGCGGCAGTGAAGGCAAGGGGCATATTATTGCCGAACTCGATATCAATGCCGACCTGTGGTTTTTTGATTGTCATTTCAAGGGCGATCCGGTCATGCCAGGCTGTCTTGGCCTGGATGCCATGTGGCAACTGGTTGGCTTTTATCTTGGCTGGCGCGGAAACCCCGGCAAAGGTCGCGCACTGGGTTGCGGCGACGTAAAATTTACCGGTGAAATTCTGCCGCACAACAAGAAAGTGGTTTATGAACTCAACATCAAACGCCTTATTGAACGCAAGCTCATCATGGGCATAGCCGACGGCAAGGTTTCAGTTGATGGCAAGGTCATTTATACTGCAAAAGGGCTCAAAGTAGGCCTGTTCAAACCGGATGAAAAGCTGGGTGCATAACCCCTTATAACCGGTAAGATTCTTCTTGATCGATCATCAAAACAGACATCCTGGCAAACCGGAAAACGTTTGCAGTATGCAATTTTAGGGGCAAGATTATGCGGCGAGCTGTCGTAACAGGTATGGGTATCGTCTCATGCCTGGGACTGGACAAACAAACAGTACTGGAATCACTGCAGCAGGCACGTAGCGGGATTGTGCATCGTCCTGCCTACGAGGAAATGGGCATGCGCAGCCACGTCGCCGGTGCTGTGGATATTGATTTGTCCGAGTATATCGACCGCAAGACCCTGCGCTTCATGGGCGACGCGGCGGGTTTTGGTTATATCGCCATGGACCAGGCTATCAAGGATTCCGGGCTTGAAGAAACCGACGTTTCAAATTTCCGCACCGGCATCATTATCGGTGCTGGCGGCTCCTCAACCGAAGACATTGTAGAAACCGCTGACATACTGCGGGAAAAAGGCCTGAAAAGAGTTGGTCCCTACCGCGTCACCCGAACCATGGGAAGTACCGCTTCCGCCTGCCTGGCGACCCCTTTCAAAATCAAGGGCGTGAACTATTCCATCTCATCTGCCTGCTCTACCAGTGCGCACTGCATAGGTAATGCCGTAGAACTTATTCAGCTTGGCAAGCAGGACGTTATCTTTGCCGGTGGAGCAGAAGCAGAACACTGGACCTTAAGCTGTATGTTTGATGCCATGGGAGCCCTTTCCACAAAGTATAATGACACACCAGCCAAAGCTTCACGGGCCTATGATGCTGATCGTGATGGCTTTGTTATTGCCGGCGGTGGTGGTGTACTTGTGATCGAAGAACTGGAGCACGCCAAGGCCCGTGGCGCGAAAATTTATGCAGAAATTACCGGCTATGGCGCAACCTCTGACGGTTATGACATGGTCGCTCCTTCAGGGGAAGGCGCAGTACGCTGTATGCAGATGGCAATGGCCACTGCAAACAAGCCGGTGGATTACATCAATGCGCACGGTACCAGCACCCCCGTAGGTGATGTCACCGAGATCGGCGCAGTGAAACAAATGTTTGGCGATAATATCCCGGCCATTAATTCTACCAAGTCACTTTCCGGTCACTCACTGGGCGCTGCCGGTGTTCAGGAAGCTATTTACAGCCTGATCATGATGGAGAACAATTTCATTTGTGAATCGGCCAATATTGATAACCTGGATGAGGCTATAGAAGGTGTACCTGTGGTGAGATCACGCCAGGATAATGTTACGCTCAACAGCATCATGTCCAACAGCTTTGGTTTTGGTGGCACCAATGCCACACTGGTGTTTGAACGTTTCGAGGAATAATTTTTTCTCCTGCTGGAGCAGCAGAAAATGAAACATTTTTTTATCACAGCCTTTCAATTATTCCTGCTTGCAGCTACCTGCACCGGCTTACC
>JAUHWU010000119.1 GCA_030427065.1 Gammaproteobacteria bacterium | reverse complement strand
TGCCGGTTACGATGTTGAGGTACCTTTTGTTCCGGGTCGAGCTGACACAACCCAGGAATGGACTGATGCGGCTTCATTTGCAGTACTTGAGCCCAAGGCAGATGGTTTCCGTAACTACTTTGCAGAAGGTGATTCCCCTGCAGTGGAGCTGGTGGAAAAAGCCGATCTGCTGACTCTGACTGTACCGGAAATGAGTGTACTGGTGGCTGGCATGCGTACATTGAATGCCAACACCGGTGGCGCACAGCATGGTGTCTTCACAGACCAGCCTGGTACGCTGAGCAATGACTTCTTCGTCAATCTGCTGGACCTGTCTACTGAATGGTCAAAAGGTTCCATGGAAGGCGTCTATGAAGGTCGTGATATCGCTACTGGCGAGCTGAAGTGGACCGGCACACCGGTTGATCTGATCTTCGGATCAAACTCCGAACTGCGTGCAGTTGCCGAGTTCTATGCCGCAGAAGATGCACAAGAGCAGTTTGTGCAGGACTTCGTCGGTGCATGGACCAAGGTCATGACACTGGATCGTTTTGATCTGGATTAATACTTGCGCAGGGGATTAATCGACGCAGTAACAGATTAATTCCCCGTGAAATGAAAACGGCGACATTATGTCGCCGTTTTTTTTGCTTACTCCACAATGCCCTGACTGCGAAGATACTCTTCATAACTGCCCTTAAAGTCGATGATGCCATCAGGCTGTATATCGATTATTCGTGTCGCTAGCGATGATACAAATTCACGGTCATGACTCACAAAGACCTGTGTGCCAGGAAAGTTCTCCAGCGCCAGGTTGAGCGATTCAATGGATTCCATGTCCAGATGGTTGGTGGGTTCATCAAGGAACAGGATGTTCGGATTAATCAGGCTGAATTTTCCAAACAGCATGCGCCCCTGTTCACCGCCGGAAATGACCTTCACTGATTTTTTCGCATCATCCCCTGAAAACAGCATACGGCCAAGGGCGCCACGCACTAACTGGTTGTCGCCTTTGGTCCATTGTTTCATCCAGTCAAACAGGGTCATGTCGTCGGCAAAGTCACTATGGTGATCCTGTGCGTAATAACCTACTGACGCCTGTTCCGCCAGTTTTACCTTGCCGCTATCTACGGATATGTCACCAAGCAAGCAACGCAAGAGGGTGGTTTTGCCGATACCATTAGTGCCAATAATGGCTACCCGTTCTCCGGCTTCAATTTGCAAACTGAGGTTTTCAAACAGGTGATGGTCAAAGGCTTTGCTGATTTCTTCTGCGGTAATGGCCTGTCGATGCAGTTTCTTGTCCTGTTTAAAACGAATATAGGGGTTCATACGACTGGAAGGTTTGATGTCTTCCAGTTGAATTTTGTCTATCTGGCGGGCCCGCGAAGTGGCCTGTTTGGCTTTTGACGCATTGGCAGAAAAGCGGCTGACAAAGCTCTGCAGTTCGGAGATCTGTTCTTTTTTCCTGGCATTGTCGGTCAGCAGTTTTTCCCGTGCCTGGGTAGAGGCGATCATGTAGTCATCATAATTACCGGGATAGATGCGTACTTCACCGTAATCCATGTCGGCAATGTGGGTGCATACCTCATTCAGAAAGTGGCGGTCATGGGAAATAATGATAATGGTGCTTTTGCATTCTTTCAGTATTTTTTCGAGCCAGCGAATGGTGTTGATGTCGAGGTTATTGGTTGGCTCGTCCAGTAGCAGCACTTCAGGGTCTGAAAACAGGGCCTGGGCAAGCAGTACGCGAAGTTTCCAGCCCGGGGCGATATTGCTCATCGGCCCGCTATGCTGATGCAGTGGAATATCCAGACCCAGCAGCAATTCGCCGGCGCGTGATTCTGCGGTATAACCGTCCAGTTCGGCAAACTGTATTTCGAGTTCGGCGACCTGCATGCCTTCGTCTTCTGTCATCTCGGGCAGGTTATAAATACGCTCGCGTTCGGCTTTTACCTTCCACAGTTCCTCATGTCCCATGATCACGGTATCGAGGACAGAATGTTGCTCAAAGGCAAACTGGTCCTGACGTAATTTACCCAGCCGTACATGGGGCTCCAGCATGACCTGGCCAGAAGTAGGCTTGAGTTCGTCACCCAGAATTTTCATCAAAGTGGATTTGCCACAGCCATTGGCGCCGATCAGGCCATAGCGGTTGCCGTTATTGAATTTGGCAGAAACGTTTTCAAAAAGGGGTTTTGCCCCAAACTGTATAGTGAGGTTTGCGGTGGAAATCATACGTGGAGATAAAGCCTGCAGAAAAATGAGGCGCGCATTCTACCAATATTAAAGACGAAATGGAGACTTAATGCAGCTTAAATGAAGACTAATGAGAGATTAGGGAGAAAACCCTGATTTTCAGAGATATCACCATTCCAGGTCATCGGGAATTTTATAGGCAGCATAAAAATCATCATCACTGCTTTCGCTCGCCGGTGAGTCATCAGCCTGGAACATGACGGCAGCGGGGTCTCTTTGAGCGATTTTGTCTGACACATTGATCGGCACCAGCACATACTGATCCCCCAGTTTAACAATGGCGATCATGCGTCTGCGCAGATGATCCACCTGTTCTGCACTGACCCAGATGTGTTTGATTATATTGGCATCGGTGAAGTGAAATTTCTCATCGCCATCCCTGGGGATGAGATTGGTTTCTATGAGCTGTTTGATCTGGGCGGCGATGGCTGCCTCATGGGCCTTTTGGGTTTTCTCAAGATTCAATTGCCGGTCACGGGCTGTTTTCTCGGCCCGGGCCCGCTCAAGAGCCAGTTTCTCTTCATCAATTTTGGGCTTTTTGCCCTTGTTGGCAAGCTTGTTTTCCTTGCGTTGCTCCCTGGCTATTTGCTTGGCTTTTTTATCATCCACCAGGCCGGATTTCTTTAACTGCTCTTGTAATGAAATAGCCATGATGATCCTGCTTGGGTGTAAAAAGAAAAACTATTATAGGCGCAGACAAATTATTCGGACAACCGGGTTCGGTATTTAACCCGTTATCCTCATTAATAGCTTCATATACTCTGTCTTTAGGGAATAGCCGAAAAATGGTTATCCATTTCGAAAAACAGCCCTGATATACCTGATCTGTCCTTCATCAAGACTGCGACGCGCATTGCCGGCCTTTTGCCCCAGGTTCTCCACAAATACTCCTAATCCAAGTTGCCCTGCAGCAGCAGGTGTTGAACTGGCGCTATTCTGGGTAGGTTGGGCGTCACTGATATCTACGAACTTTTCCTCAGCCAGGCCACAATCATTAAGAATAGCAAACAGATGTTCCGTGCTAACCAGAAAGTTTTGCGACGCATCGCTGGCCCACGGAAGAGGGTAGTACGTGGTAACAGTCTGGCCCGCCACCACCTCCTGGAAAGCGAAACGAGCGCCAGGTTTTAGTACTCTGGCAATCTCCTGATAAAGTCTTACTTTATCCTCTATATTCATTCCTACATTTTGCATCCAAACTACATCAAAGGAAGCATCTGGATAATCCAGGGCTAGGGCGCTACCCTGCTTGATGAAGACTTTGTCTTCAAGGCCTGTTAGCTGATTCAGTAACCTGGCGCCAACGCAATAATCGTCAGACATCTCTATGCAGTCGACAGTACAGCCTGTTTCAGCTGCGAGGAATCGAGCGCAACCGGCCAGCCCGGCTCCTACGTCAAGCACACTGTCGTCGCTACCAATCTCAGCAAGCTCCATTAAGGCGCTTGAGGCACCGAGTCCGCCAGTATGAAAATGGTCGAGGGATGATAAATCCTCTGGTGTCAGGCGTTGCTCAGGGTCGAGTCCTGAAGCACGAATGCCCGCTAAAATTCTCGACTCTATGTCGTCTGCAGAGTAATGGTTTTCAAGTGTGGACATTGATTCTTTCCCGAGATAAATTTGTTCCAAACAGCTAAGGTTGTTCAGGCTACTGTTGCCTGGAAGCAGAATTTAAAACTACTTGATTCTTACTTAGACCTTGATCATTTACTGTGTCTGCGGGCCTGATGCGGCAGGATCACGGATGGTCCTATTGAACTCCATTTCATCAATGGGCGCAAAGATCTGCTCCATCAATTCACCGTTTAGGGTGTCGGGTGCTTGCAGGTTGTACACTTTGGTATCACTGGTCCACACCTGGCTGTATAAATCCGGGTCGTTGACAGTGAGAGTCATTTCCAGCGTGTCACCTACACGCTGCCAGCGTTCTTCTATCAAGGCGAAATCCGAGAACGGCGTTCCCCATTCATCCAGCCAGGCCCGTCCATCAAGACCAACGGTTTTAACCACCAGGACGTCACCTTCCCATTCGCCAACGGAATAGCCGTACCAGTAAGGGCCAGCAACAATCACATCGGGTACTTCACGGCCATCGGTCCAGATAGTGCGCCAGTGCTTGCCCCATTCAAATATCTGTATAACCTTGTTATCCAGTTGAATGAACTCCCATGGTCTTCCATAAACCAGCGTCCGGTACAAACCAGGAGGATTAGCATCACCCAGGGGGTCATTGCCAAAGGCCGGCATGGATTGCCGTGGTCCCTTGCCCGGAATATTGCTGTCGAATTGGGCCTTGCCCGGAGTCGAGAAGGGTAGTGCCTCTGCGCTCCATTGTGACATCGGATAACCCTGTGAGCCTGACCCGCGCAGCCACACGCCGTTCAGGTCAGCTGGCTGTGCCAGCAAGGAAGCCGGGAGTAATAATAATGAAAGTAGCAGTATGGAAAATCGCAAAGTTTTTCCTCCAGGTTAATCTTTCAGGGCGGAAACAGGAGGTTTGCCGTTGATCAATACTTCACAGTTGAACAGGCATTCACCGACGGGGGCGCCTGTGCGAGAGGGATGAACCCTGAATTCAACCAGGTCGCCAGGCCTGAAGGTTGCCCTGGTCCAGCCGCTGGAACGGGACATCAATACCGGGCTTGCCAGCTCAATCGCGTAATTGACGATACTGCCATCCTCATTTTCAATGTCCAGAAAAAGTGCCGAATGGGGGTTACGCCAGCGAAATTCTGTCACCGTGCCAGTAACAGTGATGAATTCTTCCTGTTCGTAGGAAACAGCAGTGCCGTGATGGGCGCTGACCGGCATCATGATAATAGCGATAATTGCCAGGGTAAAAAAGTGCCAGGAAATGGTTTTAATTTTCATGACTAATCATTCCAGAGATTGGTATTGATTTTCAGTATATTCAGACAGCGAAAGTATGCAAGATTGACGTGCCAATTCCTGTATTTTTCCTTTTTTCAAAGTCTCATCCAGTTGGCAATTGAATAAGAGAAAATCCGCCTCAGGGGTAATAATGGTCAAAACCAGTAATTTCAGGGAGCAGTAAGGAAATCAGGCTGCAAAGTATTTGATAAATCGATATAAACACTCTGCTCTTTTATATATTTCTAAAACAATTAAGTATTGGGTAATTCATCAAGACAAGTATGTCAGGGATCAAGAAGCCTGACCTCCCAATTCTGAAAAATCTGGATTAAACATAGGAAAAATTACAGATTATAGATCATGCGTTGGCATGGCAAAGTTACTCTAATTCACTGTTGTCCTTAATCTTAAATTCTCGCCCATCCAGTATGAGGAATCCCATTTTTTGTAAAAGTGAAAAAGTTCTACTTACAGTCTCAATACCCAGGTCAGACTCAGGCCAGGAAAATCATCAATATCCAGCCTGGACATAGGTAACCTTGCTGAAGTAGTGGATGATTGGCGGTTATCAAATCCAGTGGACAGACTTATAAGCAAGTGGATATCTCCAATAGAACGATATTTCGACACTGGGATTTAAGGCTGCGTGTAATTATTCATAGCCTGGCTTTACTCGTAGTCGCCATGATTTGTATAAAACCATGATGGTCCAAACCTCTCGCACGTATTTGAGCCCTTAAAAATACTGCTGTTTGCTTCCGGTCTGTTTCCTGGATTTGAGAAAAGGGCAAATTACACAAAACGTATTGATAATCATTCTCATTCGTATTAACATATGTTCCTGAGTCGCGTTGACCCGCGCCTTTATCCCAGCCAGCACTTTATAGTGCCCAGCCAGGCCGAAATTTTTCCCGATATTTTGGAACTTTCTGGAGTGCCTTTCCATGCGTATTACCTTGACCATTGCAAGTCTGCTTGTCACCTCCATCGCCATTGGTGAGCCGGACCGATCGATTGAAACAACTGATGTGCTTGAATCTGGTAGCAGCAATAGTGTGTTGGAGTCTGCTGTGATTGAGACTATTGTGATTTCCGCTACTCGTACTGCAAGACACCAATTCACAACACCCGCAAGCATAAGCCTGATAGAGAACAGCGATATAGCACTGATACAGCCTTTTGGTTTTCAGGACATCCTTGAATCCCTTCCTTCTGTAAATATTCAGGGTGGTCCTAGGCGCATCGCAGAAGAGCCGGCTATTCGCGGTTTCAGTGATGAGCAGGTGGCAATTCGTGTTGATGGTACGCGGATGAATTTCAACAAGTCCCATGGTGGGCGGTTTTTGCTGGATCCCGGCATGATTAAATCCATTGAGGTAATGCGTGGGGCCGGTTCAGCCATTTATGGTAGCGGAGCGCTGGGGGGCGCGATACTGATTGAGAGTCTTAATGGTCGTGATTTAGCTAATAGTGGCAACGACAGTGGACTGCGGTTTAACGGTGGCTTTCACAGTAATGGCCTGCAATGGGAAAGTGGTCTTACTGGTTATTCAAGTGGTGACAGGTTGGATGCCCTGGTCAATGTAACCAGGCGCAATGTGGGTGAAGATCTTGTGGATGGCAATGGTAATGCAATTCTGGCCAGTCGTGACAAAACAGATAGTGAACTGCTAAAACTGGGTTTTGAGCCGAATGATGTACAACGCTTTGAGCTGGTGCTGGAAAACTTTGAGAATGCTGGTCGCAACCCGGTTAATGCCAATGAAATGGCGACAGCAAGCAACCTGGTAGATCGCACCACAAACCGGCGTAATACTCGGCTGCGCTATGAACTTTCTCCCCCGGAAAAATCCTGGCTTGACCTGACTGTAGTGGCGTATGAAAACCATGTGAACACAGATGAATATCGCCTGGATGATGCAAGAGTCGATGATACTGTATTTAAAACCCGTGGTATTGAGTTGATCAATACCGCAAGTTTTGAAGGTTTTACTACTGAGTCAATCCGTGTCACTGCAGGTATCGAAGTATTTGAAGACTCACAGTCAGGTACGCGAAACGGTGCTCCCCGATCTCAATTTCCAGATGCCACGGTGTCCTATGAGGCCGCGTTTTTACAGAGTGAAGTACCACTGCCAGGTGGCTTCTCGCTTATCCCGGGTATGCGCTATGACGATTTTAATTTTAATGATGCCAATGCCACAAGCCGCAATGAGAGTGAGTTAACACCGCGCCTTGCATTGGGTTGGCAGGTCAAGGATAACCTATACCTTTGGGCAGAATATGCGCAGGCATTTCGTGCACCCAGTCTGGGTGAGCTTTACGCCGACGGTGTTCACTTTACAGTGCCGCTTGCCCCGGGTCAGGTGGTGATTAATCAGTTTGTGCCTACACCTGAACTACGTGCTGAGCAAAGTGAGCAATATCAACTGGGTGCTCGATGGCGTCATGACAACCTGCTTGATCGCGATGTGTCCATGACGCTGGAAGCCACTGCATGGCAGAGTGATGTGACAGATTTTGTCGATCAGGTAGTGATTTTTATCGCTGGCCAGCCCACTTTTAATCCGCAGAGTAATAGCCTGGTTTTTCCTGGCATTACTACCAACAATAATGTGAATGCCCGTTTACGAGGGGCAGAGTTGACTGCTCGCTTGGGTAATGACATCGGCTATCTCAATGCCTCGTTAACATTAATCGAGGGGGAGCAGGCAAATGGTGAGAATCTGGCCAGTGTTCAACCCCATCGGGCTTCTTTGGGTGGCGGCCTCTATCTCCTTGGTCAACGCTTAACCGTGGGTGCAGATTTACTTTTATCTGCCGATCGTACCGACGTTCCTGCTGGCGCGCTTGAAACCCCTGGCTATGCAAAAACCGATTTATTCCTGAGCTATCAGACCGAAAGTGGATTCTTTTCTCCATGGGAATTTCGTTTTAGCGTAGACAATGTTTTTGATGCTGAATATCGCGTTCATCCCAATGCCGTCGAGCAACCCGGACGCAGCCTGCGTCTGGCCTTTTCAAAAAACATAGGCCGTTTTTAATGATGTTTTCAAATAAAGCCAACACCGTGGACACAACGCCTGCAAAGTCCTGCTCTGAAGTTGAGATAAACAGTAAGGATTTACTGGGTAGCAACAAGCGGATAAAAATTCGCCATGAGGGCCAGCTCTATGAGCTACGACTTACCCGATTGGGAAAATTGATATTGACCAAATGAGGAGATGAAGCGATGAAAAAGTCATTACTTTCTTTATGTATTATTGCAGCATTGCAGGGATGCACCAGCAGCGAGTTGAACATTAGCTCAAGTACTTACCGCCCGGCGCAGACGCCCCCTTCTGCTGACCGTGAAGCCATTCTTGCCATGGCTGGTGAATACCGGGTGGCCTTTGCCTTTGATGAAACGGTACCGTTAAAAGCAGGTTATGAATTACGTGAGCCCAAGAGGAGTGGTGCTGCGGAACTGGTACTGGTGGTGGATGACTCACCGGAGCGGATTGTGCTGCAACATTTATTACTAGCCGGTGATCAGGTCATCAAGCATTGGCGCCAGGATTGGATCTGGGAAGCCAAAACAAGATTTGAATTTGTGGCAGATCAGACCTGGAAAAATGTGGAGCTAAGCGAGGAGCAGACCAGCGGTCGCTGGACTCAGTGTGTGTTCGAGGTGTCTGATGCGCCACGTTACTGTGGTACCGGGCGCTGGAATCATCGCTATGGCAATCCAACCTGGACCTCGGATCGCTCCTGGCGACCTCTACCGAGGCGTGAATATACTACCCGCAGTGATTACAACGCACTTAATGTAGAGAACAGACATACCATCACTCCAAATGGGTGGACCCATGAGCAGGACAACAGCAAGGTTAACAGGCTAGCTGATGGTACTCAGGAATTACTGGTGCGCGAATTTGGCTTTAATCAATATACGCGCACAGATGATATCGATTTTATTGCCGCATATGATT
>JAUHWU010000118.1 GCA_030427065.1 Gammaproteobacteria bacterium | reverse complement strand
TGATTCCAGCTTTTCAGATGAAGCGCTACCCGAATCCGTGGATGCGCTGGGACCTCCCTTAAATGTTCCCGAGTTGGGTATACGCGGAATTGCCCGTGGCTATACCGGGGGCAGTCCCAATCTGCATAAATTCTCCACGGTTCCCAAGATCAGCGGTCAATATGATGTCTGGGAATGGTTTGGTGAACTGCAGGCACCCATTTGGGAGTCGGGTTCAGGCGATCAACGCGTGGGGGGCTCGCTGGCATTCAGACGTTCAGAATATAACCTCAGTGGCGCTGTCGAAGCCTGGAAAGTCGGTCTCGAGTTCCAGATAATGGAAGGTCTTCGGTTTCGGGCTACCCAATCACAGGATGTTCGCGAGGCCTCATTTTCAGAGCGTTTTGACGCCCAGGGTGGTGGCGGCGGTGTTGATGATCCTGAACTGGGTATCGATGACGTAGCCATCACGGTAGTCGCTTCCGGGAACCCCAATCTGGCTCCGGAACAGGCAGACACTACAGTGTTCGGGGTGGTTTTTGAACCTCAATGGGAGTGGGCGCAGGGCTTGTCCTTTTCCGGAGACTGGTACGAGGTAGACATTGCCGATGCTATTTCCCAGATTGGTCAGCAGGATGTGGTTGACCGCTGTTTTGCCGGTGTTGTCGAACAGTGCGCCAATATTGAGCGTGATCCTGCCACCGGCGGGATTACACGAGTATTCCGACGCTTCTTTAATCAGGATCAGGCCATCGTTGAAGGCATAGACTTCGAAGTAGGGTATCGCATGGAGCCAAACTTCTTCGACAATGAGTTTGAGTCCCTGAGCATCCGTGTACTAGGCGGCAAACTGTTGACCCGGGAAGATATCAGTGCGGCGGGAATCGCCAGCAATCAAATGGATCAGTATACTTTGCCGGAGTTAACGGCCAACATCACTGGTACCTATAGTCTGGGGCCATGGTCGTTCCAGTTGCAGGGACGTCATATCTCCGGTGATAAGATCAATCGAAACTGGGTTGAAGGTGTCGATGTTGACCGCAACTGGGTCAATTCCTCTACCTGGTGGAATGGTACGGTACGCTACTCCAGTGAATTAGCGGGAGGTACCTGGAATATCGGCTTTAATGTATTGAATCTGTTTGATACTGCACCACCCATTATTCCGAGTTCAACAGGCTCTCAGGGAGTCAGTAACCAGTACGACGTATTTGGGCGTCGTTATAATCTGAGCCTGAACATGCAGTTCTAAAACATTCCCCTTTTTGTTTTAGATGGAAAAACGGGTGGCGTATAAGCGCTGCCCGTTTTTTTATGAAAAAATCCTGCTGGTTAGTAGTCTTGCTGCAACCGATACATCAGCAGTGCAGCCCGTTTGGCCTGTTGTGGCAGGGCGATCAGAATGCCGTCTTCCTCGACGGTATGGCCTGCGGAACCTGACATGCCCAGACCGTCTATGGCCATATCCACATGCTCGGCGGTAAATGACACATCCGCAGCGCCCGCCATCAGCGGATTCACAGCACGCACAACGCCGAGTCCCAGATCCTGTGAAGCCTGACTGTAAATGGCGAGCAGCTGACGATTGCCATCAGTAGGGGCCATCGGCGGATAACCATCACCAAAATTGATAGTGGCACTGGTATGGGGAAGGTTTTCAGAAATCAGGGCCTGCATGGTTTGTTGCACGCGCTGCAGTTGCTCGGGTGAAATAGCGCGGATATCGCCGGTGACGATTGCGCTTTCTGCAACCACATTGTTTTTGCCAAAGGTAGTGCCGCTGTTACTTGCCGGGTCATGGTTTACCGTGGTCCCACCCATGATGCGTCCGGGATTAAAGGTCAGCAGTTCTTCCTTGCGCAATTCAGTATAGAAAGACATCAGGATTCTGGCGGCCTCGTAAATGGCGCCAGGGCCAATGTCTTCTCTGAACACCTGGGAAGAGTGGGCTGGTTTTCCGGTAACCTCAAGGGTCCAGCCGCTGGATGAACGCCGGGAAATATTGGCGGTTTCCCAATTACCATCGCCGTTTTCAAATCCCAGGGCTATGTCGGCATACTTTGCGGCTTCAATCAGATCACCCTTGGACAAACTCAGGGGTCTGCCGCTGAGCTCTTCATCACCGGTCATGATGACGGTCACATCCATACTGGCCAGCTCACCAACGCTATCCAGTGCACGCAGGGCCTGCAGCATGATGATGTCGCCGCCTTTCATATCCGAGATGCCTGGTCCTCTGGCA
The DNA here is from genome assembly GCA_030427065.1 of Gammaproteobacteria bacterium. Lineage (GTDB taxonomy): Bacteria > Pseudomonadota > Gammaproteobacteria > Pseudomonadales > Pseudohongiellaceae > Eutrophocola. The sequence continues at coordinate 6,876 of JAUHWU010000118.1, read as the reverse complement.
ATACCACCGCCGAGGTCTTCATACACCTGAAAGGGGCTGTCCGCCTCGAAAACAGTGTCCAGATGACCGATTAACAGGAGTTTGGGGCCATTGCCCGATCCCCGGTGTTCTGCAATCAAGTGACCAGCACGTCCCCATTCACTGCCATCTTTCCACCAGGCGTTAAATCCCAGGGCGGCAAATTCGGGTATGAGAATGTCGGCCACTGCCTTGACGCCGGCAAAGTTCATGCTGCCACTATTAATATTCACCAGCTCAACCAGCAATGCCGTGGCTTCGGCGTTGGACGCGTCAATATATTCCACCATAGCCTGCTCGGTGCTATCGAGCTGCGCTGCCGACAGTGGCGACGTAAAAAACAAGGTCGCTGTTAAAGACAGTGAGCAGATAATTACTAATCGCTTCATCGGATGAAAAATTTTCATGCTATGGCTCCCATTGCCAGAATCCATGTCTATCTCATGACCCGGATTCGGGCAGTTAATTCCACGGTTCGCACAAGAAGTGTGCGAACCGTGAATAGTTGAATCCAACAGACCTTGTATTAAGGGGGATCTGTGGATAATGCACTTTATCCAGGTTTTCTATACAAAACCCTTGCCAAGTTTTTACAAGCCGCTGAGAAAGGTTGTTCAGAAAAGATAAATTTGGGTAAAATGGGTTGTCCTGATCATGAAAACAGCAGCAACTGATGTACGCAACAATATGATTATGCGGCAATGTATGGACGCCTAATCGGTGTTCTTTTGCTTTTCATTTTCATGATCGCCGTCAGGAATAACGGCTCCCACGGCAGCGCCGGTAGTTTTTACAGCGACTCCCGTAACTGCCACTGCAGCGCCGACCGTTGCACCTGCTACGCTCACGGCTGTGCAGGCTGTCAGCAACATGGTCGAAATAATCAATGCCAGGGCAACACAGGGTAGATGATTTTTTGATGGCTGCTTGGACGGCCCCTTACTGCCACAGACTTTTCTGTATGCGGCTCTAGAGATCTGCATTCTGTAATCTGCGCAGGATAAGACTGATCAGCTCACGACGAATTTCAGTTTCCATCAATTCGCGTTCTTCTGCTTTGGCGACGGCGCTATTGGGGTCCGCCAGATAGACTTTTTCGATGGTCAGGACCTCCGGTTCCAGAGCGACGGCATTGCTTGAGCGCAACTGGTAGGGCACGCTAATGGAGAGCTCAAATTCACCGGCACGGGCATTGGAATTGACCGAAAGGATGCGTTCCTGAATGTCAGCTTCACCAATGAAAAGCTGATAACTCCCCACGCTGGCAGAGTCCAGTATGGTGACCTTGTTGGCCTGCAAGGCGCGCCGCAAATCCTGCATGATGTCGCTGTTTTGATTGGCACCGACCAGCACCAGGTTTTGCAGCTCAGGTGGAATGTTGGCGCTGCCACGCAGGGTAAAACCACAGCCGGACAGTAAGCAGACAGCGAATAGCACAAGCAGTGTTTGGCGTTCAGGTTTCATCCGGATGATTATAGCTGTTAATGGGATGCAAGAGACAGGATGATTGGATGCAAGAGACATGATGCAGGATGCAAGAGGATGTCTGGTGGTTTGGTGCCTGGATTTAAACTTTTCTGAATATATTACAAAAGAGAGTTGACGGCTCGAACTCGCGATTCACAATTGTCCTGCATCCTGCATCCTGCATCCTGCATCCTGCATCCGTTTTAGTTTGCGACCACATTAACCAGTTTCCCTGGTATCACAATCACTTTACGCACAGTGAGTCCGTCTGTGAATTTTTTCACGTTCGCATCATCAAGGGCGGCGGCTTCCATATCTTGCTTACTGATATCAGCATCTACATCCAGCTTGGCGCGTAATTTTCCGTTTACTTGCACAACAATCTGGATAGTGTCCTGAACCAGGGCGCTTTCATCATGGGCGGGCCAGCTGGCATCAATAATCGCATCGCTCTTGCCCAGATGATTCCATAACACGTGGCTTATGTGGGGCACGATAGGCGCCAGCAGCAACACGATTGCTTCCGCCGCTTCCTGAAATACGGCCTGGTTCTGCGCGCCATCATGGATATCATTGGCGTTGGCAAAACTGCTGAGCTCGTTGTACAACTCCATTACTGCCGCAATGGCAGTGTTGAAAATCTGTCGACGGTCATAATCATCAGTCACTTTTTTGATGGTGCCATGGGTTTTCAAACGCATGGCTTTTTGAGCATCGTTGAGTAGTTCTGCATTGATACAGATATCGGCTTCCTGATAGTGACCCAGCAAGTTCCACAGACGTTTCAGAAAACGATAGGCCCCTTCCACACCGGAATCCGACCATTCCAGACTCTGGTCAGGCGGCGAGGTAAACATCATGTACATGCGCACGGTGTCAGCGCCGTACTGCTCAATCATGCTTTCCGGGTCAACGGTGTTGCCCAGGGATTTGGACATCTTGGCGCCATCTTTTAATACCATGCCCTGGGTCAGCAGACGGGTGAAGGGTTCATCGGTTGAAACCAGACCTTCATCACGCAGCAGCTTGTGGAAAAAGCGGGCATACAACAGATGCAAAATGGCATGTTCAATGCCGCCAATGTACTGGTCCACATCAAGCCAGTAATCCATTGCTTCCCTGTTGAGCATGGCCCCTTCTTCACGCGGTGAGGCGAAGCGTGCGTAATACCAGGAGCTTTCCATGAAGGTATCAAAGGTGTCGGTCTCGCGTTCCGCCTTGCCACCACACTCGGGACAGCTGGTTTCATAAAATTCGGGCATTTTCTTGATGGGAGAACCGGTCCCGTCGAAATCCACGTCGGTAGGCAGCACAACCGGCAGGTCTTTTTCTGGAACAGGCACGCTGCCACAGGCCTCACAGTTGATCATGGGAATAGGCGTGCCCCAGTAGCGCTGACGACTCACACCCCAGTCACGCAGGCGGAAGTTGATGGTCTTGCGGCCAGTGCCTTTGTTTTCAAAAAAGCTCACCATGTGGGCAAAGGCATCCTTGAAGGCCATACCATCCATGTCGCCGGAATTGATACAGATACCTTTTTCGGTAAAGGCTTCTTTTTCCAGATCACATGGCGCGCTGTCGTCCGCAGGCCTGATCACCTGCTTGATGGCCAGACCATATTTTTTGGCAAATTCATAATCGCGCTGGTCATGGCCGGGAACAGACATAACGGCGCCGGAACCATAACTCATGAGAACAAAATTACCGGCCCATATAGGGACTTCTTCACCGGTCAGCGGATGCACTGCTTTATAACCGGTATCGACGCCGGCTTTTTCAATGGTGGCCATATCCGCTTCAGACACGCCGCCAACTTCCAGCGCCGCAATCTTTTCTGCCAGTGCAGGATCATTCTCTGCAGCCTTCAGCGCCAATGGATGTTCCGGCGCCACCGCACAGTAAGTTACGCCCATGATGGTATCGGGGCGGGTGGTATAGACCTGCAATGGCTCGGACTCGCCGGTGACCCGGAATTCAAACTCCAGGCCTTCACTGCGACCAATCCAGTTTTGCTGCATAACCCGTACCCGCTCTGGCCAACCGTCGAGCTTGCCCAGATCATCCAGCAGTTCCTGGGCATAGTCGGTAATCTTGATAAACCATTGCGGGATCTTGCGGCGTTCAACGGGAGCGCCGGAACGCCAGCCTTTTCCATCTATAACCTGTTCATTGGCCAATACAGTCTGGTCGACAGGGTCCCAGTTCACTTCCGATTCTTTTTTATACACCAGGCCTTTTTTGTACAGCTGGACAAAAAACCACTGTTCCCAACGGTAATAATCCACATGGCAGGTCGCCACTTCCCGCTGCCAGTCATAGGCATAACCCAGTTGCTGCAGTTGACCGCGCATGTCATCGATATTGGCATAGGTCCATTGGGCAGGTGGCACCTTGTTTTTCATGGCAGCATTTTCAGCGGGCAGGCCAAAGGCATCCCAGCCCATGGGTTGCAGTACGTTTTTACCGCGCATGCGCTGAAAGCGGCTGACCACATCACCGATGGTGTAGTTACGCACATGACCCATGTGCAGCCTTCCGCTGGGGTAGGGGAACATGGCCAGGCAGTAGAATTTTTCCTTGCTGTGATCAATTTCTACGCGGAAGCTGTCGTTGCTATTCCAATAGCGCTGGGCCTCGCTTTCTACCGCCGAGGGATTGTACTCATCTGAAAATATGATGCTCATTGGGCTTTTCGTTGTTCCTGATTTATTGACTTAATGCCAGCTTAATAAGTGACTCTTTTACAGGCTCAGGCCGGCAATAACAAAGCCGTCGCTCTGGTCTGATGTTATGAGTTTTGCGTATTTGTGACAGCACTTTAAAAAAGGCGCATAGGATAACAGAGAAGGCGACAAAGAAGGAGAGCAAAGGCGCTATTTGGAACGGGTTTTGGTAATGAGGATAATGAATATATCAGTGGAAACTATAAAAGGCATACAACGCGAAAGCGCCATGGCTTACATTGCAGAGATTTTGTCTGACGATGTGATTTGGGTGATCAATGAAAACCGCCGCCTCATTTCCATTCATCAGACATTGGATGAAGCCATGTATTACTGCGAAAAACACTTTCAGGCAACTCCCGTGGTAATTGACAGGCGAGCGTCTTCAGGCAATTCACCACTGTCACAAAACAACTGACAGGCAACAGAGTATTTGAGCGCGCCATAGCTTCTGGCGCTTTAGCCCTCTTGTTAAGAGGGCTTTTTTTTGGTCCTGCGAAAGCCGTTCCTTATGTTTTAATAGGCCATCGGTTTAACCTGTTAACGCTTAAGTGGGAAACTATTATGGAACATAAGACTGCTCTCATCACCGGCGCCGGCAGCGGCATAGGCCGTACGGTGGCCATCGCTCTGGCGGAAAAACACTACCAGTTGATTCTGGCTGGTCGCAATGGCGATTCGCTGCAGGAAACGGCATCCCTGCTGGCACCCGGCACTGGCAAGGTTTCCTGTGTAGTCACTGACGTTACAGACAATAGCTCTGTTGATGCCCTTTTCGAGACTATTGCCAGGGACTATGGACGGCTTGACCTGTTATTCAATAATGCCGGGATAGGCATTGGCGCGCCGATTGAGGATTTGTCCACTGATGACTGGTCCAGGGTAATAGCGACTAATGTGAATGGGGCATTCTACTGTCTGCAGGGGGCGTTCAGAATGATGAAGCAGCAACAGCCCATGGGGGGAAGAATTATTAACAACGGTTCCATTTCTGCAGATCGGCCGCGCCCCAATTCCATTGCCTATACCGCCAGTAAACATGCTGTGACGGGCATGACCAAGTCCGCCTCGCTGGAAGGCCGTCAATATAATATTGCCTGTGGGCAAATTGATATTGGCAATGCCCAAACAGCCATGGGCAAAGCCGTATCGAAGGGCGCGCAGCAGGCCGATGGGTCGTTGAAAAACGAAGCCATGATGGATGTGAAACACGTGGGTGATGCCATTGTTTATATGGACAGCTTGCCGCTGGAGGCTAATGTCCAGTTTATGACCGTGATGGCAACTACTATGCCTTATATAGGGCGGGGGTAGCCAATATTACTGTTCTTTATTCAGGGAGTGAGTTTCAGGGTGATGGGGGAAAGCCAAGGGCGCTGATGAACCCTTTTTTGTCTTTCGGTGAAACCATGATTGTTCTGCCTTCACCAAAGTGAATGGCCAGTCTGTCCATGGACAGGGCCGGACTGGAAAGCAACGAATAACTGGGTTTGATTTCCTGAATCTCAGAACGCTTGATGTGCCACTTGATTGGGCCGCAGCGGATCAGCAGGGTGTCATGACTGACCGAGTAATCAGTTGTTTTCAACAACCACAGCATGAGGCCGACACTGAGCACTCCTGAAAAAATTAACACTAGAAACTCCGGTGACTTCGGTGTCAGACCTTCCTCATAGTAGGCATAGCTGAAGGTGCCCAATACGAACAACAGCGCGGCGTAATACCAGGCATCCACTTTTGATTTGAATGTGCGGTTCATGTCACCTTGACCAGGTTTTACAGGTTGTTTTCATCCAGCAGTCTTTCCATTTCATCCATGATGGCATTCATACGATCCACCACGGCGCGGTAAGGTTCCGGTGTGGCCATATCGACACCGGCGGCCTTCAGTAATTCATAGGGATAATCCGAGCCACCGGCGCGCAACAGGTTTTTATAGTTATCGACACCGGACTGGCCTTCTTCGACGATCTTTGCATACAGCGCTGTGCCCGCGGTCAGTGAAGTCGCATACTGAAACACATACATGTTGTAGTAGAAGTGGGGCACAAACATCCACTCGTTGGTGTAAAGATCATCAATAATCACGACGCCTTCATCGTGACCATGGTAGCGACGCAAAATATCACCGTACATTTCCGTAATGCGGGCACCACTCAAGGCTTCGCCGCGTTCTACAGCTTCATATAAAGCCAGTTCGAATTCGGCAAACATGGTCTGTCGGAAAAACGTCCCGCGCAGACTTTCCAGGCCCTGGCCCAGATAGAACAGTTTTTCATCCACGGATTGCGCATTTTCCACCATGTACTGCTCCAGAATAAGCTCCAGAGAAGTGGAAGGAATCTCCGCAATAAAGGTGGAATAGTCGGCGGTTTCAAAGGGCTGTACCTGTTTCGCATAAAGGGTATGCATGGCATGGCCCCACTCATGGGCAAAAGTCGAAAGCGAATCGTAGTCATCATTGTGATTCAGCAGCAGGTAAGGGTGCACATCATAGGCCGAGCCGTTCATATAGGCACCGCTGCGTTTACCCTGTCCGGGATAGACATGCATCCAGCGCCCGGCGATGGCATCACGCTGCATATCCACCCAGTCCTGACCAAGAATGGCCATGGCATCCAGGGTAATTTCCTTGGTGGATTCAATATCAAAGACCTTGTCCATGGAC
>JAUHWU010000007.1 GCA_030427065.1 Gammaproteobacteria bacterium | reverse complement strand
AAATGGCTGGGTTTCAGAAACCTGAATAATTTTTTCGCAGGCCAGGAATTCGTTGACATGCACATAATCATCAATGGCCGCCCAGCTTTCTTTCAATTCCGTCAGGGTTTCTTCTGCCAGCGTACTCACACTTGCCTGTGCCCCGGGTTTCATCACCCGGAACAACTCCCTGAAGACCTGAAGAGGGCTTTCACACCACTGTATGGTCAGGTTGGAAATAACCAGATCAAAGCTCTGATCAGCAAAGGGTAAATTCTCGGCGTCACCGCAAAGCCAGAATTCACATTTGTCCTGCTGTTGTTTAATGCTGTTCGCTCTGGCATATCTCAACATGGCATCAGCAAGATCCAGGCTGGTTATTGTTGCATCAGGAAATCGCTGAGAAAGAATCCCTGCGCAATAACCGGTGCCACTGCCCAGGTCAAGAATAGAGGTGGGCTCAGTAACACCCAAATTGGAAAACAATTTATCGGCGATATCCCGTTGCAAGCAGGCGTAGCTGTCATAACTACTCGCTGCCTGGCCAAACGCATGGGCAATTCTGTTTTTGTCCGGTAAGCCCTGAAAGCTGTTCACTCTGACGCATCCTCAACCCAGCAGTGGGCATATTTTTCAAACACATCAAGCAGCTTCTGAAACTGTGATTCTGTATGAAGCGCGCTAAAAGTTACACGTAATCTTGCTGTTCCTGCTGGCACTGTGGGCGGACGAATGGCAGAAACAAAAACCCCTTCATGCATTAATTGTTCGCTGGCTTGAATAGTTTTGCTGACATCACCAATAACTACTGCCTGGATTGGCGTGCTGGAAGGGATCATGGTCAATCCCAGATCTTCACAATGTGCTCTGAATCGCTTGATCAACTGGGCCAGATACTGGCGTCGCCAATTATCCTTCTGGATTATTTTAAGACTGGCGCGTACAGCCTCAGCCTGTGCGGGAGAAATGGCAGTGGTATATATATAGGGTCGGCAAAACTGAATTAATGTTTCTATCAGCTCTTCACTGCCGGCAACAAACGCACCACTTGCACCAAATGCCTTGCCAAATGTACCAATAAGAATTTGCAGATTATCTTCGTCGATCTTGGCACCCTGCTCTTGCCAATGAGCTATGGTACCGCCGCCATTTTTGCCCAGCACACCAATACCGTGAGCATCATCAATCATTAACAAACCATTGTGATTACTGGTAACCCTGATCAGTTCCGGCAGTGCTGCGATTTCACCATCCATACTGAAGACACCATCCGCCACCACCAGTTTTCTCCTGGCATCATGAATAGAGGATAGTTTCTTTTCCAGAGCAGCTGTATCAAGGTGGGCAAAGCGCTTGAATCTGGCACCACTAAAAAGTCCGCCATCCAGTAGCGAGGCATGATTTAACCGGTCTTCCAACACAACATCGTTGTTATCCAGCAAAGTCGTCAGTACACCCACATTGGCCATGTAGCCACTGGAAAAAACCAGTGCTGCGCTACGTCCGGTAAATGCAGCGAGTTCCTGTTCCAGAAGCTCGTGGGGAACGAGATGACCACTAACCAGATGAGACGCACCACTGCCAGCACCGAATTTATTCAGGCCCTGATGAAAGGCCTCAACCACATCGGGATGATCTGCCAGACCCAGGTAGTCATTGCTGCAAAAACTAGTGACATGCTGTCCATCCAGAATGACCTCTGTTCCCTGGGGAGAATAAAGCGTGCGACGGCGCCTGAATAAGGCATTTTTCTGTCTTTCGTCCAGTGCTAACTGGAGTTCCTGTCGAAAAGATTTCACCGGGGCTTTCTGAAACAACTGCTAATGCGACAGCGCATCGTAAAAAGCCGAAGACGACTCCGGTACCGGTGCATGCTCCTGATCATCATGGTCCAGAACAATCTCTTCGGGATGAATGCCGAGCCTGCTGAAAAGCAGCATGTCATCGTTCTCGAGAGGATTGGAGGTCGTTAAAAGTTTTTCACCGTAAAAAATTGAATTGGCACCGGCAAAGAAACACAAAGCCTGCATCTGATCATTCATTTCCTCACGTCCGGCAGACAACCTCACATGAGAAGCCGGCATCAGAATTCTGGCAACAGCTATCATGCGAACAAAATCAAATTCATCCAGTTCATCCACATTTTCCAGCGGTGTTCCCTTTATCTTCACCAGATTATTAATAGGGACACTTTCGGGATGATGAGGAAGGTTCGCCAGTTCCATCAGAAAGCCAATCCTGTCTTGCTCATTTTCGCCCATACCAACGATACCGCCACTGCAAACCTTGATACCGGCATCTCGCACATTGGCAAGAGTTCGCAGTCGATCGTCGAAGGTTCGGGTGGAGATAATGGTTTTGTAATACTCACGAGAGGTATCAATATTATGGTTGTAGTAGTCAAGGCCCGCGTCTGCCAGTGCTTCGCTTTGCTCAGGACTCAAGGCCCCCAGTGTCATACAGGTTTCCATTCCCAGCGCCCTGACACCCTTCACCATGTCCAGAACATGGGGAAAATCTTTTGCCGAAGGATGCTTCCACGCCGCGCCCATACAAAAACGGGAGGCACCGTTTTGCTTTGCTCTGCGGGCTTCATCCAGCACTTTTGCGACTTCAATAAGCTTTTCTTTTTCCAGTTCGGTATTGTAATGCCCGCTCTGGGAACAGTATTTACAGTCTTCCGGACACGCCCCGGTTTTAATTGAGAGCAAAGTGCTGACCTGCACAGCATTCGGGTCGAAATTTTCACGATGAACGCTCTGGGCGCGGAAAAGCAAATCATTGAACGGCAGCTCATAGAGTGCCTTTATTTCGTCAAATGACCAGTCATGGCGGGTAATTGATGTCATAGATAATCCTGAAGATCGTTATGCGGACAAAAAACTGGACTGGCGCAAGATGAATTAGATCCTACACTGAAGCCAGTTGCTCAAGAGCGCATCTTATCATGTCAACCCGAATCCCAGAAAGTGTTTACAAATGGTTAATAAATGCACAGTTCGCTCTATTTCCGGGTACCTGCATTCACTGCAGGCAACCCAGTTATCAACATTCCGATTTATGTGACTCATGCCGGCTTGCCCTGCCGCGGGTAAAAAACCCCTGTACGGTTTGCGGCCAGCCTCTGCCGACTGACAATGTTGCCGTTTCGCGGTGTGGCACCTGCCTGGTATTACCACCGGGTTATTGCCGCAGCGTTATTCCTTTCCAATATCATCCTCCGGTGTCTGCGTTAATAGCGGGCTTCAAGTACAGACATAAGTTAACTGGTGGACGAGTGCTGAGCGAGCAACTGGCCTGCCATATTGCACGCCAATACCAGGATTACCCCCTGCCTTCCATGGTCATACCGATTCCTCTCCATAACGCCCGTATTCGCCAGCGTGGTTACAACCAGGCACTGGAAATTGCCCGCACACTTTCACGCTATCTGGATATTACGATCAGCAGGGGTATTGTCTGCAGAACGAGAAATACCACCCGGCAAACGGGACTGTCAGCCAGGGAACGACAGCGCAATCTGCGCTCTGCTTTCGCTATTGTTGGTGATTTTCATTTCGCGGCAAACACCAGTGTCGCAGTAGTGGACGATGTGGTGACTACCGGCGCCACTGTGTCCGAGCTTGCAAGGGTGTTATTGAAAGCCGGCGCCAGCGAAGTACATGTCTGGGCAATTGCTCGAACAGTGGCGTGAATGCGACTATGACTGAGGGGGCTAATTCAATAGAATAGCCAACCATGATAGACCTCGACTACGACAGGCAACATATCTGGCACCCCTACACGTCCATGGAGAATCCCCTGCCGGTATATCCAGTTACGCACGCAGAAGGTGTCAGGCTGGTACTGGAAAATGGCACACAGCTCATTGACGGCATGGCCTCCTGGTGGAGTGCTATCCATGGCTATAACCACCCGGTACTAAACCAGGCTGTAATGGATCAGCTCTCAAGCATGTCTCACGTCATGTTTGGCGGTATTACCCATGCTCCTGCAGTGGAATTAGCCAGAAAACTGGTGGATAGCACCCCGGCCGAGCTGCAAAAGGTATTTTTTTGTGACAGCGGTTCTGTTGCTGTGGAAGTCGCTATGAAAATGGCTTTGCAGTACTGGATCAACTCGGGCGTGACAGGGAAACACAAGTTCGTGACCATCCGTAATGGTTATCATGGTGATACTTTCGCGGCCATGTCCGTATGTGATCCGGTTACCGGCATGCATGATATTTTTAACGGCATTCTGCCTCAGCATTATTTTGCCGATGCGCCTCAATGCCGCTTCAATGAAACTTGCTCTGATACCGATATTGCCAGCATGAAAGCCTTGCTGGAAGAGCACCACAATACCGTTGCCGCGGTCATTCTCGAACCCATCGTACAGGGTGCAGGCAGAATGTTCTTTTATTCAGCCGATTATTTGGCGGCCATAAAAGCCCTGTGCGATGAATTTAACGTGCTGTTAATCGCCGACGAAATTGCCACCGGCTTCGGCCGCAGCGGCAAATTATTCGCCTGTGAGCATGCCGCTATCTGTCCGGATATTCTGTGTCTGGGAAAAGCGCTTACCGGAGGCTATATGACTCTTGCCGCCACCCTGTGCACGGAAAGAGTAAGTGCGGGCATTTCAAGAGACCAGGGGGTTTTCATGCACGGGCCCACGTTTATGGCCAATCCTCTGGCCTGCAGCACCGCACTTGCCAGCATCAAGCTGCTTGAACAGGAAAACTGGCAGAAGAAAGTGGCTGGTATTGAAAAGCAGCTGAATAGCGAATTGGCAGAATGCCGGGATAGCGCAAGCGTGGCCGATGTCAGAGTCCTGGGCGCTATCGGGGTGGTGGTAATGAAAGAGGCTGTTAATATGGCCCGGGCACAGGCCTTTTTTGTCCAAAATGGCGTGTGGATAAGGCCTTTTGGCAAGCTGGTCTATATCATGCCTCCCTACATCATGGAGCCCGACGATCTGCTTGTTTTAACCCGGACAATAATAAAGTTTACCAAGTGGGTGGCAAATAGCTAAAATAGCCGCCTTTTTAACTCAAAGGAAGAAACCGTGTCAGACGAAAAACAAAATATTCTCAAATTCCTGGAAAACACCTCCGTTGAGGTTACTCCAGGTGGTGCCCAGAAAATTGAAGATTTCCGGGACCTTCTGCGCCCGGGAACCACAGTATTTGTTACCTTTTTGCCTGGTTCCGACATCAAGGATACTGTCGCCTGTGTAAAAAGGCTGTTTGCCGAAGGCATGAATCCTGTACCCCATTTTGCTGCCCGCTCCATCCCTTCAAAGGCATTCTTTGAAGAAAATCTGAAAATTCTTCAGGCAGAAGCCCAGGTTGATGAAGCCCTGCTGATTGGTGGTGGTGTTGATAATCCGGTTGGAGATTTTTCAAGCTCAATGGAAGTTCTGCGCACAGACCTTTTCCAAAAATACGGCATCAAGAAACTAGGCGTTGCCGGTCATCCTGAAGGATCCCCGGATATTCCTCCTGCCGATGTGACCAGTGCACTGCTTGAGAAAAATGCCTATGCCAAAGAGCACGGCATAGACATGTATATAACTACCCAGTTCTGTTTTGAGGCAGAACCCATCATTGAATGGGACAAACGTATTCGCGCTGAAGGCAATGAACTGCCAATTCATATCGGCATTCCGGGTCTGGCCACTATCAAGACGCTAATGGCTCATGCCACTCACTGTGGTATTGGTCCCTCCATGCGAGTGCTTACGCGTCAGGCCGCTAACATTGCCAAACTCATGACCACACGTATGCCGGACAAGCTCACCCGTGATCTGGCGAATTACCAGGCCAATGATCCGGATTGTGGTATTACCCTTTGCCATTTATATCCGTTGGGCGGCATGAAGAAGTCAGCAGCCTGGATGTATGCAGTAATGGATGGTGATTTTGAGCTGAATGAAAAAGGCGGCTTTGATTTAACCCGCGAACTGGACATTTAAAAAACCGGACAAAGTCTATCAGTCAGAATGTGACACGTTTCCCAATCTGGCAGAGTCTTTGTGAATCAGTTCGCAGACCGTAATGAAGGATGGAGTAAGATAGACGTCGAATCACTTTCCTTTCATGATTTTGGTCTCACTACTTATAAAACCCCGGGTTAACCCCGGGGTTTTTTTTTGAATCTTTTATTTCTTGTTTAATGCATTTACCAGGCTATGAAGAGGGTTGCGGTATTGGAGCCTTCGAATTACCTGCTCATCTGAAATAGCGATAAGCAATTGATTGAGATCAGTGTCATAACCCGGCAAGAAAAAATCGCCTGCTGTAATTTCTATTAAAGGCTGAAGAACGAAACGTCTTTCATGGGCTCTTGGGTGTGGAAGTATAAGTTCCCGGGTATTACAAAGCTCTTTCCTGAAAAGAATAAGATCCAGGTCCAGCGTACGTGCTTCATTTCTAATTCCACTTCTTGTTCTTCCCGCAGCATTTTCCATGTCCTGTAATTTATACAACAGAGACAGTGGCGTTTCTGCGTCATTGGGAATAATGCCTGCCACTGCATTTAAAAAGTCAGGGGTTCCCTGCGGACTGTCCACTGGACTGGATGCATACAGCGATGACTTTAGTAATGGAAAATCTGAAAGCCCGGCAATTTGATCAAAAGCAAAGGCAATGGTTTCTTGAGGGGATCCTGCGGCGGAGGGCAGATTGGCGCCAATGGAAATAAAACTGTAAGAAGAAAAATCTGTTGGCTCAGTCATGATCAGCAATAATGCATGCTAGGCATGGTATTGCGCTGATAGCTCATGAACAGCATCTACAAAAACCGATACGTGATCAGGATTCACATGCTGGTGAATACCATGGCCAAGGTTAAAGACATGGCCATTGCCATGACCGAACTGTTCGAGAATAAAGCCAACTTCCTGTCGAATGGCATGGGCGCCGCCATAAAGCACAGCAGGATCCATATTGCCCTGTAGCGAGACTTTATCACCGATTCTGGCTCTTGCCTCGTTAATAGGAAGCGTCCAGTCCAGCCCCACACAGTCACAATCACTGGTTATGATCTGTTCCAGCCAATGCCCGCCATTCTTGGTAAACAGGATCACTGGAATCCTGCGCCCTTCATGCTCTCTGATCAGACCGCTGACAATTTTCTTCATATAGTCCAGCGAGAAGACCTGATAGGCATGCGCACTCAGGGCACCGCCCCAGGTATCAAAGATCTGCACAGCCTGAACCCCTGCCAGGATCTGGGCATTCAGATAATCGATCACCGATTGTGCCAATGTATCCAGTAGCTGATGCATGACTTCGGGGGTGTTCATCATCATTGATTTGATATGGGAAAATTCCTTGCTCGAACCGCCCTCAACCATATAAGTAGCAACCGTCCATGGGCTACCGGAAAAACCGATCAAGGGAACACTGCCATTGAGCTCCTGGCGGATCAGTTTTACAGCGTCCAGCACATAGGGCAGGTCTTTTTCAGCACTGGTGACTTTAAGCGCCTCAACATCGGCGGCACTGCGTACGGGTTTTCTGAACTTTGGTCCTTCACCCTGGGCAAAGTAAAGCCCCAGTCCCATGGCATCGGGAATAGTAAGAATATCGGAAAAAAGAATGGCGGCATCCAGCGCGTAACGGCGCAGTGGCTGTAATGTGACCTCGCAAGCCAGCTCGGGATTCTGGCAAAGGCTCATGAAATCACCGGCCTGCTGCCTGACTTCCCGATACTCGGGAAGATAGCGACCAGCCTGTCGCATCATCCAGACCGGAGTGACATCAACATCCTGACGCAAAAGAGCACGAAGAAAACGATCGTTTTTTAGTTCTGCCATTGCCTGGACCGGGTTAAAGAGTAAATAGATAAAATTGCTTTCAAATACGAAATCAGACTTCCAGGTAATCCAGTATGCCATTACCGGCCTGACGTCCTTCAAATATAGCTGTAACTACCAGATCAGCACCTCTTACCATATCACCACCCGAGAAAACTTTTGGATTGGTAGTCTGGAATGGATAGGCACTCTGCTCCGGCGCAAGCACTCTGCCCTTGTCATCAAGGCTGATATCAAAATCTGCAAACCAGGGCGCCGGACTGGGTTGAAAACCAAATGCGATCAACACCGCATCTGCCTCCATTACCACTTCGCTACCGGGAATTTCCTCAGCACGTCTGCGACCATTGGCATCAGGCTCGCCCATGCGGGTTTTTATGAATTTAACGCCTTCGGCCTTGCCGTTCTCCCCGATCACTTCGATCGGCTGATGGTTGAAAATAAAGTTTACACCTTCCTGGGTCGCGTTACGGACTTCGCGACGGGAACCCGGCATATTGCTTTTATCCCTGCGGTAGACACACTTGACGGATTTGGCACCCTGACGAATAGCGGTACGAACACAGTCCATGGCAGTATCACCACCACCCAGTACAATGACATCCTTGCCTTCCATGCTGATGTATTCGGCAAGATCTGCCTTGTATTTCATGTGATAGTTGGTGTTGCCAACCAGGTAAGGTAATGATTCAAACACACCGTCCATATCCTCACCCGGGAATCCACCTTTCATATAGGTGTAGGTACCCATGCCAAGAAATACAGCATCATATTCATCCACCAGTTCCTGGAAGCTGACATCCTTACCCACCTCGGTATTGAGTCGAAACTCCATGCCCATGTCTTCAAAAATCTGGCGACGCAGATGCATCACGCTTTTTTCCAGCTTGAACATGGGGATGCCAAAAGTCAGCAGGCCGCCAATTTCAGGATATTTGTCAAAAATAACGGGTTTAACGCCGGCGCGCACAAGGATATCTGCACAACCCAGGCCGGCAGGTCCGGCGCCGATGACTGCTACACGTTTCTCTGTGGGTACCACTTTAGACATGTCCGGACGCCAGCCCATCTCAAAGGCTTTATCGACAATATACTTTTCAACATTGCCTATCGTCACTGCGCCAAAGCCATCATTAAGCGTACAAGCACCTTCACATAGCCTGTCCTGGGGACAGATACGTCCACAGACTTCTGGCAGGGTATTGGTTTGATGACATAACTCGGCGGCTTCAAGAATATTGTCTTCCTGGGCCAGCTTTAACCAGTTGGGAATATAGTTATGAACCGGGCATTTCCATTCACAGTAGGGGTTCCCGCATTCCAGACAACGTTCAGACTGGATCTCGACATCTTCCTTTTCAAAGGCGTTATAGATTTCCACAAACTCTGTTTTGCGAACATCCAGTGGTTTCTTCTTCGGGTCCTCACGGTCTTCTGTAAGAAAACGAAAGGTATCTTTTGATCTGGCGATGATATCTGACATGGCTTAGTTCCCCGTCACTGTGACATCATTGAGCAGCATTTTAAGACTTGCTGCTTTTGGTTTAACAAGCCAGAACTTGCGGGTGTAATCCATGTAGTTATCAAGGATATGCTTGCCCCAGTCACTGCCGGTTTCGATGACAAATTCCTCGATTACCGAGCGTAAATGACTGCGGTACTCTTCCATGCCTTCCATACGAATACGGTGCACTTCAACCAACTCGTGGTTGTACTTGTCGACAAAGTCTTTGTTCAGATCAAGAACGTAAGCAAAACCTCCGGTCATACCGGCACCAAAATTATGGCCAGTATTGCCAAGCACAGTGATGTGACCACCTGTCATGTATTCACAGCAATGATCGCCAACGCCTTCCACTACAGCATGGGCGCCGGAGTTTCTTACCCCGAAGCGTTCGCCCGCAGTGCCTGAAGCAAACAATCTGCCGCCAGTTGCACCATACAGACAGGTATTACCTACAATCGATGTATCCCGGGTTTTGAAACTGCTACCGGGTGGCGGTACCACAACCAGCTTGCCGCCAGCCATGCCTTTGCCTACATAATCATTGGCATCGCCGCTGAGATGCATATGCAGGCCGCCAGCATTCCAGACACCGAAACTTTGTCCGCATGAGCCACTCAGACGCAGGTTGACCGGTGTATCAGCCATGCCCTGGTTGCCATAGCGTTTGGCTATTTCACCAGACAGGCGTGCACCGATGGAACGGTTAAAATTCTGGACCTTGTAGTTAAATATGCCGCCACTCTTGTTCTCAATGGCCGGAAGAATGTCTTCCACCATTTGCTCTGCCAGCTCGCCCTTGTCCTTGGGCTCATTTTTTTCACTGACACAAAAACGATCCATTTCTTCTGGAATCAGGTCATTGTAGAACAGACGGGAAAAATCAAGATTGGCCTGTTTTTCAGTTTGCGGCGGTAATTTTTCCAACAAATCGGTGCGCCCGATTACATCAGTGAGCTTGGTAATTCCAAGCATTGCAAGCCACTGCCGGGTATCCTGTGCGACAAACCTGAAGTAGTTCATTACCATTTCTGCCTGACCGATAAAATGCTTGTCACGCAGGCGCTTGTCCTGGGTAGCAACACCGGTTGCACAATTATTGAGGTGACAAATTCGCAGATATTTACAGCCCAGCGCTACCATCGGAATGGTACCGAAACCAAAACTTTCAGCCCCCAGAATGGCAGCCTTGATAACATCAAGGCCGGTTTTCAGGCCACCATCAGCCTGCAGCCGAATACGCCCACGCAAGTCATTGGAACGCAATGCCTGCTGTACTTCACTTAATCCCAGTTCCCATGGGGTTCCCGCATAGCGAATGGAAGTTAGCGGGCTGGCGCCGGTGCCGCCATCATGGCCTGATATGGTGATCAGGTCTGCATAGGCTTTTGCCACACCGGCAGCGATAGTTCCGACACCGGGTCCTGATACCAGTTTCACACTCACCAGAGCCTCTGGATTGACCTGTTTCAGGTCAAAAATAAGCTGCGCCAGATCCTCAATGGAATAAATATCATGATGCGGCGGTGGTGAGATAAGGGTAACCCCGGGCACAGAGAAGCGCAGTCGGGCGATAAGGTCATTCACCTTGCCACCTGGTAATTGGCCGCCTTCACCGGGTTTCGCGCCCTGGGCGATTTTAATTTGTAATACTTCGGCATTCACCAGGTAATGGGGTGTCACACCAAAACGACCGGAGGCAATCTGCTTGATCTTGCTGACCTTGTCAGTACCGAATCGGGCCGGATCTTCTCCGCCTTCTCCAGAGTTTGACCTGCCGCCAAGCCTGTTCATGCCCTGCGCGAGCGCCTCATGGGCTTCCGGTGAAAGTGCTCCCAGAGACATTCCAGCAGAATCAAAGCGCTTCAGGATGCCTTCGATAGGCTCAACCTGGTCTATATCAACAGGCTCCTGGTCTTCACGTAACTTGAACATATCCCTGATGGTGGATACCGGGCGATTATCCACCAGTTGGGCAAATTTGCGATACTTCTCGAAATCACCGCTTTGCACCGCATCCTGAATGGTACTTACCACATCGGGATTGATCATGTGGTACTCGCCGCCATGGATATACTTGAGCAGTCCACCCTGCATGATCTTCTTCCTGGGAAGCCAGGCATCGCGACTGAGCGATTCCATGTCATGCTGCAAATGCTCGAATGTCGCTCCACCAATTCTGCTGTCCACATCAGGAAAACATAAGGCCATGATTTCGTCAGCCAGACCGACAATTTCAAATAACTGGGCCCCGCGATAGGAGGAAATAGTACTGATACCCATCTTGGACAGAATTTTCAGCAGACCCTTGTTGATTCCCTTGCGGTAATTTTTGTGTGCTTCCAGCGAGCCCATGCGCAATATGTCTTTATTTATCATGCGGTCAATGAGATCAAAACTCAGGTAGGGATAAACAGCGGTGGCACCGTAACCGATAAGACAGGCAATCTGATGTGAATCACGGGCTGAACCGGTCTCGACAATGAGGTTGGTATCACAACGCAGTCCCTTTTTACTCAGACTTGAATGAATTGCCGCAGTGGCCAGCAAGGCATTAATAACGAGCTGGCCTTTTTCGGGAAGTCTTTCCGAAAGGAATAACAGGACCTTGCCATCGCGCACATGCTGTTCGGCTAAAGCCATCACGTTTTCTATCGCCTGCTTCAGCCCAATAGCCGGCTCATAGGTCAAACTGATATGTGCAGATTCAAAGCCCGGCCTTTCGACATGCTGCAGGGTATAAAATTTTCTGGGTGACAACAGGGGGGAATGCAGGATGATACGGTCTGCATGGGCCGGTGTTTCCTTGAAGATATTGAGCTCTTTGCCCAGCCGGGTTTCCAGTGACATCACGATGGTTTCCCTGAGTGAGTCAATGGGCGGATTGGTTACCTGGGCAAACTGCTGTCTGAAATAGTCATAAAGTGGACGCACATGCCTTGAAAGTACTGCAATGGGGGTGTCGTCGCCCATTGACCCGGTACCTTCTGCGCCTTTTTCGGCAAGCGGCCTGAAAACCTGATCGGTTTCCTCAAAAGTCACCTGAAACATCTTCATATGCTTTTCACCCTCGCTATCAGACAAGGGTAATAATGCAGCGGTATCTTCAGAGAGTTTTGATTCGAGATAACTGGTGTTTTCTCTTACCCATTTCGCATAGGGCTGTCTGCCTTTCAGGTAGTCGGCGACATCATCCGAATGCATGATCTTGCCTTCCTGGGTGTCTATCACCAGTATCTGACCCGGCCCAACCCGGCCCTTGGCAATAACATCTTCCGGTGCATAATCATTTACACCGATTTCGGAAGCCACAGTAATATAGCCGTTTTTGGTCATCACCCAACGTGATGGACGCAGTCCATTGCTGTCAAGCACACAGGCTGCAAAGCGACCATCAGTCAAAACAACGCCAGCGGGGCCATCCCAGGCTTCCATATGCATAGAGTTATAAATATAGAAGCTGCGCAGGTCGGCATCCATATTTTCCATATTTTGCCAGGTTGGCGGCATGATCAGTCTGATGGCCTGGTACAGATCCATGCCACTGGTGGTAAGCAGTTCCAGCATATTGTCCATGGAAGAGGAGTCCGATCCCGAGAAATTAACCACGGGGGCAATTTCCTCGATATTCGGGATTGCCTCAGAGCGGAATTTATTAATCCGCGCTACGGACCAGTTTCTGTTGCCACGGATAGTATTGATTTCGCCATTATGAGCCAGCATTCTGAAAGGCTGGGCCAAAGGCCATTTCGGCAAGGTATTGGTAGAAAAACGCTGATGGAATGTACACATCGCGACTTCAATTCGCGGGTCTTTAAGGTCGAGATAGAAGTTAGGCAAGTCTACCGGCAGCATCAGCCCCTTATAGGAAATGACTGAATTGGAGAGGCTGCAAATATAGAAATCTTCATCACTAACCAGGCGGTTTTCAGCTTTACGCCTGGCAATAAACAGCTTGACCGTCAGGTCTTTTTTAGAGAGTCCCGGGGCATTAACAAAAATCTGCTCAATGGTTGGCATATTCGCCAATGCCATCCGACCACAAACCGAATCATCACAGGGCACCATGCGCCAGCCTGCTATATCCAGGCCCTGGGCTTCAATTTCTTCATCAAGAATAGACTTGGCTTTGGTTGCCTTTACCGGATCCTGGCTAAGAAATACCATGCCAACACCATAGGATTCAGACAATTCAATACTGAAAAGCTCTCTGGCAATTTCACGCAGGAAGGAATCCGGCAGTTGCATGAGCAAACCACAGCCATCACCGGTCACACCATCTGCTGCAATGCCACCTCGGTGGGTCATGCAGGCTAATGATTTAATTGCGGTTTCCAGTAGATCATGACTTGGCTTGCCCTCAATATGGGCGACTAGGCCAAAGCCACAGTTATCTCTGAACTCATCTGGATGATACAGACCCGTCCTCATATTCCTTCTCAAATCAGTAAGTTAGGGGGACTACAAAAGGAAGAAAAACTACCTTGAATTTGTCGGAAAAACAGCCAGCCATTTTACACATATCATTCCTGTCGAGCAATTAGCAATATGATTAACCTCAATTATTATGCGGGTTTGAGCTGATATGGCTTTTTTGCTGCTTTTAACCAGACAAACCCCGGGCATACTTTTTATATGGCAAATGGCACCGTCAACAACACTGCGTTGAGGGCATGAAACTTTTGTCGCCAAGAGACTGGTTTGAAAAACTCCGCGCCCGGCACCAATCCCGGAAAAATATCTAAAGTCAAAATGGCTATAACCGGAAGCGTGGAAAGTACCGGGAGTCTATGCAGCAAGGAGAGTATGGGAAACAAGGAGACAAAACAGGAAAAAACCAAAACAATCAATACAGGGATTTACAACAGAGATTCCAAAACAGACGTCAACACGTCTTGACTGACCTGCCCGGAAACCCTGGCCTTGCCCAGTTCTTCAAGCAGGATGAATTTTATCTTGCCCTGGTCGGCTTTTTTATCCCTGCTCATCAGGGAGATAAATGTATCAACATCCATTTCTTCTGGCGGGCTTATTGGCAATCCGCAACGCTGAATAATTGAGCGGACTCGCTCAACATCATCGGCCTTGATTAAATTTTCACGGCATGAAAGCTCGGCCGCCATTACTATACCAGTCGCCACCGCCTCACCATGAAGCCAGTTTCCATAGCCCATAGCAGTTTCGATTGCATGACCAAAGGTGTGACCGAGATTTAATATGGCACGAATACCTGCTTCTTTTTCATCTTCAGCCACTATAAGCGCTTTTTCATGACAGCTGGTGCGAATGGCATAAGCCAGGGCGTCTGCATCAAGTGCAAGGATGTTTTCAATATTCTCGTCCAGCCAGTTCAGAAACGAAAGATTATTAATCAGACCATATTTGATCACTTCAGCCAGACCTGCTTTTAATTCCCTGTCTGGCAGAGTTCGCAGTGTTGAGGTGTCTGCCAGCACACAGTTTGGCTGGTAAAAAGCGCCTACCATGTTTTTCCCAAGCGGCCTGTTGACGCCAGTCTTGCCTCCCACAGATGAATCTACCTGTGACAACAAGGTGGTAGGAATCTGAATAAAATCTATGCCACGCTGGTAGGTGGCTGCAGCAAAGCCCACCATATCACCGATAACTCCCCCACCCAGAGCCACCAGAGTCGCGGAGCGACTGAACCTGGCTTCAAGCAAGCGGTCATAAATCAGACTTACAGTATCCAGAGTTTTATATTCTTCCCCGTCAGGCAGAATGATTGACAGGGGATCATACGCTGCCAGTGTGGTTGACACGGTCTCGAGATAAAGCGGTGCAACGGTCTCATTACTGATGATACAAACCTGTTTTCCCCGGATGTGGGGTATCAGGAGCTGCGCATCGGAAAGTAATTGCTCGCCTATGTGAATCGGATAACTTCTATCCCCCAGGTCAACAGTAACCGTCTGCCGACTTTCGCTCTGCCAAGTATTACTCTTCATGAATTTCTTCATCAAACAACTGTTTTACAATTTCACTGCTGACAGATCTAGGGCTTCTTCTATTGGTCATGACAACATAATCCGCAATTTCCCGGTAAAGAGGATCACGAATATCCATAAGTTCTGTCAACTTTCCCTTAATGTCAGTGACGTTCTGAATTAATGGCCGTCGCTGATCATGCCTTGTTCTTTCTTCCTGCTGACCAATTGTCGCCATCAGGTAAACTACTGTGCCACGGCTTTGCAAAAATTTACGGTTTTCAGGCGCCAGTACGGCACCACCGCCAGTAGCCAGAACTATATTCTTGCTCAGGGTCAGCTCCTCAATTATTTTCTTTTCCCTTTCCCGAAAGCCCGCTTCACCTTCTACATCGAATATCCAGGCGATATCGGCGCCCGTTCTTTCTTCAATTTCCTGGTCTGAATCGACAAACTCCATTTTCAGGGATCGGGCAAGCTGACGGCCAATAGTCGTTTTACCAGCGCCCATAGGACCGATCAGGAAAATATTATCCACTGCTTTTTTCATTATTTTTGGATGTTATCGCTGAAAGTTGTTGTTGAGTAAATACGAATAACCCAGCATGCCATTGTAATCTACATGCCGCGGATTAGTCTTTAAAACCAGGAAACTTTTAATTAAAGAAGCTCATTGATTATCGACGGTGTAATGAAGATCAGAAGCTCTGTTTTGGTTTCTGCATTTTCAGTTCGCTTGAACAGATTGCCAACATAAGGCAGATCTCCAAGAACAGGTGTCTTGGTTACTGTAGTGGTTACTTCCTCACGGAAGACTCCACCAAGAACAATGGTATCACCATCATTAACCAGCACCCGTGTTATTACCGAGTTGGTTGCAATGGCGGGTACAGCCCCGGCTCCAGGTACAACAGAATCCTGATTTATCTGCAGTAACATATTAATGCGACCGTCCGGTGTTATTTGCGGCGTCACTTCCAGCGCGAGTACTGCGGAGACAAATTCTGTGGTTGATCCACCTGCGGTACCACCAGCCTGAGCCTGATAAGGGATCTGAACACCTGACTCAATTCTGGCGAGCTGTTGATCCTGGGTAGTTACCTTGGGCTGGGCAATGACTTCCCCGTTACCGCTGGATTCCAGAGCTGACAATTCAAGCTCCAGTAACCCTTTATTTCCGGCATACCCCAATGCAATGGAAGACGCCTGTTCTACCCCCATGTCCACCACCAGCGCACCCGGAAAAGTCGGTGGCAGGAGAGGATTGCCAGCCAGCGTCTCTTCAACTGACATGCCACCCAGTATACCCTGGGCAATAGCCTGATTTCTGTTGGCAATATTATTCCCAAATTCTATACTGGCTTCCTGACTGCCGGCCAATACAAAGCGATCACCTGAGCCGGGAAAAGTCTGTCCGCCCCCCCAGCGCACGCCCAATGCATCACTGAACGAAGTCGATGCATTCACAATACGAGCCTCAATCAGTACCTGACGGACAGGAATGTCGAGCTGTCTGATCATGTTGCGGATATCATTCAATACTGCAGCTACGTCCTGCACAATCAAGGTATTGGTTCTAAGATCGACCGTAGCCGTGCCACGCTCGGAAAGAATACTGCCCGCCTGACCACTTAGCAGATTGGCAATGGTCTGTGCATCGGCATAATTGATTTCTATGTA
This sequence comes from Gammaproteobacteria bacterium, assembly GCA_030427065.1. Taxonomy (GTDB): domain Bacteria; phylum Pseudomonadota; class Gammaproteobacteria; order Pseudomonadales; family Pseudohongiellaceae; genus Eutrophocola. The sequence continues at coordinate 35,993 of JAUHWU010000007.1, read as the reverse complement.
TTCCGTCACAAGCGGCGCCAGATTAACCTGCTGCTGATCATTTTCAAGCTGCTGTAATTCTGCAGCAGCAATTTCTCCAGCTGGCGCTATATACATAACCGTGCCTTCAATCCGCTGACCCAGGCCTTCAGAGCGCAACACCATGTCCAGCGCCTGATCCCAGGGCACATTGACCAGCCTGAGGGTCACATTACCTGAAACCGAATCGGCTACCACCAGACTAAAATCATTCACCTCGGCAAGAAGAGAAAGCACAGAATGAATATCGACATTCTGGAAGTTGACATTGATCAGCTCCCCGCTAAAGGAAAAGCCGCCTGCACTGACGTCACTGCCTGCCGTTGCAGAACCGGCAACAGGCGTGATATTGATGATATATTGTCCACTGCTCTGGTAAGCCAGATAGTCAAAACCGCTAATCATTTCAGCAACAACCATAACACTGGAATCTTCCCGGTACATATCAACATTTCTGACCGGAGTGGCAAAGTCGGTTACATCTAGGCGCATCTGCAACTCATCTGACAGGCTTGCGTTCAGGAATTCAAGCTCCAGTCTATTTCCTGCTCGGTTCAGATTACCAACCAGGTTATCATTGGCAAGATCTATAATAATTTGTCCCGCCCCCTCTTCATCACGACGAAAATCGATAGCGGCAATATCTCCGGCAGCACTTGAAGGGATTTCCGGCCTGGAGCTGACATTTGCCGCACTCGCAGTTGAGCCGTCCCCCAAAGTGATCACCAGGGAGTTATTTCTGATGCTCGAAATATAAGAGGTTGATTCACTGAGATTAACAATCATTCGGGTTCTATTGCCGGAATCAACAACCGTCACCATGTCGGCAATTCTGGAATTCACCGGGTAGTTATTTTGGTCCAGGGCATTAGCCACACCCAGAAAATCCATGACAAGACGCGGCGGACTTTCGATCTCAAAAACACCGGGCTCAGGTGGTGCAGAATCAAATTCCAGTTCAATTTCCAGCATGCCACCTGGCAACGATACAAATTGTATGTCTTCAAGTGAGACCTGGGCCTGCAATGCAGATGCCAGGAACAGACCATTGACCATGCAAAAGGTCAGCAGCAAATTCTTGATGCTTTTTATCCTCACCAATCTCGTCATTACGAGTCTCCCGGCTTTACCAGCATTTCTATTCTTTGTGTCAATCACTGTTCTGATCTAGGCATTATCTATATAATGCTTATTCATTTTTTTATTACTACTCATGAGTCTGAGCTATTCTTTTTCTTTCTATCCGCCGAATTTTTTACTTATTTCCAACACCTGTTTTATGGCGTATTTCTCAACATCACCGTCTGCGGACGCTCCATCCACGAGCCATCACCGGTTGGTACGATTTCGACCAGCTCAATCTGGTTTTCATTAATATCAACTATACGACCATGATTTCTGCCCATATAGTTACCAATGGTGGCCCTGCTTACCAAACCTGTTTCATCAAGTATCAGCACCCAGTCCGTGTTATCTCTGCTGATAGTTCCAACCATTATCAGCGAGCTCAACGGGAAGTTTTCCAACAATTCCTTTGGCCTGTTTTCATCCGGGCTAACATTATTTGCCTGATTACGAATTATCAGCGTAATATCCAGCGGCGCATCAAAAGGACTGCGCAAGGAGGCAGCACTGTACTGGAACGGCTCGTAGGAATTAAATGCCGGAATTGGTTCAATCCGACCAGGAGGCCTGTTAACTGTACTGGTCACATAATTCTGAAGCTCTATCATTTCATCATTATTGGAACAGGCAGATAAAAACAATATTACTGATATCAGTAATAAGTGGCTAACACTGTTTTCTATCCAGTAATTATTCTTCATCGGATTTATAACGGTAAGTTCTGGCGGTAATATCCATAAGCAAATCGGTGCCGTCAGAGTTTTTAATACTGAAGTCATGCAGGGTCACAATACGGGAAAGACTGGCAACGCCACTCACAAAAGCACCGAAATCATGATAATCCCCTACCACTGAAATCCTGATGGGCAGCTCAATATAGAATTCCTGCTGCACTTCAGCTTCCAATCTCATGGTTGAAAACTCCAGACCACTACCAACACCCTGTACTGTAATGTCATCAACCAGACCGGGCACTTCAGTCTCTCCCGGCAGCTGCCTCAAAAGGGCCCCAAAGGAATCTTCCATATCGGCCAACTGCTGACGATAGGCCTCAAGGTTTGCGGCCAGCACCGCCTTCGTTTCAAGTTCATTCCTGAGCGTATTTTCTTCCTGGGTAACCGTTGCCAGCGTTGACTGAAGATTCTTGATATGAAACCAGTAACTACCACCCAGACAGGCACAGAAAACGACGGTAATCAGTAGAAACTTTACCGGTGCAGGCCAGACCCCAATCGACTCGATGTCCTGCAGGTCATTCCAGTCAAAATTCTTCAGTTCATCAACGAGTCGCTGAATTTTTTTCTTGTATGTTTCGATGGCACTCATGGCAACTGTCTGCTTATTCCTCTTCAATGTCCGGGGTTGTAACCAGGACGGTCAGCTCAAACCTGTTACCCTGAGGACCAGGCTGATTTGAGGAAATCTGTTGAAGCACTGGTGATTCAAACCATTCTGAATCATCAAGAGAGCGAAGTAAGGCTGAGACCCTGTTATTCGATTCAGCCAGTCCCTGGAAATTTATCTGATCGCCAACTCGTGAAATGTTTTCATAATAGACACCATCAGGCATCGTTCTGACCAGCTCATCAAACAACCTGACAATTACCGGTCTTCGGCCCTGCAGGTCCTGAATTACCGACATACGTTCTGTCAGCTCTGCTTTCTGACGCTGCAGCTCCCTGATCTCGGCAATTTCCTCATCCAGGGAAGAAACTGTCTGGCGTAAATAATCATTCAAACTATTCTGGTTGCCGATCAGATTATTCACAAAACGGTCACCAGCAAAAATAATAACACCAGCAATAGCCACGGTAATTACCAAACCAATCAGGAATTCCTTTTTTCTTTCTTCCCTTAGCTCTTCACGCCAGGGTAATAGATTGATATTCGCCATCGTCAGAATCCCCTGATTGCAAGCCCGCAGGCCAGCATCAGAGAAGCGGCATCATTATGTAACTGCTTGGTATTTACTTTCTTGCCGACCACCATTTTTGCAAACGGGTTTGCGACTACAGTGCTGGTACTTAAATCCTCCTGAACCATTTCCGCCAGGCCCGAAGTCGCTGCCGTTCCACCTGCAAGGACCAGCAAATCGACATCATTATACTGGCTTGATGAAAAGAAAAATTGCAATGTGCGGCCAATCTGTTCGCTCATTTCCCGAACAAAGGGCTTCAGGACATCCTCTTCATATACCTCTGGCAGGTCGCCATTTAGCAAGGCAGCCTCTGCATCGGCAGGTGAAAGGCCATAACGCGCCTGAATATCAGTAGAAAGTCGTGAACCGCCAAATACATGTTCTCTGTTATAAATAGAAATACCATCACGCAGAATATACATCGTTGTCATGGTGGCACCGATATCAATGATAGCGGTAAGCCCTTCCTTATCCAGATCCATCTGCTCGCACATGAGAGCAAAAGCCCTTTCCATGGCATAGGCCTCAATGTCCACCACTTTGGCATGGAAACCACCGATCTCCAAAGCTGCCACTCGAGCATCAACATTTTCTTTTTTGCAGGCAGCAAGCAATACTTCTACCATATCCGGGTCTTTTTCTGAGAGCCCCTGACGCTCAAAATCAATCAATACCTCTTCAAGAGGGTAGGGAATATATTGGTCTGCCTCCAGGGCGATCTGCGTTTCCATTTCAGTGTCACTCATGGATGCATTCATTTCAATGGACTTGGTAATAACAGCAGACCCTGAAACGGCGACAGCGGCTTTATCTGTTGAGGCCTCCACAAGTGAGGCCAGTTTGACCATGGTTTCACCAACAGCATCAAGATTGGCAATATTTTTTTCCACGACAGAACCATCAGGCAACGGCCTGCTGGCATAGCTTTCTACCCTGTACTTGGAACCCGACTTGGACAACTCCAGTAATTTTATTGAGCTGGAGCTGATGTCGATACCAAGCAAGCCATTGTTCTTTTTAGCTAAGAAACTGACCAAGATGTCTCCCCAAATAAAATACAGGCCTGCTCTGAATCAATCCTAAATCTTTGCACACATCGGTTTTCGCTGAGAGAGTATGAATCTAGACTACCGCAATAATACCTTTTACTCTTTATTACAGTGAGGCACGTTAATCAATATAATCATTATTTTCAAGCAATTATCGCATTTTTTTTACAAATTACATTAATTTGCTAGCCAGTTCACAAAAGCGGTGAAGAGCGCTTCACATTTTACTGAAAGTGGAAGTGTGCATATTAAACAGGGTTTTCCACTGAAAAAGCGAGGGATATCAAGCGGAACTCCCATTTTATGGGGCTTTACGGCCAGTCTGGCTAATTCTCTTCAATGCTAACTACCAAGGTCAAAAGTGTTTAAAATGGTAACTTGATTTTAAGCAGAAACGACTCCAACCATGCAAACTTTCATGCCTTGCAATGACTAAAATAAAGAAAATTGGCATTTTCCTGACCTGGTGCGGTTTCACCGTTGCTATCGGGCTGGTCATGCTTGCCGCCAGCATGTACCTCTATATTTCACCAAAACTGCCCGACAAGGAAACCTATACCAATTTGCGCCTGGAAAACCCGTTGCGCATCTATTCCGCCGACAACAAACTGATCGCAGAATTTGGCAGTCGCCGCAGCACCCCGGTCAAGTATGAAGAGATACCACAACTGGTTCTCGACGCACTGATTGCCAGTGAAGACAAACGCTTTTACAGCCACCATGGCGTTGACCCCCTGGGCCTGCTCAGATCTGTCGCGGGCATTTTTACCGGTAACGACTGGGGTGGTGGCAGCACCATTACCATGCAGGTCACAAAAAACTTTTTCTTTGAAGGGGAATCACCCCATACCCGTAAATTCAAGGAGATTCTGCTTGCCTTGAAAATGGAACGGGAACTCAGCAAGGAAGAAATCCTTGAGCTCTATCTCAACAAAACTTTTTTTGGTATTTCCGCTTACGGTATAGCTGCCGCAGCACAGCAATATTATGACAAGGATATAAATGCACTGAGCCTGGCGGAAGCGGCTACCATGGTGGGGCTTTTACCCAGGCCCAATGCCTACAACCCCCTGTCGTCAAAAGATCAGGCAAAAGCAGTTCGCCAGCGCGTTCTCTCCAGAATGCTTGCACAGGGGAGGATTTCCCAGGCTGATTATGAGCTGGCAAGAAATGCACCCAACACCGCCTTCAGACATGGCAGGGAAACCGAACTTGATGCCCCCTACATTGCAGAAATGGTGCGTCAGGAGATGATTGAGCGCTATGGTGATCTTGCTCTTACCGATGGTTTTGAAGTCTATACCACTGTCGACAGCAGCATGCAGGAGGCAGCTAATAATGCCTTCCAGGGGGGGCTTGAAGACTATGATCGCCGCCACGGCTATCGCGGCAGGGAAAACCATCTCAGGCCCGCAGCTGATGGCTCGGTAAAGCAGTGGCTGGATGCGCTGGAGAATACTTCGGTAATAGCATCGCAATTACCGGCATTTGTTCAGGCTGTTGAAGATCAATCAATTACTGCTCTTCTGGCTTCAGGTGAGAGCATCACTATCCCCTGGGATGGCATCCGCTGGGCTAAACGATTCATTACAACCAGCACCTGGGGCTCGTCGCCACGCTCTGCCTTCGAAGTCGGGGAACCGGGCGACCTGATCCGGGTAAAACAGGATGCGCAAGGTCAGTGGATGCTGGGGCAGATACCAGCAGTCAATGGCGGGCTGGTGGCACTGGACCCTAATACTGGCGCCATCAAATCTCTGGTTGGAGGTTATGATTTTAACGATCGCAAAAACAATGGCCAGTTCAATCGTGTCACCCTGGCGCAACGCCAACCGGGGTCTAATATCAAGCCCTTCCTGTACTCTGCAGCGCTGGAAAACGGCTATACCGCTGCCAGTCTGATCAATGATGCACCGCTTGCCCGCAGTGACTATCGACCGGAGAACTTTGGCGGCGAATTTATGGGCCCTATTCGCCTTAAGTATGCACTTACTACCTCTAAAAACCTTGTATCTTTGAGGCTTTATGATGCGTTAGGGTCAGACCAAGTACTGCCCTATATCTCCCGCTTCGGCTTTGATACCCGGGAATTTCCTCAAAACGACCTGACCGTAGCAATTGGTTCCCACGCCGTTCACCCCCTTGAAATTGCAACAGGCTATAGCGTTTTTGCCAACGGTGGTCACAAGGTAGAACCCTATCTGATTGAACGGATTGATAACTTTAATGACGGTGAAATGTTCCGCGCCCAACCCTATACGGTATGTGATATTTGTGAAGATATGTCTGCTATTGATTCCCTGCTGGACAACAATGAAGTCCCCGAAGTTCCACCAGTGACGCCTGCACCAAGAGTAATTGATGAGCGCACAGCCTACATAATGAATACGATTTTACGCTCTGTCATTACCGACGGCAGTGGCCGACCGGCAAACCGGGCGATGCCGGAAAGAGAAGATCTGCATGGTAAAACTGGTACTACCAATGACAATAATGATCTGTGGTTTTCCGGTTTTAATGGCAACCTGGTCACCACCGTATATGTGGGATATGACCAACCCCGGTCGCTTGGTGGGCGCGAAGAACAAGCGGCAACGGTCGCCCTGCCTATCTGGATTAGTTATATGAAGAAAGTACTTCAAGGCACTCCGCTAGCCAGTATGGCCCAGCCTAACGACCTTGAATTTGTCAGAATCAATCGGGACACGGGACTCAGGGCAAGACCCGATGATGCCAATTCATTTTTTGAAGTTTTCAGAACCGAGGACGTCCCTGGCTATGAAAATAACCAGGGCAACGAGGGTGATTCAGGCAAGCTACAGGAAAATCCCTTTTAGCCTGATACAGAAAAGACTGGAAAAGCCATGCTGATTTAGCATTGGTTTGAATGCCGAGTGCTGACGTTTATAGCGCGCCATTAAAGCACCACACCCTGCCAGCACGTATTTATCGGCAAAATAATAGGCGGCAACTGAGCCTTGCCGGCTTACTTTCTGAAACGAGGTAGCTGATAGTGAGTTGATAGATAGTCAGCTATAACCAGGTGATTGTTAAAGCATCCAGCTAACAACTATCAAACCGCCACAAAGCAGCTACCAGTCTGCAATCAGATCTTGCGAGCGCCACCAAAACGTTTCTTGAAGCGGTCTACACGGCCACCGGTATCAACAATTTTCTGCTTGCCGGTATAAAAGGGGTGGCACTGGGAACATACGTCTATACGTACGTCTTCTTTCAGGGTTGAACGGGTCTCGATCACGTTACCGCAACCACAGGTAACGGTAATGTCCTGATATTTTGGATGAATGTCTGCTTTCATGGTCTGTCTCTCCGAATATCGCTACCTGTCACTAAACCGGCTTTCTATCTGTTTCTATCTGGTCGCTTGCTAAAGGCTTACCAGACGCTGGCTCTTACAGGCACCATATCCATCTATTGGATTATCAATCAAAACCAGCAAGGGAGCTGGCCAGGCTTTTTTCCCGCGGAAAAAAAGAGGGCGCATTCTAACAGAAAATAGTCCCAGTACAAGAGATCAAGGCAGGGCCGGACAATGGGACTACCGGTAAGCGCGATCCCGAGACATTAGTTTACTGCCTCGGCAGGGTTAACCAGTAGAAAAAAACGAAAAACAGACGTCTACTTCAGGTAAGAACGGTGATTCTTTACAACCTCATCAAAAATAGCCTGAAACAAATCCAGAATGAATTCACTATTCAGGGATTTATCCATTGCCTGTTTTTTCAGGCGTTCAAGCTTCTGCTGCTCCCTGACAGGATCCACGGAATCCAGCTTTTGACTGGCTTTAAGTTCACCAACCTTGGCAGTAACCTCAAAGCGTCGTGCCAGCAAGGTCAGCAATTCATCATCAATACGATCTATAGCGTCTCGCAGCTCGAGCAATTCGTCAGGAACTTGTTGGCTTTGCATAGGGTTAAATACTCCGCGGGCGTGGTCCGTGAAAACAGTAGAGTATAAACCAAGAAATTATGAATCTCCTCTACTGGCTGATATTTGCTATATTCGCTTTTTCTTCTTCGTTAATCTGGCACGGACAACTCTTTCCAGGCGATCTTCCCGGACGCTTGCAGATGCTGTTCCTGCTTATTCGCCAGCACAGACTCAAGTAGTGACAACAGATTTTTATATACAGGTTGCCGTTCCCTCGCCCTTACGCCGGACTTTCGACTACCGGCCGCCGCCGGGCTGTGACCAAACCAGATTAAAATCCGGAGCAAGAGTCCAGGTGCCATTTGGCAGCAGACGGATGATTGGTCTGATAACCGGAACCAGCAAAAATAGCGATTTTCCTGCCGCCAAAATCAAGGCTGCGTATAAATTGATCGACCAGACGCCCGTGCTTGATGACAAGCTTATGCAACTCTACCAGTGGGCCGCCGCTTACTACCAGTTCCCGATCGGCCAGGTACTGCAAACCTCACTGCCGGTTCAGATTCGCAAAGGCAATGCCGCCGAAGAAAAGCAGTCCCATTACTGGCAATTAACAGGCGCTGGTGCCAGCTTTGAAACTTCCTCCCTGAAAAATGCCCCCAGGCAACTGGAATTACTCGAGCTCATCTGCAGACGGGAAAAAATGACCTCCGCAGATCTTAAAAAATCAGTCGGCAAGGAGGTCTCCAGCATTCTGAGAACCCTTGTCGAAAAGGGCCTGATAGAAGAAGTCCGGCATCAGCGGGTTACTGAAACTCACAACAAAAACCTTTATGGTGAGGATGAACCACTGCAGCTCAACCCTGAACAGCAGATTGCGTTGACTGCCATCAGGCAAAACAACGATCAGTTTAATGTTCATTTACTTGAGGGGGTCACTGGCAGTGGCAAGACAGAAATCTATCTGCAGGCCATTGCAGATGTATTGGCGCTGGGCAAGCAGGTCCTGGTGCTGGTACCCGAAATCAGCCTGACACCTCAAACCCTGCGTCGCTTTGAACGTCGCTTTAATCGGGATATCGCTGTATTCCACTCTGGCCTGACTGACAATCAGCGCCTGTCAGCCTGGCTTCGAGCTCTTAATGGCAGGGCCGATATTATTATTGGAACACGTTCTGCAATTTTTACTCCGCTTGCCAATCCAGGATTAATCATTATCGATGAAGAGCATGATGCATCCTATAAACAACAGGATGGATTTCGTTATTCGGGCCGCGATCTGGCTATCTACCGCGCCAGGCAACTGAACATTCCTGTGGTTCTTGGCACTGCCACGCCAAGTCTGGAAAGCCTGAATAATGCCCTGGCCGGTCGCTATCACTATCTTCGTCTCACACACAGAGCAGGTGAGGCAAATCACCCTGAATACCGTCTGCTGGACATTAAAGGGCAGGAACTCAGCGAAGGCTTTTCCGCTGCACTGATTGACATAATTCGCTCGCATCTGGAAAGAAAAAACCAGGTACTTATTTTCATTAATCGCCGTGGTTTTGCTCCCCTGCTGCTGTGTCGGGAATGTGGGTGGATCGCAACCTGCCCTCGCTGTGACAGTAGTTACACCCTGCACAGACACCCTCCAAGACTCAGCTGCCATCATTGTGAAGCGCAAAAGCCGGTTCCAGCAAGCTGTCAGGAATGTGGCGGCACTGATCTCGCCGCAATGGGTTTGGGCACCCAGAAAACCGAACAGACCGTAAAAGACTTATTCCCCGAAATCCCTGTACATCGTATTGACAAGGATTCCACCCGGAACAGAGATGCCCTGCATAACATTATTGAAAAGGTCGACAGCGGCAAGCCATGCATTCTTGTCGGCACGCAAATGCTATCAAAGGGACACCATTTCCCGAATGTAACACTGGTGGCAGTGCTGGATGCGGATGGCGGGCTTTTCAGTGCGGATTTTCGCGGCCAGGAACAAATGGGGCAACTGCTGACCCAGGTCTCCGGCCGAGCTGGCCGGGGGGAGACATCCGGCGAAGTTGTCATCCAGACCTACAACAGCACACATCCCACATTGCAGTCACTGGTCGGGGAAGGCTATGTTCCCTTTGCGCGCAAGTTACTTGAGGAGAGGAAACTGGGTAACCTCCCTCCATTCAGTTATATGGCTCTGATCCGCGCAGAAGCATCAAATCAGAATTTACCGATAAAATTTCTCAGCGAGATTGTTGATGACATACAGTCTGCCTTTACCAATGTGGTGGTTATTGGCCCCATGCCTTCGCCGATGGAAAAACGGGCCAGCATGTTTCGTATGCAAATGATTGTTGAGGCGGACAAACGCTCCTGGGTACAACTTTTTCTCAATGCCCTGATAACAAAAATGGAAGAACACCCGGACAATCGAAAGGTACGCTGGTCAGTCGATGTAGATCCAATAGATTTCACATAATTATCCCTGGATCAGAAAATCGATCACCGCGCTTTTTCCTGAAGCGCTTTTAAAGGATAATTATTTTTTTCCTGACACACAGTGTTATACACCGAGTGATTCATTTTCCCTGGCAGCGCTCACATCCGCCAGGATGGCGCTGATAGCGACAATAACGCCTAAAAATTGAAGCAAGGATTTCAGCTTCAACTATTGTTTAGAGGATATATGGCCCAGGATTTCGCGAAGAAGAAAAAAGCCGGCAGCACTCCGGGCAAGAAAAAACCTGTTCGGTCTGCAACACGCAACAATAATGCAGAAATCAGCAATCACTGGAGCTGGTATTTTTCCGGTTTATTCAGTGGTTTGCTGCTTTGTGTTATTGGCTACGTAGCACTAACCCAGTTAAACGATGGCACCACCATTTCCGATGTTGTGGATTCCATACAGGATTCCGGTAATAATGAAAACAACCCCGGTACCCATCTTGAGTTCTATGAATATCTTCCGCAGGCAGAAGTTGAGGTTAATGTTGTTCCCGTCGAAATTGCCTCCAGCGCCGTTGAAAGTGAAGCCAATCAAATCAATTATTTACTCCAGGCGGGCTCCTTCCTTGATCCCAATGATGCGGAAGCACTGCGCGCAAGACTTATTTTAATGAATCTCGACACTCGTATACAGCCTCACCCGCTTTCAGGCAGAACATGGTATCGAGTGCAGTCCGGGCCTTTTCTGGGCAGAAAAGCAGTGGAAGCGGCAGAAAATATCATGATCGAAAATAATATCGATCCTATCCGGATGAGAATTCCCGTTCCTTGACCTGAAAGTTGCCGTCCTGCGGGAAACGCCCGCTTGATTTTCAGGCATTTGCCCCAACATCCGTTGGAATACGCTAACTCTCTCCAAAATTTTCAGGAGCAAGTATGGATCAATACAGAGGCACCACTATCCTCTCGGTTCGCCGCAACGGCCAGGTAGTGGTTGGCGGTGATGGCCAGGTCAGCCAGGGCAACACTGTCATGAAAGGCAATGCCCGCAAAGTCAGGCGTCTTTACGATGACAAAGTTATCGCAGGTTTTGCCGGCGGGACTGCTGATGCATTTACCCTGTTTGAGCGCTTTGAGGACCAACTGGAAAAGCATTCCGGCAAATTGACGCGGGCGGCTGTTGAACTGGCAAAACTCTGGCGTACTGAAAGAGCCCTGCGCCGGCTCGAGGCTTTACTGGTGGTGGCTGACAAACATACCTCCCTGATTATCACAGGTAATGGTGATGTGATTGAGCCTGAAGATAGCCTTATGGCGATCGGTTCAGGGGGCAGTTTTGCCCAATCTGCAGCCCGCGCACTAATCGATAACACCCAGCTAAGCGCTTGGGAAATTGTTGAGAAAAGCCTGAATATTGCAGCTGATATCTGCGTATATACAAATCATAATTTAACCATTGAAGCACTGGATTCCTGATCAATTATGTCTGACTTAACTCCCAGGGAAATCGCTTTTGAGCTGGATAAACATATTGTTGGCCAGAATGAAGCCAAACGGGCTGTTGCCATTGCGCTAAGAAACCGCTGGCGTCGCATGCAGTTACCTGAAGCCATGCGCCAGGAGGTGACTCCCAAGAATATTCTTATGATCGGCCCCACTGGCGTTGGCAAGACCGAAATAGCACGTCGCCTGGCACGACTGGCAGGCTCTCCCTTTATCAAGATTGAGGCCACCAAGTTTACCGAAGTGGGTTACGTGGGCCGGGACGTTGAATCCATCATCAGGGACCTGGTGGATGCCGCCGTAAAAATGCTGCGCGAAGAGCAGCTACTGAAAGTCTCTCAACAGGCAGAAAATGCCGCAGAGGACCATGTGCTGAATATCCTGTTGCCCGGATCCTCCGATAATTCTGAAGATACTTCCGGCTCAAGGCAGGTGTTTCGCAAAAAGCTGAGAGAAGGTGAGCTCGATGACAAGGAAATTGAAATAAAGGTTTCTGACAGGGTCGGTGTTGAAATCATGGCTCCTCCCGGCATGGAAGATATGACCAGTCAGCTCAGCAGTATGTTTTCCAGCATGGGAGCCGGCCGCAGCAAGCCTCGCCGGGTCAGCGTAAAGTCCGCTCTTAAAATACTCAAGGATGAAGAGGCGTCAAAACTGATTAATGAGGATGAGCTTAAAGCACGGGCAATTGAGGTCACCGAACAAACCGCTATCGTATTTATTGATGAAATCGACAAGGTGGCTCAGAAAAATGAAACCCATGGTGGCGGCGTATCACGTGAAGGTGTGCAGCGTGACCTGCTACCTTTGATAGAAGGATCAACAGTATCAACAAAGTATGGCTCTGTGAAAACAGATCATATCCTTTTTATTGCTTCCGGTGCCTTTCACCTTGCCAAGCCTTCCGACCTGATTCCGGAGTTACAAGGTCGCCTGCCCATTCGCGTCGAACTGGATGCGCTCGGCGCAGAAGATTTTGAACGCATACTGACCGAACCCGATGCTTCACTATCCAAACAGGATGTGGCACTGCTGAAAACTGAAGGGGTTAATCTTGAGTTTACCGAAGACGGTATCAAGCGTATTTCAGAAATCGCCTGGCAAGTCAATGAAAGTACAGAAAATATTGGCGCCCGAAGATTGCATACAGTACTGGAAAGATTACTGGAAGAAACCTCTTTCAGCGCTCGTGAACTGGTCAGTGAGGGCAAGGGCGATGTTGTTGTTGACGCAAAATTTGTAAATGACAACCTTGGCAGCCTGGCGGCCGATGAAGATTTGAGCCGTTTTATACTTTAATCACTAACCCGGGTTACCAGATATGCAGCCAACAGATATCAAGCTCCACCGCAAAACCGGCATTCTTGAGCTCAAGTATGAAGATGGTGGCATTTATTCCTTACCCGCAGAATTTCTCAGAGTGAACTCACCTTCAGCGGAAGTGCGTGGACATGGCCCTGGCCAGGAAGTTCTGCAAACAGGAAAAATTGATGTCAAAATCGACAACCTGGATGCAGTAGGCAACTATGCTATTCGCCTGCATTTCAGCGATGATCACAATACCGGAATTTATAGCTGGGAGTATCTGCGCGAACTTTGCCTTAATCAGGCCGACATGTGGGAAAATTATTTGCTGAAACTAAAGCAGGCAGGAGCACGCCGGGAAAACCTGCCAGGCGATGTTCAGGTGGTCAATATCATGCCCATTAACGATTGAAAAGAACCGCCCATTCTTTCTTTAATAGCCTTTTCGGATTTATTCCTGCCCCCCCTCTTCTCAAGCTTTCGTTACGAAACTGATCTGCATTGCAGTACAATGCCTGTGACGAATATAGCTTTGTATGGAAAGCAACATGAGTAACGACAGCCAGAGCAAAACCACCCATTTTGGTTACCGACAGGTAGCCGTTGAGGATAAAGCCGACCTCGTAGGCGAAGTCTTCCATTCTGTAGCAAAAAAATATGACCTGATGAACGATGTGATGTCTCTAGGAACACATCGAATTATCAAAAGATTTACTGTCGAATTGAGCGCCCTGAGGCCAGGCATGAAAGTGCTGGATCTGGCTGGAGGCACAGGGGATTTCAGCCTTCTTTTTTCTCCTTTGGTGGGCAGTCAGGGCCAGGTTATTCTTGCCGACATCAATGAATCAATGCTCAGGGTCGGACGTGATCGCATTATTGATAAGGGGAAAAGTGGCAATATCAGCTATACCCTCGCCAATGCCGAACAACTGCCGTTTACACCAGACACCTTTGACTGCATCTGTATCGCCTATGGCCTGAGAAATGTGACTGACAAGCAGGCAGCGTTGAATTCCATGTTTGAAATGACTGCCCCCGGTGGCAGAGTCCTGATACTTGAATTTTCCAAGCCCGTGAATCCCCTTCTTGGTAAAGCCTATGACGTCTATTCCGCTTTATGGCCCAAAGCAGGACAGCTCATCACCGGAGATGGTGAAAGTTACCAGTACCTGGTCGAATCCATTCGCATGCACCCCGACCAGGAAACGCTGAAGCAGATGATGCTTGAGGCTGGTTTTGAAAACTGTGAATACCACAATGTAATGGGCGGTATTTGCGCAATTCATGTCGGCCATAAAACCACAAGCCGATAGCCGGCGATTCTTTACAGTGAACAGCTTACTCCAATCAACTATCTATTCGATCATTGAGACCGGCCTTAATCAGGCACTGTCCCTGGACCCAGCTACCCGAAAGCAAATTGCAATGCTATCGGGAAAATGCATGAGCATTCACTGCCAATCACCTGACCTGCTGCTGAATGTGCTGGTTTGTGAGCAATACCTGTCCCTTTCCGGTAATGAAGCATTGCAAGCTGACATAACGATTACAGGAAACGCTTCAGCATTAATAAAATTACTGCTAACAAGAAACACTTCCAGTCTGAAACACGATGGCATAATTATTACCGGCGATGCAGGGCTGCTGACAAAGTTCCAGAAAATATTACAGAATCTGGATATCGACTGGGAATACCAGTTAAGTAAATTTATTGGCGATATCCCTACCCAGTTTGCCCATGACAGTATTCATTCGGCAGGCCAGTTTGCAAAAAAGACCCGGCAAAATCTGCAAGACGATATAGATAACTATCTGCATGAAGAAGCAAGGCTGTTTCCTTCAGCGACAGAGTTAAATGACTTTTATGAATCGGTTGATGCGCTCCGCCTTCGGGTTGATCGACTTAACTCCAGAACCTTAAAACTTCAATCAGAATCGGCTGCAGACATTTAACCTGGAAGAACCGGGTTTAACAGCTGTTCCTGCACCATAAGTATGAGTTACCCGAAGAGAATCTGAAACATCCGGATTCCGCAAATAACAGCCGGCAAGCCACTTTTCAGGAACACCCGCTGTTGAGTTCAGGCAGACTTTGCCAACCCTGCATATTTACCAAGCCCTTTGATTTTACTGGCATTATGAATAGTGATATTGTTGCCGCCCCTGTAAAGTCCGGATCCATTTAATTGTTGTGACCAGGTTTTTGAGACTACTGAAAATCTACCGGGTAGCTAATCGCTACCGCCTGGGAGAATTATTTGACAGCCTGGAGCAAGCAAAACTGCTTTCCATGCTGCTTGATCTGCCCCTGCCCGCTGTTTCCAACATTGACACATTAAGTCGTGGCAAAAGATTACGTCTGGCCCTGCAGGAACTGGGGCCCATATTCATCAAGTTTGGCCAGCTACTGTCAACACGCCGCGATATGGTTCCTGAGGATATCGCAGACGAATTGGCTATCCTTCAGGATAATGTTGCACCCTTTCCGGAACAACAAGCTGTTGCCCTGATCGAAAAAGCTCTAAACGATTCCATAGAAAATCAGTTTGCAAAATTCTCACCTACTCCTCTGGCATCAGCCTCTATTGCCCAGGTACATACTGCCACACTGAAAACCGGTGAAGAGGTCGTCGTCAAGGTTATCCGTCCGGGCATAGACAAGATTATTACCCAGGACATCGCTCTGCTTAAAAGTGTCGCTGCGTTTGTAGAAAACAATATTGATCAGGGCAAACGACTGCGGGCTGTAGAGGTAGTTCAGGATTATGAATATATTATTCACGATGAATTAAACCTGATGTCTGAAGGCGCCAATGGAACCCAGCTGGCAAGAAATTTTGAACACTCTGACTTGCTGTATGTGCCAAAAGTTTATTGGGACTATTGCAGTGTTAACGTGCTGGTTATGGAACGAATTTATGGTATTCCTGTTAGCCAGATAGAAGAGTTGAAATCTGCCGGCATTGACCTGAAGGTTCTGGCAGAACGCGGGGTGGAAATTTTCTTTACCCAGGTATTCGATCACAGTTTTTTCCATGCAGACATGCACCCGGGAAATGTATATGTCTCCAGGGAGCACCCTGAAAAGCCCCAATACATTGCCCTGGATTGCGCAATAATCGGCACTCTGAGCAAGGATGACCAATACTATCTGGCACGCAATCTGCTGGCTATTTTCAAGCGGGATTATCGCAGGGTAGCCGAGCTTCATGTGGAGTGCGGCTGGGTACCCCCAAACACACCGGTCAATGCATTCGAAGCGACCATGCGTAGCGTATGTGAACCTATCTTTGAGAAACCATTGAAAGATATTTCCTTTGGCATGCTGTTATTGCAATTATTTCGAACCGCCAGCCGCTTTAATATGGAAGTTCAGCCTTCACTGGTATTACTGCAAAAAACCCTGCTCAATGTAGAAGGTCTCGGAAAACAACTCTATCCCGAGCTTGATCTTTGGGAAAATGCTCTCCCATTTCTGGAGAGTTGGCAACGGGAACGACTGTCCCCCATTAGTAATTTGAAAAAAATCACCGAGAAACTACCTCAATGGCTGGAACAACTGCCTGAAATTCCGGAGCTTGTCTTTGAAACCCTGCAGGAACTAAAACTCGCCAGAAGCTATCGTGAAACAATGGAGCTCCAAGCACGCAAGCAGGAAGCCCGGCGCAAGCAACAGTTATCACGCCGTTATACATTTTTGGGTGTGGCTGCGTTAATAGCCGCCAGTATTTCACTTCACCCAACACTGGCTGGTTTGCTTGAACATATGCACTTGACCAGCCTTATTCTCGCCACTGCCGGTATCACACTGCTTGTGCTTCGCCAAAAATAACAACACGATAGCAATATGCCACTGTGCATGCCGGGATTGCGCTTCAAGTACCTTGAATTCTGACTTTCGACCCCAAAATAGAGTATTCTTGGCGCCTGATATTTAAAGAGCAGTAATCATGAGTGTTGACTGGTTAGACCAGATTAATTGGAACGATGATGGCCTGATACCGGCCATAGCCCAGGACTGGGAGAGTGGACGCGTACTGATGCAGGCCTGGGTTAGCCGTGAGTCCCTGGCTCTGACCGCAGAAGAAAACAGAGCTGTATACTGGTCCCGCTCGCGTCGGAAACTCTGGCGCAAAGGTGAAGAATCAGGCCATGTGCAGGTACTGCATGGTATTTATCTGGATTGTGACAAGGACTGTATTATTTTCCGTGTTGAACAACTGGGCGGGATTGCCTGTCATACCGGCAGGGAAAGCTGCTACTTCCTGAGCCTGGAAAATGGTCAATGGGTAGAGAATGCACCTGTGCTTAAAAACCCGGACGACATATATCGTTAATGCTGGAAGTGAGATTATCATGAGCGACACCTTGCAGAAACTGGCCGCTATTATAGAAGAGCGTAAATCAGCTGCACCCGATTCATCCTATGTAGCCCAGTTACACCAAAAGGGGCTGGAAAAGATTCTGGCCAAGGTGGCAGAGGAAGCAGAAGAAACAATTGAGGCCGCCAGAGAGGCAGAACACAACGGCGAACTGGACCATGTCATTTATGAAACTGCTGATCTCTGGTTTCATACACTGGTCATGCTGGCAAAACTTGAGACCGGCCCCGATGCCGTACTGGCAGAACTTGAAAGACGCTTTGGTGTCAGCGGTCTGGACGAAAAAGCGTCCCGAGGATAGCAGGCTTAAGCATCCTGAAATCGCCGGACGATAGCTTTTCAAGGGTGGTCTATGGATACGTGATAAAAAGCTGTTGGATAGCCGATAATTCACTAAAAAGATGACCGAATGAATTCAATACTTAATCACAGGGGCCTTCTGTTACAATAATCCCCCGATTAAGTTAGTAGTACTAACATTAAGGTTTTAGGAGGTAATCATGGGACTTGGCGGAATAAGCGTCACACAACTGCTTATTATATTGGGCATTGTGATTTTGGTATTTGGCACCAAGAAACTGAAAAATATTGGCTCTGATCTGGGCGGTGCATTGAAAGGATTCAAGAGCGCCATGAAAGAGGATGGTGAGGAAAAGTCTGAGGATTCACCCCCGCAGATTGAAGAGGAAAAGGACACCTTTGATGTGAAGGCAGAGAAGGTAGAAGAAACTGCTGACGAAAAGCAGTCCTGATTTCATTACCGGCTTTTTTCTAATATTCATAACTCCACAGGCTGCTATTGTGTAGCCGAATTCGGTTTCAGATGTTCGATCCCAGTTTTTTTGAACTAATAATTATTTGCGTTGTTGCCCTGCTGGTACTGGGCCCCGATCGCTTGCCTGGTGCAATTAAAACACTGGGCCTGTGGATTGGCAGATTGCGCAGAAGCTTTAATAATATCAAGCGGGAAATAGAGCAGGAAGTCGGTGCTGACGAAATCCGCAGACAGCTTCGTAACGAAGCCATCATGGAAAAGTTCAAAAATACCAAATCCCAGATTACCAATTCCATTGAATCGGTAAAAAGTGAAGCAGAGTCCATAAAGAAGGATCTCGACATCACAAAAGGCTTATCTGGCAGTGTTGCAGGGTCCCGGGACTCTGCTGGATCCGAGCTCGAAAACAGTGCCGACCCCCTGGAAAAACTGCCAACCAATGACCCGGCTGCCAGAACCGGCAGCTCAACAGCGTCTGCCAACAAAACGCCAGCAAGCTCGCCGGACAGCTCAGAAAAAAGCAGTGATGACAGTGGAAGTGGAAAACAGCAGTCAGAGGCACAAAGCCCGGAATCCGACACTGCAACGGGGTCAACTGAAACACCAGCCAAACCTGCTACCACACCTACGACACCTGATGTAACAGATACCGGAGCTGTTAAGCCGGACAACACTGAAAAATAATTTTACAGCAATGACCGATACCGAAGAAATCAAGCAGGATGATGAGCACACAGAGCAGCCTCTGATCTCACACCTTGTGGAATTGAGAGACCGGCTTTTGCGCTGCCTGCTGGTCGTGCTTGTGCTATTCCTTTGTATCTTTCCGTTCGGCAACGACCTCTATATTTTCATTTCCCAACCCCTGCGTGATGTATTACCGGAAGGGTCAAACATGATTGCAACGGGAGTCACCTCCCCCTTTATGATCCCTTTTAAAACCTCAATCTATGCCGCACTGTTTCTCGGCGTGCCTTTCATTTTGCATCAAGCCTGGGCTTTTATATCCCCCGGGCTATACAGAAATGAAATCAGGGTCACCATGCCTATTCTGTTATCCAGCGTGGTACTTTTTTATCTGGGTATCGCCTTTGCCTACTATCTGGTTTTTAACTATGTATTTGCCTTCTTTGTAAACAGTGCGCCGGAAACGGTAGCCGTGATGACAGATATCACCCAGTATCTGGATTTTGTCCTGTCACTGTTCCTGGTCTTTGGCCTGGTGTTTGAAATACCCATTGCCACCCTGCTACTAATTTTTTCCGGTGTAACCACACCGAATAAACTTGCGGAAAAAAGGCCATATATCATTATTGGCTGCTTTGTTGCAGGTATGTTTCTCACACCACAGGATCCACTGTCACAGGCTTTTGTCGCTATCCCCATGTGGATGTTATTTGAAGTCGGTGTTTTCGCTGGCAGGATTTTGCATAAGGAAGTTGACGTAGAAAGCAGCGATGATGCTGATGACACTGACAATAAAAAGGAAGGGGCTGAGTAGCGCCAATACAGTCAGTAAGCCGAAGAATATTCAGCAACTATGCTGAATCAACTGCCCCGAACTAACTATTTAAGTCAGCTCAACTATTGAGCATGAAGGTTACCGGGCCGTCATTGGTCAGAGTTACTTTCATATCCGCAGCAAACTCCCCTGTGGCCACCTCACCATGATTAATCACAGCTTGATTTACGAAATAATTATATAAATCACGGGCTTCCCCGGGTGGTTTGGCGCTGGAAAAACTTGGACGCAGCCCCCGCTGCGTATCGGCGGCCAGAGTAAACTGCGAAACCACCAACACGCCACCGGCAATATCGCTGACGCTGAGATTCATTTTTTCATCAGCGTCTGAAAACACTCGATAGGCCAGCACTTTTCTTAATAACTTATCGGCATCTTCCCGGCTGTCATTTTTTTCAACCCCGAGAAATACCAGCAATCCCTGGCCGATCGCACCAGCAATGCGCCCCTCTATTTCAACCTGTGCGGCAGTTACCCGTTGAATTAATGCCAGCATATTTATTCAGAGGTTCCTTGGGACTTATCTGAGCTCACTGCCTCGACTATGACGCTTGCGCTCATTTTCTGTCAGGTACTGCTTGCGAATACGAATATGGTTCGGCGTGATTTCTACCAGCTCATCCCTTTGAATAAATTCCATGGCCTGCTCAAGACTATGTTTTACCGGTGGCGTGAGAAGAATATTCTCATCAGTGCCCGACGCCCTGACATTTGTCAATTGTTTACCTTTGGTGGGATTCACTGACAGGTCATTTTCACGGCTGTGCAGACCTATAACCATGCCTTCATAGACTTCACTGTTAGGCTCTATAAAAAGTCGTCCTCTTTCCTGTAAAGTGAAAAGCGAATAGCCCAGCGCCTTGCCTTTCACCATGGAAATCAGTACGCCATTATTGCGCGATCCAATATCCCCTTTTTTGATGGGCCCGAACTTGTCAAACACATGAGTCATGATGCCTGAACCCGACGTCATGCCAAGAAACTGTGTCCTGAAACCTATCAATCCGCGGGTTGGCACATTGAACGTGACCCGGCTTCGTCCCCTGCCATCTGATGTCATATCCATCATTTCTGCTTTACGAAGCCCCAGCTCTTCAATGACGGCTCCCTGATGTTCTTCTTCAACATCAACCACCAGATTTTCGTAGGGCTCGAGCATCTCGCCATCAATTTCCTTGATGACCACTTCAGGACGCGACACGGCAAGCTCAAAACCTTCACGACGCATAGTCTCAATCAACACCGACAGGTGTAACTCACCCCTACCGGAAACCTTGAATTTTTCCGCGCTGTCACCCGGCTCTACACGCAAGGCAACATTATGAATCAATTCTCTTTCCAGCCTCTCTTTGATATTTCTGGTGGTCACATATTTCCCATCCAGTCCTGCAAAAGGTGAATCATTAACCTGGAAAGTCATACTGATTGTCGGTTCATCGACACTAAGTGGTGTCATGGCTTCCGGTTTATCCGGATCACAGAGCGTATCACTGATGTTCAATTCAGGAATTCCGGTAACGCAAATAATATCGCCGGCGGAGGCTTCAGTGGCATCGATTTGCTCAAGCCCCATGTAAGTCTTGATCTGGCCGATCTTGGCTTTCCTGCTTTTGCCTTCACGGTCCAGCACCACAATCGGCATATTGAGTTTAACCTTGCCTCTTGTAATTCGACCTACACCGATAACGCCAACGTAGGAGCTGTAATCCAGAGCACTTATCTGCATCTGAAAAGGCCCCTGGGCATCGACATCCGGTGCAGGCACCTCTTCTACAATCAGTTTGAAAAGACTGTCCATGTTGTCTTCCAGCTGATCCGCTTCAAGACCGGCCTTACCTTCCAGTGCAGAGGCATAAATAATGGGGAAATCCAATTGCTCTTCAGTGGCACCCAGGCGATCAAACAAATCAAACACCTCATTGAGTACCCAGTCAGGTCTGGCACCATCACGGTCAATCTTGTTAATGACCACGATGGGACGCAAGCCACGGGCAAAGGCTTTCTGGGTAACAAATCGCGTTTGTGGCATGGGGCCTTCAACCGCATCAACCAGCAACAGTACGCTGTCGACCATGGACAATACACGTTCCACCTCACCACCGAAATCAGCGTGTCCCGGTGTATCTACAATGTTAATACGATAGTCCTGCCAGCTTACTGCGGTATTCTTGGCCAGAATCGTGATACCACGTTCCTTCTCCTGGTCATTGGAATCCATCACACGCTTAACTTCTGGTCCGCGCGAGTTTAAGGTCCCGGATTGCTGTAACAGCTTATCAACGAGAGTCGTTTTACCGTGGTCAACATGGGCAATAATGGCTATATTTCTGATTTTTTCTATCAATGGAGTATCCGGAATTCGCGAAAAGCCGCGATTATACAGTTTCTTTCGGAGTTGGTAAGGATTTAGTTGTAGCTACTACACACAAAAAAGGGATGACTCTCAATACATGACCGGGCACATAAAGAGTCCATAGCTGCAAAGGGTATTACCGGGATGGGCCTCTTGTTAAGACTTAGCACCGCTTTATTGGGGCAGATACACACCTACATTTTTGAACCCCTCATCTCTCAAATAGGATGCATGGAGTTTACTCATGATGCCTTTTCCGCAATAAAGCAGATATGCCGCTTCTCCGGGCTTCTCAGGAAACCGGGAGTTGAGCTTATAGAAAGGCAGTTTTTCCACAGTATTCCCGGGAACTATCAGTGGATGCTGCTCCTCTTCATCGGGATGCCTGATATCAAGCACAATATCATCCGGCTTGAGCTGCGCGGCAATGCGTATATCACCATTATATGAACCTCTATCCAGATCCAGCTTGTGGATACTCTCTCTGACACTATTGGCGAGGGCCTTATCCAGAATCGAAAAATCAATGCGGCTTTCCTGTTTTTCGATTTTATGCATTCTTGCCCGGGTAGTGGGCTTGACCGAAATAACGCCACAATATTCGGGAATAACCGCCGAGAACTCCTCTGTTCCGATTTTTCTGGCGATATCGACAATATCCTGTTTTTCCATTATGGCCAGAGGTCGTAGCGTCAGCACATCGGTGACCTTGTCGATGACTGACAGATTGGCTAATGTCTGACTGCTAACCTGCGCGATGCTTTCACCGGTGACAACAGCTTCGAGATTCAGCTTCTGGGCTACCCGGGAAGCAGCGCGTAACATCATACGTTTAAGTACAACCCCCATCTGGGAGTTGTCGACTTTTTCCAGTATCTCCGCAACGACTCCTTCAAAAGGCACAGTGATGAATTTAACCGGATGTGTCGACCCAAAGCGCATCCACAGGTAAAGAGCCACTTCCTTGACGGCTACCTCATGCGCCTTGCCACCCAGATTAAAGAAGCAGAAATGCGTAATCAGCCCTCTTCTCATTGTCAGATAAGTGGATACTGAAGAATCAAACCCGCCTGACACTAACGACAAAACACCATCCTGGGTACCAAGCGGAAAGCCGGAAAGTCCAGGCCTGTTTTCCTCGACGACGTAAAGAGCATCATTGCGAATTTCCAGTTTAACGGTAATGTCCGGTTGGGAAAGATTGACACCTGCCGCCTCTGTTTGCTGGATGAGACCGCTACCAACAAACTTTTCAACCTCCATGGAATTAAAAGCATGTGTACCAATACGACGGCAACGTACGGCAAAAGTTTTTCCAGCAAGCCTGTTCTGAAATGCCGGCAAAGTATGCTTAAAAATTTCCTCCAGGCTTTCTACTTTATGAACCCGGACTCGCCCAAAAAAGCAGATGCCCTGAGTAGAAGCCAGTACCTGCTCAACCTGGGGCTGAAGATATTCATGATTTGCCGGTAGTATTACTTCTATATGATCCCAGCCTCCCTGAACGTCTATGTCCTGGGATAAGCGTCCGAGTTGTTTGCCAAGATTTCTTCTCAATTGTTTGGCAAGGCTTTTTCTGACCGGACGACTTTTTATAATCATTTCCGGTGAATATTTGATCAGGTAATTCATATCAACAGCGTGCTTGCTACTTCAGGAATCCGGAAATGGAGATTATATATAAATCAGGCAAAGGCGTCTTAGAGGTCTTTTTTCCACTTTCGCATTATATTAGGGCATTTCTGCGGGTTAAAAAATCCTGAATGCACTATAATAGTGCGTATATTTAAGAGAAAATCGCTTATATCTATATATTTCAATTAGTTATAAATTGGTGCGCTATTTGCAATATCTAGTGTCTAAATGGGTAGGTGCTGAGTAATTGAGATGATAGGTTATGAATGCTGGACTAATCCCTAACAGGCTTGCACTGAAATTGAACACAGACAACCTTAATACCAGCCTGCTGGACAACCTGACAACGGCAATAATTTTGCTGGATAAGGACCTGCGCGTTATTTATATCAATCCCGCTGCTGAAGCGTTGCTGGAAACCAGTGATAAACACAGTCATAACTCCTTTATCGGCGATGTTCTGATCAATGTAAAGGAGCTTATTAAATCGCTTAAAAATGTTAAGGACAACGGCATTACCTTTATCGCAAGAAAGGTGAAACTGGTTAAGGCAAATACCAACCGTATGACAGTAGACTATTCTGCTAGTCGACTTATCTACGAAAATGATACCTACATCATGCTCGAGATCCAGGAACTTGATCGTTCCTACAATATCTCCCGCAAGGAAATGCTGATATCCAATCATGAAACCACACTGGGTCTGGTCAGAGGCCTCGGCCATGAAATCAAAAACCCCATCGGAGGGATTCGCGGCGCCGCCCAACTGCTTGCTGAAGAACTTACAGACAACAACCTGAAAGACTATACCAATGTGATAATCGAGGAAGCTGATCGTCTTGTTGGGCTGATCGACAGGCTTACCGGCCAGTACCAGAAACCGGCATTGCAGAAGTTGAATATCCACGAGGTGCTCGAACGTGTTAACAACCTGGTGATTGCAGAAACCAGGGGTTCAATTGAACTGGAAAAAGATTACGACCCCAGCATTCCTGAAATCACCGGAGACCTGGGGCAGTTAATCCAGGCAGTATTAAACATCGTACGAAATGCAATGCAGGCCCTGACAGAATCTGATCCTGGTGACACAAAGCCAAAAATTATTCTCAGGACACGGACTGTTAACCACGTCACTATTGGGCCTGTCATGCACAAGATGGTAGCGAGAATCGAAATTATTGATAATGGCCCTGGAATCAAACAGGAACTTTTTGAAAGCATTTTTTATCCATTGATCAGTGGCAGAGCCAATGGCACCGGTCTGGGTTTATCGCTTTCGCAAAATATACTGAAAAATCACAACGGACTCATAGAGTGCGACAGTCATGAAGGCAGAACATGCTTCACTATTTCCCTGCCCTTGTCGAATGAAAATGCACTCAATGACATTGAGGAAGATTCGTAATGCCAGGTAAAAATCTTTTATGGATTATTGATGATGACAGGTCGATTAGATGGGTACTGGAAAAATCTCTGGAGAAAGCCGGCTTCAATAGTGAGAGCTTTGAAAGTGGCAATGGCTTGCTGGAAAAACTCAAGGACACCCAGCCTGACGCGATAATCAGCGATATACGCATGCCCGGCATTGACGGACTCGAGTTACTGGATCAGATCCAGGAGGCTTTTCCGCAAATTCCGGTGATTATCATGACCGCTCATTCCGATTTAAGCAGTGCGGTCAAATCCTACAAGCGCGGTGCATTCGAATATCTACCGAAACCTTTTGATGTAAATGATGCCGTTGCAGTTGCGCAGCGGGCCGTCAAGCATGCCAGCGAATACAAAACCACCTCCACTGTAAAACCCAAGATTGAAGCCAAAGAAATTATTGGTGAAGCCCCTGCCATGCAGGAAGTTTTTCGCGCCATTGGCCGGCTTGCACATTCCAATATTACAGTGCTCATCAAGGGCGAATCAGGTACTGGTAAAGAACTGGTTGCCCAGGCCCTGCATAAACACAGCCCTCGGGCAGACAAGCCATATATTCCTTTAAATGTAGCTGCAATTCCCAAGGACCTGATCGAGTCAGAATTATTTGGTCACGAGAAAGGCGCATTTACCGGCGCCACCCAGATGCGGGTTGGTCGCTTCGAGCAGGCTGATGGCGGAACTCTTTTCCTCGATGAAATTGGCGACATGCCAATGGAAACACAAACCCGACTGCTGCGAGTATTATCCGATGGTGAGTTTTACCGCGTCGGTGGATTGACCCCGATCAAAGCTGATGTTCGCGTTATAGCAGCCACCCACCAGACTCTGGAGGAAAGGGTTAAAGAACACCTTTTCCGCGAAGACCTTTACCACCGTTTGAATGTAATTCCTATTCATCTGCCCAAACTCTCGGATCGCAGAGAAGATATTCCAGCCCTGATGGAACATTTTCTTGGCAGGGCAGCTCAGCAAATGGGCGTGGAAAAGAAAGAACTGCGGGCAGAAACCACACAGTATCTGACCGGTCTGCCCTGGCAGGGCAATGTTCGTCAACTGGAAAACTTTTGCAGCTGGATAACCGTAATGGCCTCCGGCCGTGAAATATACATCAATGACCTGCCAGAAGAATTCCTCAATCCCGGTGATGAGGAAGCTGTCACCGGCAACTGGGTGCTTAGCCTGAAAAACTGGGCCGACCAGGAGCTCAGTCTTGGTCATTCCGGCATTCTGCAACAGGCAACCCCGCTGTTTGAAAAGTGCATGATTGATGTTGCTCTCAAGCACAGTGGTGGTCGCAAGCGCGATGCCTCTGAACTCCTTGGCTGGGGCAGGAACACCCTGACCCGCAAGATCAAGGAGCTTGGTTTGGAGAACAATAGTCCGGAACCCGCCGAATAATCGTTTAACCTGAACGCTATGGCGCTTTGGAAACACCCGGCTTATTCACAAGTCGGATAGCTTCGGCTATGCTCACGTTTTTATTCCCTGTTTTCAGCAGAAATAAAAACTCATATTGCTTGTGAATACCTGTCCGGCTCAACCATGAATAAAACCTATCTTGCACTCTTCGCAGTTTTTCTCAGTATTGTTACTGGCTTTATTGCCACCAGTCTCTATTTCAAAAAGCAGGATGAGGCAACCACAGCGGAAATAGTCGAATTTATCGAGATTACGATGGATACTTTTCTATCAAACCATGATCAAGACTATTTCCGACAACATTGCTCGCAACAGTATAACGCTATACTCAAAGACTCTGATCTGGCTCAATATCTGAAGTTGCTGGACTACATGGGCTCGTATCAGCAAATCGTTGCAATTCGCTCAGATTCGGAAAATTTAATTACCCGATCAGGCCCTGATGATGAAGGCTTTTACATTGTTGTCGAAAGTGCCTTTGAAACTGGCACGGCAAACATCTTGCTGGAATTTGTTATGGAAGGTGATAACTGGAAAATAAACAGCTTTGGTGTGCAGGCTCAAGCACTGACAATCTGAAAACGCTGCTTGTTGCCAGCACTTCCATTTTCTCCCGACTTACTGATTAATAAGCAATGTACGCCCGAAAAACTGACGATTTAATTCAGTTATTCCAGAAATAATTCCTGCCAGTTGATGATGCGCTCATCGGACTGCAACACCCCGAACTCGATCAAGGCGCGCGGGTTATCATCAAAACTACTGTCCTGAAGATCGTCTTCAATTTGCCCGGCACCACGCCATTCATGTTTGAGGAATCCAAGCCCCAGGGCATCAAGATCCAGCTCGATCAACATCGTGCCATCGTTGCCTTCCCCCGGTGCCTGTAAAAACAGCGGCCGGTCATTGACGTTCTGCTCCCCGGTCTCGCCCTGGAATATCACGCCATTGCCCACCGTGATGGTGCTGGAGGCATTCGTGACATTCAGATTATCGGTAAAGCTGCCCGGTACCAGGGATAGATTCGCGCTGGAATAAGGCGTCGCCACATCATCGGTATTCGGGACAAAATCGGTGCCATCAAAGTATTCGGCGATGATATAAATTGGAATATCTTCACCGGTTATGTTCTGGTCTTCGCCATCCGTTTCCTGCTCCTCAGGAATTTCCGAGCCATAGGCATTTTCCAGACGAATGCGCCCATAACGGAATTCCTGGATGCCGATCAGGTTATATAAAAAGGTATCAGTTTCGACACTGCCATCATCATCATCAACATTACGCCCGGTATCAATCACACTATCCTCATCAATAGCGGTCACCGCGATCTGCAGGGAAGTGATAGGCGCCTCTTCCTGGCGTAACCCCAGATCATAATCCACTTGTGAGGGCGCATCCTGCCGGTTGAAAATCAGATTACCACTCAGGGGTACAGCGCCGGCAACCCAGTCAGCAGAAAAGTCGGCAGGAAAGCCATTACTGACAGAGGTCTGTAGACGGGCACTATAGTCAATATCATCACCAGCACCGGTCAGATCCTGAATGGCAAAGAAGCTGAGTTCCCCCGGGGTATCCAGCCTGGCAAAGTCACCGATATAGTTTCGCGTAGTGGTCGGTGAACCCAAGGCATTGATCGCTGTAAGTGTAAACTCGGCAGTAAAGTCTTCCCCCATGTAGGTAAAGGCCGACGCAGATGGCGTAAACAAGGGACGGTCCACCAGGTTGGTCATGGTGACGGTAAAGTTGGCCGGTATAAATCGGCCCAGGTTAAACAGATCGCCTGTCACTCCTTCCCCCGATCCCAGGTAGCTGCCAGAGTCCAGCGTCGCCGTCAGGTCAATGATGCCTACCTCATCCCATACCAGCGCATTGGTCTGGCTGCCATTGTTGGCATTGAAATCAGTATAGGCAGTATTGGTCAGCGTGCCGGTCACCGCGCCCACCGGCATTACCGCATTGAGAGACTGCACAATGGTCATATTATTTTGGGTCGGGTCGAACTCATTACCGTAGTTTGGCGTCGGATCATTATCAAACAGATCACTGCCGGGGTCAGGTATACCATCGTTGGCAACGCCACCATTATCCCCATCATCATCAGCAGCATCCCAGGCAATGGCGGTAACAATAGTGTTGAAGCCCTCACCTGCGACGAAGGCGCCATTGTCAATGGCATCATCAGCCCAGGAATAAGCATCGGTATCATTTCCACCGCCCAGCCTGCGGTCAGCCTGCGGCCCGCTACCGGTATCAACAATAACATCAATGTCATAACCAAATGGACGTATTACGAAATTGTTATCACCGCTACCCTGCATGTAATTGCCTGACTGGGCACCGGCACCGTCCAGGAAAGGAATATTGTAGCGGCCATGAATCTGCAGGGATCCGGCATCGGCATAGTTCAGATTGATGCGCGCACCGATATAGCTGAAATCAGTACCGGGACCGGGATCCTGATCAAAATCCCCGTTGTTGAAGGTTTCAAAACGCAGGGTAATCGGATTATAACCACCAGGGTTAGGTCCAGCGCCACTATTATTGTCAGTTGGCTCGATGACGGTGGTATTACTATTATTCGTCACCTCAACCGGAATAGTTGTAGCAGAACACACGGCCGGATCCGCGCACTCAAAGGCCAGCTCAATCTGTACATCGGTACCCGCTGCAAAAATATCTTCACATACCGCCGGGTTATTGTTGCTGGCCTGGATCGCCTGCACCGTTAATATGTCGCCGGTGTAGAGGAAGGAATCCATGCCCGCCACCAGCGTGGGATAAGTCATGTTGCCTGCCGTGTCGTTATAGAAACGCAAGCCCGCACGAGACACTGACAGACTCTGATTTTCCAGCTGAGTCTTGGTCGGCACATTGCTGTCCACCAATGAAAAATTCACCACATCAGGATCAGTCGCCGGACCAGTATGGTTGTAGGGGAACACCAGGACGTCTTCGCCCGCCTGATAGGTATACTGCGCAGAACCGGTCCCCTCTACACTACTGAACGGCCCGGCTCCGCCTATCGGCGGAAACCAGGTCCCCTTACCACTGGTATTCAAGGTAATAGTAACCCCTTGCCCGGGTTGCGTGGTGAGGTCAGCCGGGGTATGAGGAATAATCGTGATATTTTCTACCAGACAGGAAATACCAAAGCCTGAATTACTAATGGCATAGTGGTCCACCGTGCCGCCCACATTACAATCATTGGTGGCGGTGGTGACTTCGATATTATCCAGATTGAAACTTTGTATTTGGTAGCCCGCATTGACCACAAACTTGATTTGTACTGTAGCTGTTGGCGTAATGCCCGCCGCAGTCAAATCAAGGGAGACGCTATTGCCTGCCACAGCGCCGGTAATGCCGTTTATGTTGGTCAGGGTTGTCCATGCGCCTGACGGAGCATTATTCCTGGCCTGGACCTGGAAACTGTCAACGCCAACACCGCCCGTGCGGCTCCAGTCAAAATTAAGCGTTAGCGGATCAGTGACCGTGTTCGGGGTATAACCACTCATATCAATTTCACGCAGTATCTCCGGGAAGGTATTTCCGCCCGGGTTGGTTAAATTGAGACTGTTACTGACAATTTTTATAGCCCCTGAAGCCGCACCCGTCAGGCCATCATTAATTTCAATCCAGTCGTCAGCAAAAGAGGCAATCCCGTCGTTGTTGTTGTAGCTAACGGAACCGAAGGTATCCAGATAGCTGACATTAGTCACTACATCACTGACCAGAATATCGTTATCCTCATTGGGATCTTCTTCGTTAAAGAAATTCGTAACATCCACATTCAGCAGCACCGGTGCGGTATCTTTCAGGAACAAAATCACTTCCCCATTATCGGCTGGGTCAAAGGTATAGATGGCTTCCCCATCAGTGGTAAGGCTATCGACGAGCATGCCATTAGCGCTGATATCGGCTTGCCACTCGCCCGTGCCGGAATCATTGCTGAGTCGGATGGAACCAGCATAATTGGTGTCGGTCACATGACTAAGACCAATGTGGCGGCGTATGGTAATGGAGGTAGGGGTACAGGTATCACCGGAGCCATTACTGATAATGGCAAAGTGCCCATAGTAGCCATCCTCGATCACATGCACCGCATCCAGTTTTCGGGTAGCAGAGGGAGTAGGCAGGAACACGCCGTTAGCAACATCGCCAAGGAATACGTTCTGGGCGATGGACATGGTTGGCGTGCCCAGATCAAGCTGCACCAGGTCATCCTGGGTATAGGTATCCTGATCCATCGGTCCCCCGATGGTGACCGCACCTGGATCATCGGTGGACAGGGTATAAATATCCTCGTTTTCAAAATCAATATACAGAGCATCTATATCACCCGTATCTGCGCCGAACACTTCACTATCAGCGCCATCCACCCGCAAAGTAGCCGTAGGTGTCGCAGGGCTCAAATCAAACTGAATAAGATCATTATCGTCATAAGGCACCGCTGCAATAAGGACATCATCTTCCGTTGAGACAATCAGATCCCAGTCGGATGGGTTATAACTGTTGTTGTAGAGCACATGAATGGCATCAATATTGGCCTGGCTGTCAAACACACCGGTTCCGGAGAAAACCACCGTGGCTGTTTGCAGAATCGGGTCATAAAGCACCACATCCTCGGCGTTGAAAGTGACACCGACAATAGAGCTGCCATCAGTATCCGTCGACATCAATATTTGACCGTTGGGGAGCAAATGCACGGCATTGATATTATTAAGTTCGGTCAAGCCGGGTAAATCGGGAATATCCGCTTCCGCCAGGAACATCGTCGCCACATCAGTCTGCGGGTCATACAGGACCAGGTCGCCATCCTCAAAACCCGGCAACACACCTGTCCCGGTGCCCAGATCAGACAGCTCATTCACGGAAATCAGGAACTTCCGGTTCGAAGCCACCGGCTCCCCCACCACCTGGGTATTTGTGGTACTGGTATTATTGCCATTGACCTGATCGAAATTGAAAGTACCCGCCTGGACCAAAGCGGTATTGCTGACAAAGGCACCCTCAATGGCTGGTGCCACCACGCTCACGGTAGTGATATTTAGTGGATAGCCCACACCAACGTTCAATGGAATATTGTTGGTACAGGTTACTGTCTGGCTGACAATATTACAGCTCCAGGCGGCGCCGATGGCTGTGCTGGGCACCAGGCCATCTGGCAGTGTGTCCGTAATCGTCATGGTTTTGGTGGTAATGTCCGGGCCAAGATTGGTAACCGTCAATAAATACTGGGCTGGCTGGTTTTCTTCCAGCACACCAACGACAGACTTCACCATTCTTAAATCAGTAACAATACCCAATACATTGGTCGTCTGTTGCACCACATTATTATTGTTGGCAGTTTTCTCATCCAGATCATCCACATCAATAATGTTTTTATTCAGGTCATTGACGTTGTCAAATTGCGGCGGCAACTCACAGACCGTTGGATCAGGCTGAACACCGGGCGCTTCCACCACACAGGTACCGGGGTAATTCTCAGTGTGGGCAATACGGGCCGACTGCGAAACCGAATTGCTTAACAAGGGATTGGAGCTTTCATCATCCAGATTCACCGTCACGACTACATCAGGCAGGGACTCTCCTGCCCACAACTGGGAATTCACCGCACCCGTTGTGTAGTCAGCGCCAATGTTAAATACACAAGTGAACGCCGTCGCATTCGGCACAGGAACATCGGCAACGCAAGTCCAGCCATTCTCAGTGACAGACGCAGCAGTCATGCCAATAGGCAGATTGATAGTAAGAATCACATCGCCATCGGCAAAATTGAATGGAGGTCCTGGCTGAGTCGCCCCGGTACCATTGCCATTATTAGTGACGGTGTAGTTGTAGGTAGCAGTAGCGGAACTGCCGACCTTGAAACTGCCGCTTTGGCTAATAAACACTTCCAGATCCGCTATGGCGGCATTGTTCACCGAAATGAACTCACCCACCAGGAAGACCCCATCCTGACCGGTACCAAAGAGCGTGTTAATTTGTTCAGCGCCGGATTCGCCAAAGGGCCAAAGTATTTCCAGCTGGGTAGATCCCGGCACGGCGCCCTGAATATAATAGGTATCAACATCGGTGCCATAGCTTGTCGTGCTGGCTACAGTGTAACCACCAACTCCAGTCAAGGGATCAAAATTCAGGTTAGCATCATAGATCGGGTAGGTAATGGTATCGTTGTACTGGGCATCAACATCGCCATTGGCGATGGCGGAATTCTCGGAATTAATCAAAGGTGTAAACGTTAATGTCGAGGTGGAATTCTGCAGTTGAAAAAGTTCGCCCGGCTCATTCAGGGAATCATCGCCCTCAAAGGTAAGATGAGTAATCTGACCATTGGGACTACTCACCCCGTCTGGACTGCCCATTCTGAAATTTCCCGGCGTCAGGGTAAAACTGGTAAAACGGAACGGCTGAAAACCGTCAAACAGATTGATTACATTGAGATCTTCCAGCGGATTTTCGTAAACCACTATCATGCCCCAGCCGCCCAGACAGCCCTGGATATCCAGCCAGTCAATACCACCACCTGGCTCTGTAATCCTGACTTCCAGATCCTTGAAGCGGTAGATTTCTTTCGGCGTAGTCGTTATTAGCCCGGTAACATTCTTATAGCCGGCAAAATACTCCAGGTTAAAGCCATAAGGGTTTTCAATCTTGTAAATACCATCTGCGGTAAAAGACACTTCCGAGCCATCCACCCCAAAGCTCACCGCATTATCAATATCCGCATCCCTGCCGGAACCAGCCCAGTAGAGATAGGCATCAACTACGCTTGAACCGGGTGGCAAATCAAGTATCGCAGTAGTTCCAGTTGTGTTATTGACCGTTTGATTTCCCCCCGGACCACTGGCCGGATCAAAAAAAGTACAGGCATTGGCATTACTGGTATTGGGCAAAGCCCTCAGACTATTCCCGGTAGCCCGGTAATTCAGATTCCCCGAGAATGTCTTGAACAAGGTTACAGGGACATAGCCCTCTACTATCGGGTCACCACTAAAGAACGGTGCCAAAGCCAGCGCGATATGGGTTTCCGCATTAGGCGTGGCATTATTGGGCTGCCTGACAGTAAGCGAAGTCGCCGTAGCCTGGAAATCAGAAAACCCGGCCCAGTCAGCACCGACTGCATCTGCCGCACCGGGAATCCATTCGGTAGTACCCAGGCTTGAAGTATAGGTGGTTCCTCCCTGACCATTGGCAGCCACACTGAGCAAAATGGAATTGTTTTCATTCACTGTGATATCTGTAGAGGCATTACCGGTAGCCGGCGGAGGATAGTTGGTGCCATTGAGCTGACCATTGGCAGGAGTCGTGCCATTTTGCACTGGAAAACTTTGCTTCACCCCCTCTACTGCCACGATACACATCGCTGAGTTGGCATTGCCATCATGGGCTGCCGAATAGGTGCCGGCACCAGCCGGTAAAGCTGCATCCAGTATGGCAAATACCTGTAATACATTGGTGGTACCACCATTAACTGCGGTTTCGGTACGCAGCAACGTCATCGGATTGGCGCTGATGGTTGCGGTGACTGAGGCAACCTGGTTTTCCACATTGGTGTACATCAGCACCATCCGCGAACCACCGGTTTCTGATGAGGAAGGCAGCGTTATCGCCGATACCTCACTTTCCGTGGTGTAACACTGGGTATCGCTAATAGTGGGCTGACACTGGGTAATCTGCAGGGCCGGATCAAATAATGAATCTACAATACTGCCATTGAATTCTGCCTCAAGATTCAAGGTCTCCACTGTCTCGCTGGAAAATTCAAAAATAACACTGGGGCCGTCTCCGTCCAAAAAGGTGTAACTGGCGATACCATCATTGGGATTGGTATCAGTCAGCGGCCCCAGTCCGTTGGTTGTGGTCAGCCAGTTACCATTGCCGGTACTGGTGGTGAGATTGACCGTACCTTCGAAATCCGCTGCCGGATTACCCAGACTGTCGCGTACCTCCAACGTGGCCTCAGCAAACGTACAGGCATTGATGGAGGGACTGCTCAGGGAGAAGCGGAAACTGCAATCCGCAACGGTCAAGTCAGGATCGGCGCTGGCATTTTCAGTCAGGGAACCGCCAACAATATCGATATTTACCAATCCCGGTGTGGAATGCCTTAATTCGAAGACTGCCACGCCACCGTCATCGCCCAAAAAGGTATAACTGGCGGCGCCATCTTCAGGGGATGGATCATTGAAGGTGCCAAAGCCGGTATCCAGGCCCCAGGAACCGTCACCGGTGGTGAGAGCTGTGGAAAGGTTAATAGTTCCAACATATGAAAAGGGTCCACCACTACCATCGACCGCCCGCACCTCTACCAGCTTCAGGGAACATACATCGGAGTTATTACCACCGACAAAGGAAATTTCAAAGCCGCAGTCAACAATGGTCAGGGTCGGATCCGCGCCGATATCCACCGTATAGCCACCACCGGTGACATTGAAATTGACCGGCGCGCCATTCAGCGTAGAAAAATCAAATACCGCCTGCCCTGCATCCGTGGCGCTGAATGTATAGGTGGCTTTGCCGTCGTTGGGCGTTGCATCATTAAAGACTCCAGCACCGGTATTCAGCGTCCAGGTACCATCGTTATTGGAGGTAGTCAGGGTTATCAAACCGGCGAACCTGTTGCCGGGGGCTCCATCTCCATCCACAATATCAATGGTAATTGGCTCAGCCGTACAGGTGTCACCCGGACCGACAAAACTGATCTGGAATTCACAGATGTTCAATACATTGAGGGGCACAAAGCCTGGTTCTTGGTTGTAAACCCCGTCAGTAACAAAAATATCAACGGCCCCATTCGCGGCGGAATGATGCAACTGCAGAACAACCTCTCCGTCATCACCCGGTTGAAAGGTATAACTCGCCAGACCATCGTTGGGACCAAAAGTGTCAGTCAAGCCAACGCCGCCATAGTTCCAGGCACCAATACCCGTACTGGTACTCAGGGAAATTGTGCCTGCATAACCAGTCAGCCTGTTACCTCCCCCGTCAACCGCAGTAATGGTGATGGCTTCGTCAGAACAGGTATAGGCATTGCCGACATTGGAAATGCGAAACGCACAATTGCCGACAAACAAATCATTGTCAAAAAATACTGTCTCAGTGATTGAACCATCAGTCACATTGAAATTAACCGTGTTGGAGCTGGTCAGGGTATAACCCAGATCAACCGAACCGCTATCACCCGGGGCAAATACATAGGTGGCTGTACCATCATTAAGCGCGCCATTGTTAACCGAATTGACGCCG
>JAUHWU010000117.1 GCA_030427065.1 Gammaproteobacteria bacterium | reverse complement strand
TAGCTACGACTGGACTTGAACCAGTGACCCCAGCATTATGAATGCTGTGCTCTAACCAGCTGAGCTACGTAGCCATAATTTTCTACTGCGGCCGCCAATTGTACACAATCTGGAAGCGTAAATTTTTATTTTCCTGCTCAACGTATGTCTGTATACGCCTGCGCGAAAAATAAAAATTTACGCTCCCATCTCATGCACACTTGACGCCCTCGCGACGAAAATTCAAACTTTCCCGTCTGCCAACCTTACTGCATCTGAAAATTTTACTTGGAATTTTAGTCTCGACGTATAAAGCATACGCCTGCGAGTAAAATTCCAAATAAAATTCCCATCTACAGCAAACTGGAAACCCTCTGTTTAGTGCTAACTCTGAAGTTGTACCTTTCAGAAGGATGCGCATTTTCGGGATTTACCTGCTTTTTGTCAAGAAAACAGTCCTCTGTGCTCTTCTGTAGGTCGGATAAGCGCAGCGTCATCCGACATGAGCGGCGTCATTAGCCTATACATTGAACCTGAAGTGGATGACATCGCCATCCGCGACCAGGTAGTCCTTGCCTTCCAGGCGCCATTTGCCGGCATCCTTGGCGCCTTGTTCGCCTTTGTTGGCGATGAAGTCGTCATAGCCAATCACTTCGGCTCTGATAAAGCCTTTTTCAAAATCGGTATGGATAACCGCCGCTGCTTTCGGCGCGGTAGCGCCTTTTTTGACGGTCCAGGCGCGTACTTCCTTGGGGCCGGCGGTGAAATAGGTCTGCAGGCCCAGCAGGGTATAGCCGGCGCGGATAACGCGGTCCAGACCAGGCTCTGTCATGCCCATTTCCTGCAGGAATTCGAGTTTCTCCTCAGCTTCCAGCTCAGCAATTTCCGATTCCAGTTTATTGCACACAGCCACCACTTCAGAGCCTTCGGCTGCGGCGATTTCCCTGACCTTGTCCAGGTAGGGATTATTCTCAAAGCCGTTTTCATCCACATTGGCAATGTAAACGGTGGGCTTGATGGTTAACAGGTGCAGGGTATAAATGTCAGCCAGTTCCTCGGCTGACAGTCCCATGCTGCGCACCGGATTGCCGCCATCAAGATGGGCCTGAACCTTCTGCAGCAGGGCGGTTTGTTTCTGCGCATCCTTGTCGCCACTCTTGGCAACGCGGCTTACCTTGTCCAGGGCTTTATCGACGGTTTCCAGATCTGACAGCGCCAGCTCGGTATTGATAATTTCGATATCGCTGGCCGGGTTAATGGTGTTCGCGACATGGATGACGTTGTCATCTTCAAAACAGCGCACCACGTGGGCGATGGCATCGGTTTCCCGGATATTGGCCAGGAACTGGTTGCCCAGACCTTCACCTTTTGAGGCGCCGGCAACGAGCCCGGCAATATCAACGAATTCCATGGTGGTGGGAATGGTGTTCTGTGGTTTGACTATTTCGCTTAGTGCATCAAGGCGGGGATCCGGAATGGAGACAATGCCGGCATTGGGTTCGATGGTGCAAAAAGGGAAGTTTTCCGCAGCAATACCTGCTTCAGTCAACGCATTAAAAAGGGTGGATTTACCGACATTGGGTAAGCCCACGATACCGCATTTAATTCCCATAACTTTTCCTGTATTCGTTTTATTCGTCTTGTTCGTCGGATGGCGGATCTGTGGGCCTTATCCGACCTGCCACACCATCGGGTTTGGTGTGTAGTTTACCCATGGCAGCCTGAAACTGACCTTCCACCAACAGCGGCAGTATCCTGATGGCATCATCAATATTATGCTGAAGGGCATCGGCATCCTGTTTCGATGGCACACCCAGAACATAATCTATACCTTTGCCCGTGGGTCGCCCAATGCCGATACGCAGACGTTGAAATTCATTACTGCCCAGGGCCTTGGCAATATCCCTGACGCCGTTGTG
Source organism: Gammaproteobacteria bacterium (assembly GCA_030427065.1). Lineage (GTDB taxonomy): Bacteria > Pseudomonadota > Gammaproteobacteria > Pseudomonadales > Pseudohongiellaceae > Eutrophocola. The sequence continues at coordinate 7,258 of JAUHWU010000117.1, read as the reverse complement.
CCCGCCATGACCACCGCCGCTTTTAAGGCGTACAGTGTCAACGGGAAGATCCAGTTCGTCGTAGGCCACAAGAATATCTTCCGTGGCAATATCATAGTAGCGTGCCATAGCCGATACAGCCTGGCCGCTGTTATTCATAAAAGTAGTGGGAAAAAGCAGGCGTACATCATGGCCGGCAATAGTGATCCGGCCTGCAAGACCAAAAAACTTGCTCTCCGGGCGCAACTCTCCATGAAAATCATCACAGAGTGTTTCAAGAAACATCGCGCCGGCATTATGCCGGGTAAACCGGTATTGCTGGCCCGGATTTCCCAGGCCAACAATCAGTTTGATGCCGTTACTCATGGAGTTGGCGGTTTATTCGCCGCTGTTATCTTCGTCGTCTGAAGAATCATCAGCGCTGTCAGCAGCACCTTCATCGCCTGCTGCATCAGCAGTGCCTTCGGGCTCTTCAGCCTGTAGACGGATCTCGGTGACTGCGGCAACGGCCTGGTCGTTTTCTTCCCCGTGGGACAATTCGACACTGCTTACGCCTTCCGGTAACTTGAGGTCAGAGATGTGGACGGTATCGCCGACATGCAATTCCGCCATATCGACTTCGATATATTCCGGCAGATTTTTTGGCAGACAGGTGATTACCAGCTCATTCATCAGATGGCTGATCTGACCATTTTCCAGTCTTACACCAATACAGGTGTCTTCGTTCACGAAATGCAGCGGAACATTCACTGTGAGTTCCACGTCAGCGCGCACGCGCAGGAAGTCAGCATGCATGATTATGGGTTTGGCTGGATGGCGCTGCATATCCTTGATAATGACGCTTTCCTTCGCGCCGGCCACATTGATTTCCAAAATAGAGGAAAAGAAGGCTTCATCTTCAACGGCGTGAAAGATGTCATCATGACGCAGGGTAATAGACAGAGGGTCTTTACCAGCACCATAAATAATAGCGGGCATTTCGCCCTGGAGTCTGCGCAGGCGGCGGCTCGCACCTTTCCCTACGTCTTCCCGAGGCTTGGCGTCGAGAGTAAATTCATTGCTGGACATATAGATGTCTCCTGATTAATTTCCGGGTATTCGCGACCAATAATCCGGAATGTTTTATTTATCTGTTATGCCTGAAGATAAACCGTGATTTTACAATCTAGGTGTTATCAAACATGGCACTGACAGATTCCTCATTGCTGACACGTCGAATAGACTCGCCCAGGAATTTACCCAGAGTGAGCTGACGTATTTTTTTGCAATTCTTTGCTTCCTCTGACAAGGGGATGGTATCGGTAACTACCAGCGAGTCGAGAGAAGAGTTATTAATATTATCCATGGCATTGCCGGACAGTACCGCATGGGTACAGTAAGCAACGACCTTTATTGCGCCTTCTTCTTTCAAGGCATCTGCGGCCTTGCACAGTGTGCCCGCAGTATCGACCATGTCATCAACTATCAGACAGGTGCGGTCTTTAACTTCACCGATCAGGTTCATCACCTGGGACTCGTTGGCTTTAGGGCGACGTTTATCGATAATTGCCAGATCAATATCAAGTTGCTTGGCAAACGCACGAGCCCTGACCACACCGCCAATATCCGGTGAGACCACCATCAGGTTTTTATAGTTCTGACGTATTACTTCGTCTACCAGCAGTGCCGAGGCGTAGACGTTATCCACCGGAATCTGGAAAAACCCCTGAATCTGTTCTGCATGCAGGTCAACAGTAAGCAGTCGATTGATGCCAACTGCGCTAATCATGTCGGCAACCACCTTGGCACTGATAGGCACACGGGCTGATCTTACCCGACGATCCTGACGCGCATAACCAAAATAGGGTACGACAGCGGTAATACGGTTTGCTGATGATCTGTGCAGGGCATCGGCCATTAATAACAGTTCCATCAGGTTACTGTTGGTTGGGGCACAGGTAGGCTGGATGATAAATACATCCTGACCGCGTACATTTTCATTCAACTCTACACTGATTTCGCCATCACTGAATTTCTGTACATCAGCACGCCCCAGCGGCACACCAAGCCATTTTGAGACTTTTTCTGCCAGTTCCGGGTTTGCGTTACCGGTAAATACCATCAAGTTGTTGGCCATGGGGCATTTCCTTGGTGCTTTTCTAAGTGCTTTGTTTAAGGCTGTTTGATTTTTATTTGAAATCAGAAATCTACTTAAATCAAAAATCTTATATTAAGAGCATTCAGCGACCTGGCTGTATGCTCTTTCTATTAATCTAATGCAAAGTATATGGCTGGGGTGGGAGGATTCGAACCTCCGCATGCAAGGATCAAAACCTTGTGCCTTACCACTTGGCGACACCCCAATAAAACATAAAGGATATTCCTGTAAACAAGGACCAGGTTCAAAACCTTGTGTCGTTTCCTTGCCACTTGGGAATGCCCAAATAAAACATAAAGGATATTCCTGTAAACATGGACCAGGTTCAAAACCTTGTGTCGTTTTCTTGCCACTTAGGAATGCCCCAATAAAACATAAAGGATATTCCTGTAAACAAGGACCAGGTTCAAAACCTTGTGCCGTTTCATTGCCACTTGGGAGCATCCCATTAACTCATAAAAAATTTAAAGCCCTGTACTAATCAAGCAAGGCCTCATAAAGCGGGGAAATGTTGACGCCCCTGGCTATAAATGCCGAACCAATTTTCGTTCCGCTTGATTCTGTCTGTCGGGCAAGGTGATTCATCACTTCCTGGGCCTGTGCTTGCGAGTCAAAGCTGGCAAATACACTTGCGCCGGTTCCAGACATGCGTGCTTCAGCAAATGTGGATAACCAATCCAGTGCCCTTTTTACCGGTGGGTACAGGCTCTGAACCAGCAACTCACAGTCATTTTTACTGCCCGAAAACGGAAAGGCGGGTATTTTGATGGGGTAGGTGTTCCTTGTCAATTGCGGATGGGAAAAAATTTCCCCTGTGGAGACCTGGCAATCCGGTGTCAGCACTATATACCAACGCTCAGACAAATCCAGAACTTGCAGGGATTCACCCACATTTTCTGCCCAGGCAGACCTGCCACGGACAAATACCGGGACGTCGGCGCCCAGGGAAAGCCCCATTTGTGCCAATTCATCAATGCCGAGTCCACATTGCCAGAGCGAGTTCAGTGCAAGCAGGGTAGTAGCTGCATCAGAACTGCCGCCCCCCACACCGCCCCCCTGGGGCAGTATTTTCTCGAGATAGATATCAGCCCCCCGGGTAAGGCCGGTTTTCTGTGTCAACAGGCTGGCAGCCTGAACCACCAGGTTATTCGGGCCTGCCAGTGCAGGGTCGCTGCAGGTGAAGTTGATTTGTCCGCTACTATTGGCGCTAAAGGTAAGCGTGTCACCGTAATCCAGTAGCTGAAAAACTGTCTGCAGGGTGTGGTAGCCATCAGCACGCCGGCCGGTAATATGAAGAAACAGGTTGAGTTTGGCTGGCGCCGGGAGAATGAGGGTACTCATTTACTGTCCCCGGCAGAATCTGCCAGATCTGTTTCCCAGGCACTAATGATGAAGGTGAGGCGATAGGGTGATTGTTCCAGTCGAATGCGTCCCGGCAGGACGGCGCCCTGATAATCCTGATATCGATCGTACTGTATCTCCCAGAGGGTGCCCTGTTTATCTGCCTGGGACAGGGTGGCCACCAGACCCTGGGGGTTTCGGGTTACCTCGGCTTCCCTGTCCGGGGCAGGCAGCCCCTTGATCCAGTAGGGCAGGGAGTTTGCCGGGAAGGCATAACCCAGCAGATCACTGCTGATTTCCTGCAGGCTGCTGGCTATGATGGGATCTTCCCCGGCTTTCTCAATGATGACCCCACTACTGTTGCTGTTTATTCTTACCGCCCCCATACCCAGTGTGCCGCTGAGGTTGATATCGAAATCCGTGGTCTGTTGCTGCCAGTTGATATTAATCGTATCAGATTGATTATTACTTCTTATATTAAGCCGGCCGCGCAGGGACCATTGCTCCAGCTGCAGCAGAATCCGTGCGTAATCGTCACTATAAAGGGAGGAGGAATCCTGCGTCAGGGAAGCACATGAACTAAGCAATAAACTCAGCAATAAAAGAAACAGGCCAGCAAGCAAGCGGCCCGAAAAAAAGCGCTTAAATTGAGGAGTCAGACGTGAGTCGCTCCATGGCATTGAGGATGTGTTCGCTATCAGGTTGTGATTCCAGCGCTTTGCGCCAGACTCTTCTGGCTTCGGATTTTTCACCCATAACCCAGAGCACCTCTCCAAGGTGGGCTGCCACTTCATGATCAGGGAACAGTTCATAGGCTCTGTCCAGGTTTTCCCGTGCTTCTTCATACAGGCCCAAACGGTACTGTACCCAGCCAAGGCTGTCTATGATTGCGGGATCATTCGGTGCAAGTTCAACCGCGCGCTGTATCAGTTGATAGGCTTCATCAAAGCGATCTGTGCGATCAGCCAGCGTATAACCCAGGCTGTTGTAGGCAACAGGGCTGGTCGGGTTCAGCTGGATTATCTTGCGAAGGTCGACTTCCATCAGCATCAGATCATTGACCTCCTGAGCGTAGATCGAGCGCAGGAACAATAACTGGATATTATTGGGAAAAGCGCCGACTGCATTATTGAGTACGGTACTGGCCTGCGTATACAAGCCTTCATCCAATAGCACATTGGCTTCCAGAGTGAGCAGGGGAATATTGTAATCGGGATTGCGGAAACGAATATTTTGAAAGCGCGCCTTCACTTCCGGATAGCGCCCCGCCCGCACCATGAGTTCTGCCAGATTGCGTTGAGCCTGCAGGAAATTACCACCGCCATTCACATTGATGAAATGGGTTATGGCTTCAGTCGGATTATTTTCCTGAACGTTTATAAAACCAAGATAATAGTGGGCATCATCAAGGCGTTGGGCTTTTTCAACCAGGCGCTGGAAATACTGTTTCGCCTCATTCAGCATATTAATTTCCATGCTGATCAGGGCCAGGGAATAAAGCATGTCGTAGTCTTCAGGAAATTGCTCCACGATAATTTGAAACTGATCATGGGCTTCCCGGTATCGCTGTTCGTCAAGCAATTTACGGCCATATTGAAAGCGTAATTCCTTATGGTTTTCATTATTGCGCAGGCTTTGTTCCAGACGTTTTTCTGCCAACGCTGTATTGCCCAATTGCTCCAGAAGGTCCACTTCGAGGATGACCACTTCAGGGTTGTCATTCATTTCCTGTGCCAGCACCCGCACCAATTCATAAGCTTGTTCAACCTGCTCATTCTGCTGGTAGAGATGGGCAAGCCCCAGACGCAGGGACTGGTTGGCGGGATACAGTGTAGTGAGATCTTCAAAATCGGCGATCAGGGCATCAATCATCAGTGCCGCGTTATTGTCCATCGCAGTCTGGTTGGTGATGAGGCGAAAATCGATGGTCGCGCCAAGGGCCAGCAGGTTTCTGAGATGGTCCATGGCTTCACGATAGCGACCCATGGCTACCATCTGGAAAGCCAGGGTACGTAGTGCTTCCTGGGAATCCGGCTCTTTCGCAAGCCATAAATTGCCAGACTCAATAGAGGCCGGCACATCTCTCAGGAAAGACGCAATGCGCGAGGCACGCTTGATGATATTCAGGTCATTGGTTTCGCGCGCCAGTTCCATATAGTCATTCAGGGCTTTCTGGTTATATCCGCGTTGGCCTGCCATTTCGGCAATAATGACCCGGGCAAGTATGTCTTCGGAAAAGTGTCCATACTCAATGTCCACCGGCGCCGGTATTGGCTGTGCCCGGCTTTGCTCTGATGAGGGAGTCGATGGTACCTCAGCCGCTGCAACTTCGGTGCTATCTGCCACAGCTATGCTTTCATCTGGTGAGCTGGCGCACGCAGACAATAGGCCCGAGAGAAGCAGGGACAACAGCAATGAGCCGCCAGGCAATGCTGCAGGTTTTATCTGGAAAGGGAATGTTTTGGTCATAAGCGGTGTCAAGTATAGCTATATCAGGCAGAACATCTCAATGCCGGCTTCACATTGATAGTAATAATACTTACGCAGGTCGGCTATTAATCGGATGTTTTTATTCAGACCCTGATAATCAGTAAATCGTTCCAGCTATGCAACAATCTTTGTTAATAGGCACGAACCTCTGTATTGAGTAGAATACGCCGTTTATTGGCAGATTTTTCTGATAACACCGGTTCATGGCTACTTTCCTGCTTGGCATTAATCACAACACCGCTAGCGTCGATGTGCGCGAGAAGGTCGCGTTCGCCCCTGAAAAGATGCATGACGCGCTTCAGCAGGCCTGCGCTGATGTTGGTCTTGATGAACTGGTTATCGTCTCTACCTGTAACAGAACAGAACTTTACTGCGAGCCTGGAGAAGGCAAAGCCTCTTCAGACTCCAGTGACGTGGTCAGGCAGCAAGTCCAGTCCTGGCTGGAAAAATACCATCAGCTGCAGCCGGAAAATCTTCGCGACTGTGTTTATGTCTATAAAGACATTGATGCCGTTCGCCATGCCATGAAAGTGGCCAGTGGTCTTGATTCCATGGTGCTGGGCGAAACCCAGATTCTGGGTCAGTTGAAATCTGCCTATGATGTAGCACGCGAAGCCGGCACACTGGGAAGTAATCTGAATCGTCTGTTTGAAGGCACTTTTGCCGTCGCGAAACAGGTACGCACAGATACGGCCATTGGTGAGAACCCGATATCAGTCGCTTCTGCTGCCGTGACTCTGGCGCAACATATCTTTAGTGATCTGTCACAGGTTAATGCCTTGATGATTGGCGCCGGGCGCACAATTGAACTGGTGGTGCAGCATCTGCGTCAGGCTGGTGTCAATAATATCGCTGTTGCCAATCGCACCCTGGTGCGGGCGCTTGAGCTAAAAGAAAAATACGGAGTGACAGAAGTATTGTTCTCCGATATTCCTGAACAACTGGAAAAGTCAGATATCGTGGTCAGTTCGACCGCAAGCCAGCTGCCTATTCTGGGTAAAGGGGCTGTAGAGCGTGCCTTGAAAGCGCGCAAACATAAGCCAATCTTTATGGTGGACCTGGCCGTGCCCCGAGATATCGAACCCGAGGTAGCCGAGCTGGACGATGTTTATTTGTATACCGTTGATGATCTGTCACAGGTCATCGATGACAATATGAAGAATCGTCAGGATGCCGCCCGTGATGCGGAAAAGATTATTGATCGCGGTGTGGAAAATTACGAAGAGAAACAGAAAACCCTGGGCATTGTTTCTACCTTGAGAAATTTTCGCCAGAAAGCCGAGCAGATTCGCGACACTGAATTTGAAAAGG
>JAUHWU010000116.1 GCA_030427065.1 Gammaproteobacteria bacterium | reverse complement strand
CTCTCCAAAATAGCTAATCTCATGCCTATCTAATCGCTCTATCACCGCTTGGGTTAATTGGTTAAAGCATAGAGGTGGAGGAATCTGTGCCAAGTCAGATTTTTTAAGCGCTTTTCGATTTTCACTGTCGAAATTCCAACGCCCCCCTTCTGGTTCACCGTTTTGCATTAGATAACCATAGCGTTTACGCATGCGGCGATAGAACGCCTCCATTCGTAAAGGACGCTGTGGTTTAAACTCTTTACTGATCTCTTCGAAGGGGAGCAAGAAGTGCTCAGTATCAACCTCTCGGAGACCTATACCAGTAGGAATTTTCAACTTGCGTAGCTGCTCTAAAAGACGAATCTCATCAGGGCGCTGAAACTCAATTAGTCCAATCTTATGCTGTTGGCAGATCGCTATAATTAATTGATCAATCGAGTCATACTCTGCTGTCTGATCAAGTGTCAAGTGAAGGACCTGGTGTCCAGTATCTTTGAGAGCTTCTGCAAAGCGTTGCATGCCGATACAGAAGGCGACAATTTTCTGCACGTGGTGTCTCACATATCGCTGCTCTTGGTGGAGCTCTGCGATCAAATACAGGTGGTCGCTATTTCTTTCTCGGTACCAGCTGTGTTGGGCATTGAGTTGATCGCCCAGAATCACTCTTAATATTTTCATCGACTCTCTTTAGCCTCGTGTTTGCAGCGCTCAGAACAGCATCTTACCTGCTCCCAATCGCGAGTCCACTTTTTGCACCAACTGAAGGGGCGTCAGCAATGCTCACAAACTTTTGATGGAAGTGTCTGCTTGTGATGATTCATATCCCTTCTTCATTAATAGGAAAAATTGTATCGCTCTAGTAGTCAAAGAGGGCAGTGTTTTAGAAACCCTTATTGCCATCCCAGCTCTTGATGAAGCGATGCTTTGGATCGTGAATCTGTGTTTGTTTTTCCAGGTTAAACTGGCGATGGCCTCTCGGGTCTGCACCGACACCTGCGAGGTACTGCCAGTTTCCCCAATTACTGGCGATATCAAAATCGAGTAACTGCTGTTCAAAATACTCAGCACCGTATCGCCAATCGATAGCGAGTTCGTGAACAAGGCAGCTAGCAACGAGCTGGCGTGCACGGTTAGATATATAGCCCGTAGCTTTAAGCTGTTTCATTGCGGCATTAATAATTGGGTAGGGGGTGTGGCCCTCACGCCAAGCACGAAATCGCTCCGCGTCATAACTTGTGAGCGGGTTGCGATTATGTGGCCCTTTGAAGGCATAAAGTCGATCCCCCCAATGGAGGGCATACCATTGGAAGTATTCTCGCCAAAGCAGCTCAAATTTAATCCAGTAGGTTGATTCATTGGCCCCATTTTGCAATTCATACTCGCTGAGCCTAGCGATGACTCGTCTCGCCGAGATAGCCCCGACAGCTAACCAGGGGCTCAGTTTTGTTGAACTTTGCCAATCATCTAAGACGTTGCGAGTCTCTTTATATGTTAGAGGCGCAGTGCTGTTGAAGTAAGTCTCCAGGTGCTGCAGTGCAGCGACTTCACCACCGTTAAAACTCGCTTTTAGTTCAACAGGTTTACTTAAACTTATCTTGTGGATAGGTGGTGGTAACGACGTCGGTGCTGTGACAGGTTGATCAATGACTAGATCTTCAACACGTTTACGAAATGGGGTGAAACTCTTATCCAGATCGGAGAGCACAAAAGGCAGCTGTGACTCTTGAAAGATGGTGGCGGTCTCTACAACCGCTATCTGAAGATGTGGGAAACGCTTTGCAATCGCTTTGATTGCTTGTTGCTCGTAGCCACCTACGTGACGCGAGGTGACAATTTTGTCAATCGAGTATTGTTGCACCTGATGGGTCAACGACTCCAGGTAGTCGCCATTAATCCGATGAAGGCATTGGCCAAGCGAGGATAGTTGTTGATCGAGAGTAGAGATTGTTTGCTCTAAGAATCGAGCACGATGCGGGCTTAAATGTTTCTCACCGAGATGAAAAAATAGCTCTGTTCTTTGGTCATAAATGTAGATGCAGTGGAGCTTGGTATCTTCAGAAACCGCATTATAAAGTGAGTTATCGTCTAGACGAAGGCTATTGGTAAACCAAAGAAGTGAGGACTGAGACACAGGTAATTCCTTTGCTATATTTCTTGTACGGCAAAATAGACCGATTCGATCATTTCGGTTGTCAAAGTGCCTCTAAAATCAAACTTCTAGTGGTAAATGACTTTTCCCCGGTAATTAGAATCATCCAATCGGCAAAAATAAAGAGCGGATCGAATGCTTTAAGTCATTAAATTGAGGATTGCGTCATTATTGATACAAGCCGTGACTGGACGTATGACGGTTTTGAAAAAATTCTGGCTGCAAACAGAGTCTTTTAACGCAATATTTTGGTCTGCGGCCACAAGGTCAGTAGAGCTAGCATATAGCGTTTGAATTCCCCAATTTGTGTCTGGGCAGGCAGGGTGACATAGTGACGTTGCGACAGCCCCTCCCAGTAATGCTAATATTAGCATTTTGGTGCAAAAACGCTGGCCATGAACAGTAAAACAGAAATTGAAAGACTGAAAACACTTCTGCAGAGTCTGTTAAGTGAAGACACTGTTATGTGGGATGAGATTCATGCAGTAGAGCGTGATCTCAAGTTTCTGCTTGCAAATGAAGAGCTAAGAAGAGCGGATAATCAGAGCTGAAATAGTTGATTTGATTCTGTGCTTATATGACACTGAATGTAACTTTTTAAATATTAAAAAATAATATCTTCAATTTTTTCAATGTATTAAATCAGATAATCAAGTCTCCCCTTCGCACCAAATACCTTATAACAAACACCTGTTCCTGAAAGAAAGAACTGAAAAAATATCGCCGAGAGTTTTCACACAGCCGGTAGGGAAAGTGCTGCTCTCCTGAATCACCAAAGTAAAAATATGACACCGGGAGAGTACACAAGATAATTGGTAACCCGTTCAGACTCTCAAGCTTCAGGACGGTGCCCAGTCGTTCATATACCAGCCAGGTAGGCTTGTTTCCTACGTATCAGCTACTGTCGTAGTTGGATAATGGCTGAGATATTTTGAAAACATATGCCCTTAAGTATTCTCTGAGTAGTTCACAGTACTGGATTGAATTGACACAAGGAATTAAAAACAAGTGTAATGGCCGCATCACATAAAGGGATATAAAGATGAATACTACGAAGCCATTACACCTATTGGCCCTTGGCCTGCTTGCGTTTTTGCAGGCTTCTTATGTTTGTGCCCAGCCTTTCTCCGAGGCCTCAGGTTCTCTTTCCGACTACACCAGAGCCGACTTTCATCCCAGCCTTGCCTGTGCTGATTTATCTGGTCTTGAACTAGAGGATCTGGTCAGTATTTCCAGTGAGCAGATTCCGGGACAGAATAATATTCCTTCCCATTGTCGGGTTAGCGGCATGCTGGAACCGGAAATAGCTTTTGTGGTGGATTTACCGTCAGACTGGAATGGCCGTTTTTACATGATTGGCAATGGTGGGCATGCAGGTCAACGCCCGGACGACGGTTTTCAGATTGCTTCACGCTATGCCGGCTTGCAAGCTGGCTTTGCCACCGCCAGCACCAATACCGGCCACAATGCTGATGAAGAACCAGGGGCCAGCTTTGTCATGAGTAATCCGCAGAAAGCCATCGATTATGCTTATCGCGCTGTTCATCTTACTGCGGTCACAGCCAAGGCAATTGCCTCTTTATACTATGGGCAAGTTGTTTCCTATTCATACTGGAACTCCTGCTCCAATGGTGGTCGACAGGGCTTGATTGAAGCACAACGTTACCCCCAGGACTTTGATGGTATCGTCGCTGTAGCTCCCTGGGTCGACCAGACCGGATTTACCATTGGTGCCCTGTGGAATCAGCTGGCCCTTGACGAAGCGCCAGTGACAGCCGGCAAAATGGAGATGCTGGCTTCAGTCGTTATGAACAAATGTGACGCCATCGATGGTCTGGCCGATGGATTGATTGATGATCCTCGCAATTGTCCATTAGATATAAAAGAAGATGCGCTAATATGTCCGGCCGGGACTGACAATGATTCATGCCTTACCCCGGCTCAGGCAAGTGCCATTCAAAAGATTTATGATGGTCCATATAACATTCAGGGGCAGCCAATATTCCCCGGTTTCATGCCTGGCAGCGAGGCTGTCAGCACAGGCTTTAACGGCTCTGTCAGCAGCGCCTGGATGAACCTTATTGTGCCGTCAACCCCCGGAGCAGGTTCAGCAGATTTTGGCCTCGCCAACGATACTATGCGCTACCTGGTATTTCAGCCACCACAACCGGATTATGACTACCGCAGTTTTGACTTCAACAGTGATCCGGAGTTGTTGCATCGCTGGAGTCGTCTGGCTGATGCCAAAGATATCAATCTACGCGATTTTCGCAGTAAAGGCGGCAAACTGATCATGACTTATGGCTGGGCTGACACTATTTTGCAGCCCATGATGGGCGTCAATTATTATGAAAAGGCCGTGACTGCCAATGGGCCTGATGGCACTGATTTCATGCGTCTTTTCATGATTCCCGGCATGGCACATTGCGCCGGTGGCGTCGGTCCTGACCAGAACGATGCAATCACGGCAGTGATTGACTGGGTGGAACGCGGCCTTGCACCGGACAGCATCGAAGCGCGAAAAATAGTGGATGGTGAAATCACCCGTTCCCGCCCTCTTTGTCCTTATCCGGAAGTAGCGCGTTATGATGGCAGCGGCAGTATTAATGAAGCGGAGAACTTCCAGTGCGTGGCGCCATAACACACCTGATTTTGGCAGGAGCTTTCATACTGACCCCCCTACCCACTCTGGCTGAAGGGGCGATGCGGGTACTCGAATGTTCCATTGAAAAGCAGTGTGATTCTTCAGCTTCCTGCACTCCTGACTCAGGAGAGCTGGTATTCAATATGGAACCAATAAAGCTGGATGAGAACGGGGCAGGAAGCTATGAAGTTAGCTATGCCAACAACCGCTATGAAATGAAAGCCATGTCTTATGCCGGCCCTTTCATCTGGAACACGGGTGGAGATACAAACACCCTGCTGGCCAATTCAGAAACAAAATTCCTCTGGCATCGACTAACACTTTCCTCAAATCCTGAGGCTAATATGCAATTTCTAAACTGCGCATTCACTCAATAATCACCAGGTTTTTTTCAAAAGCAGGTAGCGTCGTGAGCGAAGACCAGACGAGGCAAAAATATTTTAAACGAAGCATCGCCGAGCGCAACAGCTACAAATGACTCGAAGCAAACCCTTACCAAATTTACTTAAGGTCCGACGCGCTGCTGCAATTCGGAAATACGATCCTGAATCAAATCCAGTGTCTGATTCAACTGAAGGCGGTAGACATTGATGGACTCAATATCCTGCTCTGTGGAATTTACCCTGCTCACCAGGCCATTCTGCAAGCTGGCGACTGAGGATTTCACTGTATTGAGGTCACTCTGAATACCGGATAATTGTGTATCCAGGTTATCCATACCGGCAATATTTGAGCTGATAGTTTCCAGCCGTGTCTGCAAGCTGCCTATCAGGGCACTGGAATCATCCAAAGACTTGCTATGGGTGGACAGAACACCATCCATGGCAGACATGGTTTCCTTGGCCTGCTCAACGAATCGGTTAATCTCGGCCAGGCTGGCAGTATGATTTCGATAGTTGGCCCACAACAGGTCGATCTGGGTAAAATTGGTATCTACTCTTTCAAGCAGCCCCATTGAAGATTGTTCTGCCGATTCATCGACAAGATTCAGACGATTCTGAAGTTGAAGAATCCGGCCCTCGGCAGCCGTCAGTGATTCCTGCATAGCCATGCCCTGGCTATAAAAGTAATATACGGCGCCTCCAGTTAGTAACAGACCTATAGTCAGTACCGACAGCAAAACCTGAACAGCTCCACTGGTTTTTACTTCAACGACGTCATCAAGCACAGGGACGGAAGTGCCGCGCTTCATTTTTCGATGGGAAGCCAGCTCATCACGCTCTGGAACTATGCTGGGAACATCGATGTGATCGTTATCTCTCATGAAAGCTATTATAGGGTCTTTTTCCCCAAGAAAAAAATCCATTTAACGATTTTACCAAAATAAATTTGAACAAAATTAAGCTGATAGGTACAAAAGCTAGAGCAAATTCGATCAATAACCGGATAAAAGAAAAAGGATAAAGGTGGGCCGGCAAGATTCTCGATGCAGGTAAAAATTTAACCCGCCTTCATCCTTTTTCTTTTTTCCTTTATCTATTCAGTAACCCTGAAATTAGGCAAAAAAAACCCCGCATAAGCGGGGTTTTTTATATAGCTGAAAGGGGCTGCCTTTACATCATGCCGCCCATTCCACCCATACCACCCATGCCGCCCATATCAGGCATTGCAGGAGCACCTTTCTCTTCCGGTAATTCAGCAATCATCGCTTCAGTGGTGATCATAAGACCAGCTACTGAACCGGCAGCCTGAAGGGCTGAACGAGTTACCTTGGTAGGGTCGATAATACCCATTTCCAGCATATCGCCATATTCACCAGTACCGGCATTAAAGCCATTATTACCTTCACTCTGACGTACCTTGTCCAGAATAACGGCGCCATCTTCACCAGCATTGCTGGCAATCTGGCGTAATGGCATAGTCAGTGCACGCTGCAGAATCATCAGACCAACATTCTGGTCTTCATTATCACCACGCAGTTTTTCGATTTTCTGCAGGGCGCGAACCAGTGCAACGCCACCACCCGGTACTACACCTTCTTCAACCGCAGCGCGGGTAGAATGCAGGGCGTCTTCAACACGGGCTTTCTTTTCTTTCATTTCAATTTCGGTGCCAGCACCAACTTTGATTACTGCAACACCACCAGCCAGTTTGGCAACACGTTCCTGCAGTTTTTCGCGGTCATAGTCAGAAGACGTTTCTTCGATCTGTGCACGAACCTGGGAAACACGGCCTTCAATTTTGCTGCTGTCGCCAGCACCATCAATGATAGTGGTGTTGTCTTTGGAAATCTGAACACGCTTGGCAGAACCAAGATCTTCTACTGTAGCGCCTTCCAGACTCAGGCCGACTTCTTCAGAAATTACAGTACCACCAGTAAGGATAGCAATGTCTTCCAGCATGGCTTTGCGACGATCACCAAAACCTGGTGCTTTAACAGCAGCTACTTTCACGATGCCGCGCATGTTGTTCACGACCAAAGTAGCTAGGGCTTCGCCTTCCACGTCTTCGGCAATTACCAGTAATGGACGGCCGGATTTCGCAACACCTTCAAGAAGAGGCAGTAAATCACGGATATTGGATACTTTCTTTTCAACCAGAAGAATAAGGGGATCTTCCAGGTCTACGGACATAGTGTCCTGATTGTTGATGAAGTAGGCTGACAGATAACCACGGTCAAACTGCATACCCTCCACAACGTCCAGTTCATTTTCCAGACCGGAACCTTCTTCAACAGTAATCACACCTTCTTTTCCCACTTTTTCCATGGCTTCGGCAATGATCTCACCGACGCTGGTATCTGAGTTGGCTGAAATAGAGCCTACCTGGGCGATGGATTTCGCTTCCGTACAGGGAGTAGACATTTTGCCCAGTTCCTCAACGACAGCAATAACCCCTTTATCGATACCACGTTTCAGATCCATCGGGTTCATGCCGGCAGCTACAGATTTCAGACCTTCATTAAGAATTGCCTGAGCCAGCACAGTGGCAGTGGTGGTGCCGTCACCGGCAACATCAGAAGTCTGTGATGCAACTTCCTTGACCATCTGCGCACCCATGTTTTCGAACTTGTCTTTCAGCTCGATTTCCTTGGCAACAGATACACCGTCTTTGGTCACGGTAGGTGCACCGAAAGATTTATCCAGTACAACATTGCGTCCCTTTGGGCCGAGGGTTACTTTTACCGCATCAGCCAGCAGGTTTACCCCTTTCAGCATTTTTTGGCGGGCGCTATCTCCAAACTTTACTTCTTTAGCCATTGTCTTAAATCCTATTTTTTATTCAGTTAGCTTTTACGATCAATTTAAAATCTTTACTCGATACCAGGCAGTTTAACCTTCAAGGACACCGAAGATTTCGCTTTCGTTCAGAATCAGTAATTCCTCGTCATCAATTTTGACGGTGTTACTAGCATATTTACCAAATAAAACGGTATCGCCAACTTTCAGGTCTATTGGGCGGACGTCACCGTTCTCCATCAGACGACCCGGACCAACTGCTACGACTTCTCCCTGCGAGGGCTTTTCTGTAGCTGAGCCTGGCAACACGATTCCACCAGCAGTAGTAGTTTCTTCTTCTTTTCGTTTCACTACGACTCTGTCTTGTAACGGACGAATGTTCATTCTTTTAATCTCCAAAACTCTTGGGTTAACAACACTTAAATTTTCAGCAACGCACGAGGTATCCCCAGCGATACAGATATCCAGATATCCCAGGTTTCAATAACCTCAGAATCCTAAATTCATTACAAACCAGTGATTTATCTGATCAGATCAGTGCCAAACCATGATTTGAACCCAGAAGATGGGGCTGATTGTAGGGATTTCAATAGAAAAAAGTAAAAAGAATTGAAAAAAACAGCTATTTCATTCAATTAGTGGTCATCGGGCTGTTTCAGGCGTGAATTTACCGGCTTTTCGGTCTTGTACTCTCCCTCATAAACGCCATCAGAGTTATGTTCATCACGAGAGAAATTGCCAGTGCGAAAAGTGCTGTGAGTACTGCTGGTAAAAATAGCTATTTTTCCGGATCGAATCAGCCAGTGCACCAGCATTCTGCGCGTTGGTCCGATAAGAAAAACAAAACCAATGGTGTCGGTGATAAATCCCGGTGTCAGCAGGAAAGCGCCCCCAATCGCGAGAAGCAGGCCTTCAATGATTTCCTGACCTGGCAATTCTCCACTTTCCAGGCGCTTGTTGGCACGGGTAAATGTCGACAAGCCCTGTTGTTTCAATACCTGGATACCAATGGCAGCGGTCAGCACAACCAGTCCAACAGTAGAAAGACCACCAATATGATCACTGACCTCAAACAAAAGCAGCATCTCCACGATGGGCACAATTATAAAAATAAGAAATAATACACGCATGATTATTGTAATTTAGTCTCTTGGGCAGTTATTCAGCAAGCTCAATACCTGAAAGGAGTTTGTTTCAATGTTCTTTATGTGGAGGCA
>JAUHWU010000115.1 GCA_030427065.1 Gammaproteobacteria bacterium | reverse complement strand
ATAGATGAGTGAGCATGTCCCGGTTATAACAATTGATGGGCCCAGTGGCACTGGCAAGGGCACTATCACACAATTACTCGCGCAGCGTTTGGGCTGGCATTTACTCGACAGTGGTGCGCTGTATCGAGTGGTAGCCGTAGGTATCGAAAAAAACAATATATTAATTAATGAAATCAACAAGATATGTGATTTTGCCAGTGCTATGGAAGTTACCTTTGGAACACAGTTTGAGGGCTCCATAACGCTAAATGGCGAAGAAATATCCCATCTTGCCAGGCTCGAGGAAACAGCAGAAAAAGCCTCCAAAGTGGCTGCTATTGGCGAACTCAGGGCTGTGCTGCTGCAAAGACAACGGGATTTTTGTCGCCTCCCCGGGCTGGTGGCCGATGGCCGTGATATGGGGACTGTGGTTTTCCCGTCCGCAGACCTCAAAATATACCTCACCGCCAGTGCGCAGGAGAGGGCGCAAAGGCGATATAAGCAGTTGATAAATAAGGGGGTTGGTGTTAATCTGCGCGACCTTTTGCAGGATATAGCCAGCCGGGACGAACGTGATGCCAACAGGCAGGTTTCACCCCTCAGGCCAGCAGATGATGCTGTAGTGATTGATACTACGTCACTGACTATCGAGCAGGTACTTGAAAAAGTCCTTCTTGAAGTCGAAGACACAGTTACGCAAATCAAATAACCCGCAAAAGTAAAGCACCCGCTTCATGCACCAGCCACGCAGAAGTATGGTGAATTTTTTTAATTGACCCGTACCGGCTGGAGTATGGCATTACAGAAACATGATGACAGGTTGTTGATAGAGCAACATTCATCTGGCTTCTGCAAATAATCAGGAAGCAATTATGAGCGAAAGCTTTGCAGAACTCTTTGAACAGAGTTTAAAAGACATAGACATGAAACCCGGTTCAATCATTACCGGAACCATTATTGACATAGATTCCGAATGGATTACCGTCAATGCAGGCCTAAAATCCGAAGGCGTAATAGAGCGCAAGGAATTCATTGACGACAATGGTGAATTCACTCTGCAGGTAGGGGACGAAGTTAAAGTAGCCCTTGATGCAGTAGAGGATGGATTCGGTGCGACCAAGTTATCCCGTGAAAAAGCCAAACGTGCTGAAACCTGGATGGTACTTGAGGATGCATTTGAAAAAGACGAGCCTGTTATTGGTGTTATTAATGGCAAGGTTAAAGGCGGTTTCACTGTTGATGTGAACACTATCCGAGCCTTCTTGCCTGGTTCACTGGTAGACGTACGTCCGGTACGTGAAGTGGATCATTTGATGAACAAGGATCTCGAATTCAAACTGATCAAACTGGATCAGAAACGAAACAATGTTGTGGTTTCAAGACGTGCCGTTCTGGAATCAGTAAATACTGCAGAACGTGATGAACTGCTGGCGAACCTTGAAGAAGGTCAATCAGTTAAAGGTGTGGTTAAAAACCTTACCGATTACGGTGCCTTTGTTGATCTGGGTGGTGTTGACGGACTGCTGCATATTACAGACATGTCCTGGAAGCGTATCAAGCACCCTAGTGAAATTGTCAACGTGGGTGAAGAAATTGATGTCAAGATTCTCAAATTTGACCGTGAAAGAAACCGCGTTTCCCTAGGTCTGAAACAGCTTGGTGAAGATCCATGGGTAGAAATCAAGAACCGTTACCCTGAGAACACCAAAGTTAAGGCTGTCGTAACCAATCTTACCGATTACGGTTGTTTTGCTGAACTGGAAGAAGGCGTAGAAGGCCTGATTCATGTAAGCGAAATGGATTGGACCAACAAGAATATTCATCCGTCCAAGCTGGTCCAGTTGGGAGATGAAGTGGAAGTGATGATTCTGGATATTGACCAGGAACGTCGTCGTATTTCCCTGGGTCTGAAACAGTGTCAACAGAATCCATGGGATGGTTTCGCTGACAAGTTCAAGAAAGGCGACAAGATTTCAGGCAATATCAAATCCATTACTGATTTTGGTATTTTCATTGGTCTGGAAGGTGAAATTGATGGTCTTGTGCACCTCTCGGACATTAGCTGGGAAGAGCCGGGCGAGCAGGCCGTTCGTGAATACACGAAAGGCGACAAGCTCGACACGGTAATACTTTCAGTTGACCCTGAGCGGGAAAGAATATCGCTGGGTATTAAACAGCTTTCCGACGACCCATTTGCCAATTTTGCCGGCCAGAATGAGAAAGGCAGTCGGGTTAAGGGTATCGTGAAAGAAGTTGATGCCAAGGAAGCCATAATCACGCTTTCTGATGGTGTTGAAGGTGTCCTGAAAGCTTCAGAAATCAGCCGTGACAGAGTTGAGGATGCGCGTAATGCGATAGCCGTTGGCGACGAAGTTGAGTTGCTGGTAACCAGTGTCGATCGTAAAAACCGTGTCATCAGCCTGTCAATCAAGGCAAGAGAAATTGCTGAAGAAAAAGGAGCTGTCGAGGAACACAAGAAGCAGAGTACAACATCAGCTGCCCCAACTACGGTAGGTGATTTGCTCAAGTCTCAGCTGGAGAAGGAATAATTCAGCGTGTGACCGGCATGCCTTAGTGCAACCTGTCTGTTAACATTAGTGAAGGATGAGCCATGACAAAATCAGAACTGATAGACCAGATTGTCTCGAAGCAAACCCAGCTGTCTGCTAAAGACGTTGAACTGGCTGTTAAGGCGATTATTTCTTACATGTCTGAAATTTTGGCAGAAGGTGGACGCATAGAAATAAGGGGATTTGGAAGTTTTTCCCTGCATTATCGTGCTCCACGTGTTGGCAGAAACCCTAAAACCGGTGAGCCCGTTGAACTGAGTGGCAAATATGTTCCTCATTTCAAACCAGGCAAGGAATTAAGGGACCGGGTTAACATTAGCATGCAGGAACAGGCACAGATTCCGGAATAAATCTGGATGACTTGTTAAAACGGCAGCTTTTGTTATCGGAAGCTGCCGTTTTTTTTCTATAGGCAAAAAGTTTAAAAACGTGAAAGGTTTTTTTAGATTTATAACTTTCCTTGTATTCGTTGGTATTGTTCTGCTGGCATTTCTTTTTGCCGTCAACAACACAACGGAAATAAGCTTGTGGCTTGGTGTTGAACTGCCAGCGTTAAGTATTGGCGTGCTAATCATCATCGTCTTTATCCTGGGTGGATTAATTGGCCTATTCCTTGGGCTGGGTATAATCAGGCAACTTAAATACAGGGTTCAGATTCACCAGCTTAAATCCCAATTGGATAAATTACGGCTGGAGTCGTCGCACTCTGCGCATCAGTCAAATAGAAAAAGCTAACTAACTTTTGAGTGAAGGATTCAACTTGTCTGATTTGTTTCTATATTTGCTGTTACTTGGAGCGATAGCTTTGGGTTGGGCATTAGGGAAACGTCCCTGGCTTGGCCGCAGTTCCAATATAGCGCGACCCTTTAGAAATCTTCCTGCAAAAGACTATTTTATAGGTCTTAATTATCTCCTCAATGATGAACCAGATGATGCAATCGATCTGTTTATCGACGCCCTTGAAGTCAATTCCAGTACTCTACAAACCCACATGGCGCTGGGGACACTGTTACGTCGCAGGGGTAAAGTGGACAGATCCATTTCGGTCTATCAGGATTTGCTTGGACAGAATGGTTTTTCCAATGCAGAACTGCACGAGATTAAAATCAACCTGGTTCAAAGCTATATAGCCGCAGGTCTGCTTGATCGTGCAGAAAACCTCCTGGAAGAATTGCGGCAAGAAAAAGGAGTGATCAAAATTAATGCGCTTGTCCATTCTGCCAATGTATATCAGCTGGAGAAAGATTGGCTGAAAGGAGTGAATGTTCTCATAGAATTGATTCGGGTATGTGCGCCGGCAGATCGCGCTCACTATCAGAATCTTGCTTCCCATTTTTATTGCGAGCTTGCAGAAGCCGAGTTGAATAATGCACATATGTCCAGGGCAAGAGAGTTTTTACAATGCGCTGCAGGCATGGACAAAAATAATGTCAGGGTAAGTATTTTGCGTGGCCAACTTGAAAACAGTTGTGGAAATTACCGTGAAGCAATTAAAAGTTATTTATTGGTAAAGAAACAAGACTCTGCGTTTATGGCAGAGGTGTTTTATCCCTTGCTGGATTGCTATAAAAATGACGGAAAAGAAAAAGCGCTTCGTAAATTTATCGATACCTGTATTGCTGAAGAAAAAAATACATCAGTACTATTAGGGATTGCAGAATATCTGCAAAAAGAAAATGGCGATCAGCAGGCCAGGGATTTTCTGCTAAAGCAATTGGAAGGCAAGCCATCACTGAGGCTTTTACTGCGAACATTGAGTCTGAGCGAAACAGACAGCGAAACAGACAGTGATGCAATTGGTTTGTATAGACAGGTTCTTACAGAATACATAGAGAGTAAAGCCCAATATCAGTGCGTGAACTGTGGTTTTGAATTAAAGAGCCTGCATTGGCAGTGTCCGGGCTGTTCACGCTGGGGAACCGTAAAACATGTGATGGGAATACTTGGAGAATAGTGCTTTAGTTCAGCAAAGTGAGGAAAAAATGGTAATTGATAGACCCGTCATAGTTGCACTGGATTTTCCAGATGCATCAAGCGCCTTATCCCTGGTGGAAAAACTTGACCCTTCGCTATGTCGAGTCAAGGTTGGAAAAGAATTGTTTACGCATGCAGGGCCGGAGCTGGTTAAACAATTACACAAGCAGCAATTCGATGTGTTTCTTGACCTCAAGTACCACGATATTCCCAATACCGTGGCAGGAGCAGTAGCCGCTGCGGCGGATCTTGGTGTGTGGATGGTCAATGTCCATGCCAGTGGTGGCAGAGCAATGCTGGAAGCGGCTCGCAAGGCACTTCCGATCAATGGTGATACCTTGCTTATTGCCGTTACTGTATTAACCAGTATGGGAGCTGAGGATCTGCGTGAAATTAACATTTCTGTATCTCCCGATGAGCAGGTCAGTGCGCTGGCAAAGCTAAGTAGTGACTGTGAGCTAGACGGTGTGGTTTGTTCGGCACGGGAAACACCGGTGTTACGTAGCGATTTGGGCGATAAATTTCTTCTGGTGACGCCGGGTATCCGCCCCGCCGGAGATAGTGTGGATGACCAGAAACGGGTCATGACACCGGCACAGGCAATAAGTAGCGGCAGTAATTTCCTGGTAATTGGCAGGCCAGTTACCCAGGCTGATGACCCGACAGCAAAGCTGCGCATGATTATGGAAGAAATCCACAGCAAAAACTGATTTCTCTGCTACATTGATTTCAGCAGCTATCTGCTGCATCACGATTGGTTATCTATAGAGTTTGTTGTCATAAACAGTTTTTCTATATAAATAGCTCAGCTCATTGAAAAGTTGAGCAAACAGAAATAATCCAATCAAAAATGAATGGAATCAAGGGAGGGGCATACTCTCCAGTGCAAAGGAGGCATTAACATGCAGTTTTTTAAAATCAGTCAATTGAGCGTTATACCTAAATCCTTTTTGTTCAGTTTGTTGCTGACATTATCCTGGGCCAGTAGTGCCCAGGATTTTGATAGCGATTCCCTGAATGCTGTCAGCGTTGAAATGGAACAGGTAAATATAAACCATGCTGATGCACCCACAATAGCCAGAGTGCTTGATGGTGTGGGTATGAGCAGGGCGCAGGCAATAGTAAATTTTCGCGATGAGTATGGTGAATTCGCCAGTCTGGAGGAGCTATTGCTGGTCAATGGTGTGGGTGAAGTAACCCTTCGTAATAACGAGGACCGTATCAGTTTTAAATAATCGGGTACGGGGATTGAAAAAGGCGCCCATGGGCGCCTTTTTTTATGTAACAATTCGTGTCATTAGCTGAATGCCAGTGTCTATAAAGTAGTGCTGAAAAAATTGTTGATAGAGCAGGGACAGATTTTTCCAACTACAATTCAGCCATTCACATAATGTCTAACCAGTGAATCATTTTTTGATGTATGAATAATATTTTGCTGTTACCAGCAACTTTTGTTTTTTCCTTTCTGGGTTGCTGCCTGGTAATCCGGATGTCGAAGGGACGTCGCTGGCTGGATATTCCCAATGACAGGAGTTCACACGCGACGCCTACGCCGACTTCTGGTGGCATGGCATTTGTCAGCGTTTTTTGTATTGCTGCGCTCTTTGCATTCAGAATGGAGGATCCCGGTTATAACTATATTCTGGTTATATTCCTGTGTTTTTCTGTTGCCATTTTGGGCTTGCTGGACGATATTTTTCAACTCGGCATTGGCCCGAGGATATCTACCCAGGCAGTTGCAGTAGTCGGGATTCTGGCCATTTTCGGCATTCCTGTTTTTCCGTTTCCGGGGTTTACCCTGGATCTTGGGTTTATGGGTTACCTGCTGATTTTTGTCGCGATGCTCTGGTTTATCAATCTGTTTAATTTTATGGATGGACTGGATGGTATCGCTGCCACGGAAACCCTGTTCATATTGCTATCGATTATCTGGCTTACCTTTACTGATGGTAGTGAAGGGCTGACAACCCTCTCACTGCTTGTGGTTGCCTGTGTTTCAGGTTTCCTGCTGGTGAACTTCCCGGCAGCACGAATTTTTATGGGGGATAGTGGCAGTAATTTTTTGGGTTTGGTATTGGGTGTAGCGGCTTTAATCAGCACCACCAGAGGGTTTACCACTATATGGGTATGGGGCATCCTTGCGGGTGTTTTTATCGTGGATGCAACCTATACGCTGGTCAAAAGAATGTCGGGCGGTGAAACCTGGTATTTCGCTCACCGCAAACATGCCTATCAGATTGCAGCACGTCACTTAAACAGTCATGTGCGTGTCGTCATGTTTGTTTTAGTCATTAATGTTTTCTGGTTACTCCCCCTGGCCTGGTTATGCCACCGATATGCCGGCTGGGGAGCGGTCCTGATGCTGCTTGCCTGGTTGCCGCTCCTGTTACTGGCAAAGAAGCTGGGGGCAGGTGAGTAGCGCGATTTCTGGAAATGGCAAAGAACCTTTACTATTAGCAAACAGATAACAGAAGAAAGCCGGAAGAGTGCAGGCAAAATAAAAAACAGCACATATAAAACCAGCTGAGATTAAAACTTCAACATAGACATAGACTGCAATATAGACATAAATAGATAGAAGCAGCAAAAATAGAGAGAGCGAAAATAGAAGTAATAGAAATACAAACAGTAAAAATAGAAACAGCAGGAATCAAAAGAGGGAAGCGCTGAAATATGGCAAAAAAATTGCTGCCAATTTCCATCTGTATCGGCTAAATGCGGTAAATATCGGGAATATAACTAAAAATACTGAAGGTATTGAAAATGGCTGCCCAAGTTGGACTCGAACCAACAACCAAGTGATTAACAGTCACCTACTCTACCATTGAGCTATTGGGCAGTAACGCGGATTTTTCGAGAAGGCGAATACTAATTACTAATGCCCTGACGGTCAATACTCAAGGCCGATAAATTTCAAGTTAAGTCTCAAATGTCATTTTACCTGCTGACTGCTTTGCCCATACAATAGCGGGTTTACTCTCACGTTTTATAAAGATCAAACCTCCCTCAATTATGGATAAAAAATTTCACTTGCAGGCGAAGTTCAAGGCTGCTGGCGATCAGCCAGAAGCCATTGCTGCGCTGCTGGAAGGTCTTGATGACGGGCTGGCGGCTCAAACCCTGCTTGGCGTCACCGGTTCCGGGAAGACCTTCACTATTGCCAATGTCATCGCCGAGTCCCAGCGGCCAACGCTTATTATGGCGCCCAACAAGACTCTGGCAGCCCAGCTCTATGGAGAATACAAGGAATTCTTCCCTGACAATGCCGTTGAGTATTTCGTTTCCTATTATGACTACTATCAGCCGGAAGCCTATGTCCCGGCTTCTGATACCTATATTGAGAAAGATTCTTCCGTCAATGATCATATTGAGCAAATGCGCTTGTCGGCCACCAAAGCATTGCTGGAACGCCGTGATGTCATTGTTGTGGCAACGGTATCTGCAATTTATGGTCTGGGGGACCCGACCCAGTATCTGGATATGGTTCTGCATCTGAATGTGGGCGGTAAGCTGGACCAGCGGGTTCTGTTACGTCGTCTTGCCGAACTGCAGTACAGCCGCAATGATATGGAGTTGCATCGCTCTTCATACAGGGTACGCGGTGATGTGATCGATATTTACCCGGCAGAATCCGACACCAATGCCATTCGTATTGAAATGTTTGACGAGGAAATTGAAAGCCTTGCCTGGTTTGACCCGCTGACTGGCCAGGTTCAGCAACGCGTACAACGCCTGACCGTTTTCCCCAAATCCCACTATGTCACCTCCCGTGACCGATTGCAGAATGCTGTGGAGGAAATCAAACTGGAGTTACAGGAAAGGCTGGCTTACCTTGAAAAAAATAACCGTCTGGTGGAAGCCCAGCGTCTTGGTCAGCGCACCCAGTTTGATCTGGAAATGATCAGGGAAATTGGTTACTGCACAGGCATTGAAAATTATTCACGTTATCTGTCGGGCAGACTGGAGGGGCAGCCGCCGCCAACCCTGTTTGATTACCTGCCCAAGGATGGCTTTGTGGTTGTCGATGAGTCCCATGTCGCCATTCCACAAATTGGCGCCATGTATAAAGGCGATCGATCACGCAAGGAAACCCTGGTTAATTATGGCTTTCGTTTACCCTCGGCACTGGATAATCGGCCCCTGCGCTTCGAGGAATGGGAAGCTCTGGTGCCTCAGCTGATTTTTGTTTCAGCAACGCCGGGGCCCTACGAAGAAGAAAAGCAGGGGCAACTGGTCAGGCAGGTGGTCCGTCCAACCGGATTACTGGATCCTGAACTGGAAGTAAGGCCGGCCCTGCACCAGGTGGATGACCTGTTGTCAGAAATCAAGATTCGTGTTGAGAAGGAAGAGCGGGTACTGGTTACTGTGCTGACCAAGCGTATGGCTGAAGATCTCACTGATTATCTTGCTGAAAACAATATCAGGGTCAGGTATTTGCACTCGGACATTGATACTGTCGAGCGTGTGGAAATTATTCGGGATTTACGCCTTGGTGTGTTTGATGTGCTGGTGGGAATTAACCTGCTCAGGGAAGGGCTGGATATTCCGGAAGTTTCCCTGGTGGCTGTTCTTGATGCTGACAAGGAGGGGTTTCTCAGGTCTGAACGCTCTCTCATCCAGACCGTTGGCCGTGCGGCCCGAAACCTTCATG
>JAUHWU010000114.1 GCA_030427065.1 Gammaproteobacteria bacterium | reverse complement strand
CATTCTGCCCACCTTTATCCTTTTTCCTTTATCTTTTATCTGCTCTTATCCTTTATCCGTCTGTTTGCTTGCCTCTGCTTTTAACGCGTCAACCACGCCACCAAAAGCCTTATCTGCGCATCATCCAGCTTGTCGCCAAACGCCGGCATACGGCCATTTCGCCCTTCTCTGAGCGTGGTTCTGATGGTGTCTACATCACCGCCGTACAGCCAGACATCATCCACCAGGCTGGGCGCGCCCAACAAGGGATTGCCGGTACCATCCGTGCCATGACAGGCGGCGCATATCTGGTTAAATCTTGCCTGTCCGGGATGGCCTTCGGCCTCCGGAGTGCCTACGACAAGGACGTAGTTGGCCACATCCGTAACGCCTTGCTGACCCAGCAGGGCGTCCCAGCTGGCCATGACTGCTGTTCTGCCATTGAGCAGGGTCTGCTCAATATTTTCCGGACTGCCACCCCACTGCCAGATACCATCGGTCAGATCAGGAAACAGGTTCGCCTGCCCCTGGGCTTCATAGCCATGACAGGCAGCGCAATTTTGCTTGTAAAGATCGCTGGCACTGCCCATCAGGGCTTCGTCTGCCTGCAGTTCTGCCAGCTCCATGGCGGCAATTTCAGCCCGTAGCTCAGTGAAATTTTCATTGAACGCACTATAGCGCTCACTCAACTCCCCACCCTGGGACCACTGGAAAGCACCCTTAAAAGAGCCCAGGCCGGGATAGAACATAAGGTAGAAGACGGAAAAGACCATCATCGCGAAGATCAGCCAGAACCACCATAAAGGGGCCGGATTCAAGCCTTCCTCGAGATTGCCATCCCAGATTGTGTGTTCAACTTCTTCCGGGGTCGGCGGCGCCGCGGTATAGACACTGATCACCAGCCACACCAGCGAAATGAAGCTGATCACCGTGATCAGAATAATCCAGCCACTCCAGAAATCATTGGGCATATCAGCCATGGGAAACACCTGCTTTCTTTAATTCACCTGGTAATTCCGGGTTCTCATCACCATAATCTTCGTCGTTGAGTGGAATATTCGAAGACCGGTCAATGTTGCTGTCAGCACTCACCATAAACACCCAAATGACCAAAACGACCATGAACAACATCACCAACATGTCGCCGACAAAAATAAACCAGCTCATCGGTTCTCCTCCGCCAGGCCGGTACCCAGCACCTGAAGATAGGTAATCAGCACATCCATTTGGCTCAGACCATCAATTTCATCAACTGCCACAGCAATCTGTTCTTCGCTATAGGGATGACCCAGTTTCTGTAACACGCGCATTTTTTTCTGAATATCCCCCATGTCATTGGCCTGCTTCTCTGCCAACCAGGGATAGGCAGGCATGATGGAGTTATTCACCACACTGCGAGGATCCAGCAAGTGCACCCGGTGCCAGTCATCGGAATACTTGCCGCCCACTCTGTGCAAATCCGGCCCGGTGCGTTTTGAGCCCCATAAAAAAGGTCGGTCATAGACAAATTCATCGGCACGCGAAAACGGTCCATAGCGTTCCACTTCAGCGACCAGTGGTCTGATCTGCTGCGTGTGGCAAACATGACAGCCTTCCTGGATATAGACATCCCTGCCGGTTAACTCTTCAGCCGTGTACAGATGACTGTTCTGCGTAGCGGTACTCAGGGATTCCTGGAACACACTTGGCAACACCTGAACCAGGCCGCCAATGGAGGACACGAACAGAATGCCAAAGATCAGCAGTCCAATATTATTTTCCAGTTTCCGATGCAGGGTTACGCCATGGTATTTCATGCTGGTACCTCCCGGCCTGTGCCTTCATCAAAATCCGGTTCCGGTTCGGGCATATGCGCCGTGCCGTGAATTTCATCAACGATATCAGGCGGGCTGACAGAAACCGTATGACGTCCCCACATGGTTTTGAACAGGTTATAGGCCATCAGGATAGTTCCGGTAAGAAAGATAATGCCGGCAATCAGACGCAGGCCGTAATAAGGCACCATGGACGCCATCACATCATTAAAGCTGTAGCTCAGCTCACCAATGCTATCGACGCTCAACCATAACAGGCCCTGGGAAATACCCGCGCCCCACATGGCAATGACATACAACATGGTGCCCGCCAGTGCCATCCAGAAATGAATATTGGCCAGGCGAACGCTGTGAAGCTCTCTGCCCATCATGCGCGGCACCATAAAGTAGAAGGTGCCGTAGGTGATCATCGCATTCCAGCCAAGAGCGCCGGAGTGCACATGGCCGATGGTCCAATCGGTAAAGTGACTGACAATATTCACACTGCGAATGGCCATCATCGGGCCCTCGAAAGTGGCCAGTCCATAAAAAGCCAACGCCAGTACGATGAACTTCATGGCCGGATCGACCCTGAGTTTTCGCCAGGCCTTGCTCACCGTCATGATGCCGTTAATCATGGTTGCCCAGGACGGTGCCAGCAGGATCAGACTCATGACCATGGCCAGCGACTGCACCCACTCGGGAACCGAACTGTAATGCAAATGATGGGGCCCGGCCCAGATATAGGTATAGGTAAAAGCCCAGAAAGAAATCACCGAAAGCCGGTAACTCCAGATGGGCTGATTGGCCTGTTTCGGCAGGAAGTAATAGAGCATACCCAGAAAGCCACCGGTCAGCAAAAAGCCCACCGCGTTGTGGCCGTACCACCACTGCACAACGGCATCCTGTGCACCGGCATAAATGGAATAGGATTTGTTAAGAGAAACCGGCAGCGCCAGATTGTTGACGATATGCAGCATGGCAATAACGATAATCAGTGCGCCGTAAAACCAGTTGGACACATAAATCGGCTTGATACGACGAGTGGCAATGGTGCCGAAAAACACCACCGCAAAACACACCCACAAGATGGTAATCGCAATATCAAAGGGCCATTCCAGCTCGGCATACTCCTTGGTGGAGGTCCACCCCGCCAATAGCGAGAGTCCGCCGGCCAGCACCACAACCTGCCAGCCGTAGCAGCAAATCCAGGCCAGTCGCGGCATGAAAAGCGGCACGTTACTGGTTCGTTGCACACTGTAAAAGGCAGTCGCCATCAATGCCGACACACCGAACCCGAAAATAATGCCATTGGTATGCAAGGGCCGCAGGCGTCCAAAGGATAACCAGAACTGTCCCAGATCCAGACCCGGCCAGATCAGTTCTGCGGCAATCCAGACCCCCACCAGCATGCCAAGCACCGCCCAGATTATTGAAAACTGGACCAGCCGTTTGACGACACCATCATGATACGTTTCACGTATTTCAGTCATGGCTTGGGGGTAACTCCTGTAGTCTTGCTTGTTAATCAGTCATTAATTTGTGTTGGTCAAAGACCTGTCTTCCTGTCTGTTCCCGTCCCGGGACCAGTTCCACAGCCCTGGATACCAACTGGACACCACCTAGACGCCAAGAGAAGGACCGATGCCATAAGTCCACAATGCCGCCGAGATACCCAGCAGACTGACAAAGGCCACCAGCAACCAGCCCACCAGTGAGGAGGACATCAACATGCCGCGTTCGGGGGGAATATTCATCACTATGGGTAAGCCGCGATACAGCAGGGTCATGGACCACATAACGGCGGGAATAAGTATCAGCACATTGAAGAAGACCTGCGGATAGAGATGTGAGGCACTGGCAACACACAAGGGCGCCACTACCACGGTAAACAGGGCAAACAATTTTTCGGTAGCCACTTTGCCACCGCCGTAGGTTTTTGACATCCAGCGGGCGATTAACACCGTTGAGATATAACCCATAATAAGGGCATCCGTATAAAAAAAGCTGATGATGACTCGCGAGGTGGTATCAAAGTAAAGGGGATCGTTTGAGCCCAGGCGCCAGCCAAAATACGTAGAGCCAAACCAGGAGAAAACCGGCGGCATCAGAATAAAAAGAAAAGTGAGTTTCTGAACGGCACTAATCACACGGTCATTGCCCGCGGCAATTTCCCTGAAAATAACACCTGGCGTATGTAAGACGGCTACAAGCAAAAGTCTATCCGTAACAAATTATGACGGGTTTATATCAACCCACTATAGTCAAATAGACCAATAGTAGATTGATAAATATCAACTGCATTGTTCACATCTGAATTCTAACGCGTTTAAAACTTTAAAGCATAGTGCCACCATGGGTTGTTCACAGTGAATGACACTATGTCTTGTCCAGAAAACTTTAGTACTCAGGCGCTGGCGATCATCCTCTAGTCAGGTACCGGCAGCCCGGCCCAGCCAAACACGTCTTCAAGAATTGCTGTCACCGTTTCCGGTCGATCTTCCCCGGGCAGATCGTTACCGGGCTCATATCCCGTCAGACTGAGACTGTAACTAAGGTTTCTATAGGACGGCCGGTATTGAGCCAGCTGTTCTTTTGGCAGCTTCACTGTTTCCCCTGGAATCACCGGGGTAAATTCATCACGACGGTAAATGGCTCCAAAACTCATCAGCCCCCATTTGCCTTCGCGCTTCTCCACCTTGTACAACATCAGGCAATGGGCCGACAGTGTCAGTTCAACGCCGTCTATGGTTTCAGGAATATCGATAATGCCACTTAAGGTAGCCACCGCCCGTTCTCTGTTCAGCGTCACCAGCACCGGCCCCAGCCGATGTTTGGCTCGCATGCCTCTGTCATACATCCCTTTCGATGCTGTCACAAAATCCTTGCCATTCCCCTGAAACCAGCTTATCTCCACATGGGAGTCCTCAAAAAAACAATCCGCCATACGATTCCAGAAGCACAGATCACGGCTCTCCCGTTCCCGCACCACAAGTTGGGTAATTGCAGTTATATCCGCAGCGTCTTCAAGAGTCATGGCATTCTCCAATCACAATTTTTTAGTTATTAAGCGTAAAGGTACAAGCTAGCGCACACAACACACAAGCAGGATTAACAATTTCATCCTTATACCCGGCAACTTCTTCCCCCACCAAAAAAAATCGCCACACCCGCCCCCATCTCCACCCCGCCCACCTTTTTCCTTTATCCTATATCTTTTATCTTTTTCCGCCTCTCTAAAAAACGTCGGATGCGCTGCGCTTATCCGACCTACAAAACTTTCCTCTTGCCTCTTGTCTCTTGCCTCTTGTAAAACGATTGAATATTTCCCCCAAAAATAGTTTACTAAGAGCAATAATAATGAGCTTATAAATAAAAGGCCTTCCCCATGCTGATCGGCATTCCGAAAGAAATTCATGCGGGCGAAAAACGTGTCGCCACCACTCCTGAAGCCGCTGAAAAAATCCGCGCCCTGGGTTTTGAGGTTGCCATTGAAACCGGCGCGGGTGTTGGCGCAAACTTTACCGACGACACCTATCGTGAAGCCGGTGTCCGTGTTTTCGATACGGCCCGCGAAATCTGGGAAAAAGCCGACATCATTCTGAAAGTACGCCCGCCCGAGACCCATCCCGAATTGTGTATGGACGAAGCGGAACTGCTGCACAAACACCAGATCCTCATCAGCTTTATTCAGCCGGCTACCAATACCGAGCTGCTGGAACATCTGTCTCAGTCCGGAGGCACGGTATTGGCCATGGACAGTATTCCCCGTATTTCGCGCGCGCAAAAAATGGATGCCTTAAGTTCCATGGCCAACATCGCCGGTTATCGCGCCGTGGTGGAAGCTGCCCAGCATTTCGGCCGTTTCTTTACCGGGCAAATTACCGCAGCCGGCAAAGTCCCACCCGCCAAGGTGCTGGTCATTGGTGGCGGTGTGGCAGGACTGGCGGCCATTGGTGCAGCCAAAAGTATGGGCGCCATTGTGCGCGCCTTTGATACCCGTCCTGAAGTGAAAGAGCAAGTCGAAAGTATGGACGCTGAGTTCCTCATGCTGGATTTTGAGGAAGACGGCAGTGGCGAAGGCGGCTATGCCAAGACCATGAGCGAGGAATTCATCAGGAAGGAAATGGAGTTGTTCGCGAACCAGGCCATGGAAGTGGATATTGTTATTACCACGGCGCTGATTCCCGGCAAACCCGCACCCGAACTGTGGACCGAAGCCATGCTGGAAACCATGAAAGACGGCAGCGTCGTTGTTGACCTGGCGGCTGAGATGGGCGGCAACTGCAAACTTACCGAAGCCGACAAAGTGGTGGTGAAACACGGCGTCACGCTGATTGGCTATACCGACCTGCCTTCCCGACTCGCGGCACAATCCAGCCAGCTCTACGCCACCAATCTTTTCCACCTGCTTAGTGATATGACCCCGGACAAGGAAGGTCAGGTACAGGTGGATATGGAAGACGAAGTGATTCGCGGCGCAACAGTCATAAAGGAAGGTGAAATTACCTGGCCGCCACCTGCTCCGCGACTCTACGCGGTGCCACAGAAAAAAGAAGACACTGCACTACCAACGTCTGCAGGCAAAGCCGCGGATTCAGCTCCCGGCGGTTTGAAATCGCTGCTGCTGTTAATGACCACCGGCCTGCTGCTACTGGGACTGGGCGCCGTCGCACCGGCTGAATTCATGTCCCATTTCACGGTGTTTGTATTGTCCTGTTTCATCGGCTACATGGTGATCTGGAATGTCAGTCCTTCATTGCACACGCCATTAATGAGCGTTACCAATGCCATCAGCAGCATTATCATTATTGGTGCCCTGCTGCAGATATCCTCGCCTGATGGACTGACAAGTTTCCTTGCCGCCTTTGCCATACTGATCACCAGCATCAATATCGTCGGTGGTTTTGCGGTGACCCAGCGCATGTTGGCCATGTTTCGAAAATAAATGGTTCAGAAAATAGAGAGCCCGGAAAATAAAATTTTCAGAAATAAAAAACTTATACATAAAAAATAAATACTAAAACCTTCCAAAAATAAACGGGAATTAAACGATGTCTGAAGGAATAATTACCATGGCCTACCTGGGCGCCAGTATTCTGTTCATTCTGGCACTCAGTGGTCTGAGCAACCAGGAAACAGCGCGCCGTGGTAATTATTTTGGTATGAGCGGTATGGCCATTGCCTTGCTGGCCACCATAATTGGCATCGTTACCGCCAACTACATTCTCATGATTGCCTGTATTGCCATTGGTGGCCTGATCGGTCTGGTACTGGCAAAGAAAGTGGAAATGACCCAGATGCCGGAACTGGTGGCCATTCTCCATAGTCTCGTGGGTCTTGCTGCAGTGGTGGTGGGTTTCGGCACTTTCCTGGATCACAGCGTGGTCTTCAGCGGTGTTGAAAAAACCATTCACAATGTGGAAATTTATATCGGCATCCTCATTGGCGCCCTGACCTTTTCCGGCTCGGTGCTTGCCTATCTCAAGCTGAGTGCCAGAATCGGAGGCAAACCGCTGCTGTTACCCGGGCGTCATTTTCTCAATCTGATTCTTTTGCTGGGGGCCATCTCCTACCTGGTGCAGTTCGTCAATGCCGCGAATGACGCGCAGGCACTCAACGCGCTGCTGGTGATGACGGCGATTTCACTACTGTTTGGTATCCATATGGTGCTGGCCATTGGCGGGGCTGACATGCCCGTGGTGGTGTCCATGCTCAATTCCTACTCTGGCTGGGCAGCCGCTGCCACCGGCTTTATGCTCAGCAATGACCTGCTGATTGTTATTGGTGCCCTGGTCGGTTCCAGTGGCGCCATTCTCAGCTACATCATGTGCCGCGCCATGAATCGCAAATTCCTTTCCGTGATAGCCGGTGGCTTTGGTACCACCAGCAGCAAAGGTGCTGGTGCAGCGGCCAGCGCCGGTAGTGATGCCGATGTGCAGGCCATTGATGCAGAATCTGTCGCCCATATGCTGCTGGCCGCCAAAAAAGTCATGATCCTGCCAGGCTATGGCATGGCTGTCGCCCAGGCCCAGCATTCGGTATTTGAGATGAGCCGAAAACTACGCGAAGCCGGCGTCGATGTGCGCTTCGGTATTCACCCGGTAGCAGGCCGCATGCCGGGACATATGAATGTATTACTGGCAGAAGCCAGAGTGCCTTACGATATCGTGTTTGAAATGGAAGAAATCAATGAGGACTTCCCCAATGTGGATGTCTCCATCGTCATCGGCGCCAACGACATCGTCAACCCCGCCGCCCAGGAAGTCCCCGACAGCCCCATCGCCGGCATGCCGGTCCTGGAACCCTGGCTTGGCAAAACCACCGTCGTCCTCAAACGCTCCATGGCCTCCGGCTACGCCGGCGTCGACAATCCCCTGTTCTACAAGGAAAACACCCGCATGCTTTTCGGCGACGCCAAATCCAGCATCGATGAAGTCCTCAAAAATCTGTAAAGCGGATAAAGAATAAAAGAAAAAGGATAAAGGTGACCATTGAAGACCGGAACACTGCTTAAGGCGAAAGGCTCAATGGAAAATGGGTAATGCACTGTAGCACTGTAGGTCGGATAAGGCCTGCAAGGCCGCATCCGACATGACGACGCAAGTCGCCTGCTTTCAACTTGTAACTTACAACTTTCCTCTTGCATCCTGCATCCTTAATCCGCTTTTCAAGTCCTTTCAAATTAAGTTCAGGCTTCCAAAACGTCGGATGCGCTGCGCTTATCCGACCTACCACTGTAAAGCGGATAAAGGAAAAAGGAAAAAGGATAAAGGTAACCATTGAAGACCGGAACACTGCTTAAGGCGAAAGGCTCAATGGAAAATGGGTAATGCACTGTAGGTCGGATAAGGCCTGCAAGGCCGCATCCGACATGGCGACACCAGTCGCCTGCTTTCAACTTGTAACTTTCAACTTTCCTCTTGCATCCTGCATCCTGAATCCTGAATCCCGAACAAAAAAAAGGCGCTAACCCTGACGCCTTCTCCAACCTGCCCACCTTTATCCTTTTTCCTTTTTCCTTTATCCGCCTGATTACAAAACGTCGGATGGCGCTGCGCTTATCCGACCTACAAAAATTTCCTCTTGCATCCTGCATCCTGCATCCTGAATCCCGAACAAAAAAAAGGCGCCACACCTGACGCCTTCTCCAAACTGCCCACCTTTATCCTTTTTCCTTTTTCCTTTATCCGTCTTGCTTGCCTCTGGTTTTTAAACCACCCCTTCCAAAGGCAACTTCCTGACACGCTCACCGGTAAGTTGATACCAGGCATTGGCCACTGCCGGTGCAATCCCCGGGGTGGCAGGTTCACCAATACCGGAAGGATCTATTTCGGATTCAACGATATGCACATCAAACACGGGGGCCTGATTCATGCGAATCACCGGATAGTTATGGAAGTTCGAG
>JAUHWU010000006.1 GCA_030427065.1 Gammaproteobacteria bacterium | reverse complement strand
CCAAAAGGGGTGGTACCGATCAAGTTGCAGGTACCGGGAAAGCACAACGTCAACAATGCAATGGCAGCAGCAGCGATGGCTATGAGCGCGGGTGTCGGTCTGGATGCGGTAAAGCGTGGGCTTGAAAAATTTGCCGCCGTTAAGGGACGTATGTGCATCCTGGCAGGCATGCAGGGATCAACTCTCATTGATGATAGTTATAACGCCAGCCCTGCGTCATTTCGTGCAGCGATAGATGTGCTGGCCGAGACCAAAGGCTCGAGGATCGTCGTTATGGGAGATATGGGCGAGCTGGGCAGTGATGCTGAAAAAGAGCATGCCGGGATTGGGAGCTATGCAAGGCAACAGGGCATCGATTGTTTGATCGCGACAGGTGCAATGAGCGCGCTTGCAGTGTCTGCATTTGGTGATGGCGGTATTTTTCTGAATGAAAGGGAACAATTCAAAGACATGATTTTGCCTATGTTGAATGCCTCGACTACGGTACTGATTAAAGGTTCGCGAAGCCAGGGCATGGAAAAACTGGTCAGTCAAATACAGGAGGATCTGCAATGAAGCTATTCTTCTGTAACGGCGTTTATTTTGGTAACGATTCTTGTGCCAGGTATTTTGGTACCAACGACGTTAATGCCAGGGAGAACTATTTCTCATGTTGCTAATGCTGACTGAATATTTATCACAGTTTAATTCCGGCTTTACGGTGTTTCAGTACCTGACTGTACGCGGTATTTTCGGGATTCTGACGGCGCTGGCTTTGTCGCTGATCATCGGCCCAACCATGATCAGGCGTCTGAATTACCACCAGATTGGGCAGGTGATCAGAAATGACGGGCCGCAGAGTCATCTCAGTAAAGCCGGCACACCCACCATGGGCGGAGCCCTTATTCTGGTAAGTATTATTATCAGCAGTCTGCTTTGGTCGGATTTAAGAAACCCTTATGTCTGGGTTGTGGTAATCGTTACCGGACTGTATGGGGCAATTGGCTGGGTGGATGATTACCGGAAAGTGTTTGAGCAAAATCCGAAAGGCCTGGCAGCCCGTTGGAAATATTTCTGGCAATCAGTCATCGGATTTGTTGCCGCTGGTTATCTTTACTCCATTGCCGTGGTGCCTGCAGATACACAATTGTTTATTCCCTTCTTCAAGGATTTTGCCCTCAACATGGGGCCGTTTTACATATTGCTGGCATATTTCATGATAGTGGGCTTCAGCAATGCCGTGAATCTGACTGATGGTCTCGACGGTCTGGCGATTTTACCTTCAGTGATGGTAGGCGCTGCGCTTGGTGTTATCGCCTATTTAACAGGAAATGCCGAATTTTCTGCCTACCTGAATATTCCCTATATTGCCGGTGCCGGCGAACTGGGAATATTTTGTGGTGCCCTGGCTGGTGCCGGTCTGGGTTTCCTCTGGTTCAACACTTACCCCGCGCAGATTTTCATGGGCGATGTCGGCGCATTGGCGCTGGGTGCGTCACTGGGCCTGGTGGCGGTCATTGTCAGGCATGAAATTGTGTTGATCATTATGGGTGGCGTATTCGTGATGGAAACTCTCTCTGTCATCCTGCAGGTCGCTTCATTCAAGTTAACCGGTAAAAGAATTTTTCGTATGGCCCCCCTGCATCATCATTTTGAATTAAAGGGTTGGCCCGAACCCAGAGTCATTGTTCGCTTCTGGATTATCACCGTTGTTCTGGTGTTATTCGGGTTGGCAACGTTGAAATTAAGATAACTATAAAACGCATAAATCAGGCTGAAAAATGCAAACGCAGCAGGTAGCACAAAAGATGAAAGTCGTGATCGGTCTTGGTAAGACCGGGCTTTCCTGTGCCCGTTACCTGGCCAGTCGCAATGAAAAATTCAAGGTGCTGGACACCCGAAAGAATCCGCCTGGACTGCAACAACTGAAAGCTGAATGCCCTGCAGTTGAAATCGAATTAGGTGAGTTTAATGCACAGACCCTGAACAATGCAGCACAGTTGATTGTTAGTCCAGGCGTGGACCAAAAAATGCCAGTGATACAGAGCGCCATCAAGCAGGGCGTTCAGGTAACTGGCGATGTAGATATTTTTGCCCGCTCAATAACGGCGCCGATGATTGCCATCACTGGATCCAATGCAAAAAGCACGGTAACGACATTGGTAGGCGAAATGGCAAAAGCTGAGGGAATAGATGTCGCTGTAGCAGGCAATATCGGACTACCGGTGCTGGATTTGTTGCAGCAGCCACCTTCCAGCCTGTATGTGCTGGAGCTGTCCAGTTTTCAATTGGAAACTACCAGTAACCTTGGTGCCGAAGTCGCAACGGTATTGAATCTGAGCCTGGATCATATGGACCGTTATGACTCTATGGAAGATTACCGCAATGCCAAGTTGCGTATATACCAGAATTGTCAGCAAGCGGTGATCAACGATGATGACCTGTTATGCCAACCTGAATTTCCCGCCAATGTTCGACAATGGCATTTCTCCCTTGTTGAAAATAGTGCTGCCGAATTTTCACTGTTGAAACTCGATGATGGCCAGTACCTTGGTTTTAATCAGCAACCACTGATGCCGGTAGCCCAGATGAAGATTGTTGGCAAACACAATATTGCCAATGCCCTGGCAGCATTGGCATTGGGTCATGCCGCCGGATTTTCCATTAAGTTCATGCTTGCTACCTTGAAAAAGTTTCCCGGACTTCCTCATCGTTGTCAGTGGGTAGCTCAAAGCAAAGGTGTTGATTGGTACAACGATTCCAAGGGTACCAATGTCGGTGCCTGTATTGCTGCCGTCACTGGTCTGGGTAGCGATTTAGGTAAAGGGAAAATTATTTTACTGGCAGGTGGCCAGGGCAAAGGAGCCGACTTTGCTCCATTGGCTTACCCGCTGTCTACTTATGTGAAGCTGGTAATTCTGTTTGGAGAAGATGCCGCACTAATTGACCAGGCAGTAAATAGTTCAGTAATGACCATTATGGTTGGTTCCCTTGAAGAAGCGGTCAGCATTGCTGAGAAAAAAGCCATAAGTGGGGATGCGGTACTACTCTCTCCCGCCTGCGCCAGTTTTGATATGTTCAGTGATTATGAGGAACGTGGTGAAGCTTTTATTCACCATGTCGGGGAGCTGCACTGAACATGCAAGCGGTAACCCACCAACAGTTTTATTCGCGCCCCTATTATGGCGATAGCTGGCTGATTATTCTTGCCATGCTTCTGGTATTCGTGGGTCTTATCATGATGACCTCGGCATCGGTGGAAATAGGTGAAAGTCTGCACCAGGATCCATTCTATTACTTCAAGCGCCAGTTGATATTCATTCTGCTTGGTCTGGTGGGGGCGATAATCACCTTCCAGATTCCCCTGCTGTGGTGGCAAAAAGGCAGTTATGGTCTTTTCATTATCACCTTGCTCCTGTTATCCCTGGTTCTGGTTCCTGGCGTGGGCTATACAGCAGGTGGCGGTACGCGCTGGATAAATATCGGCTTTATGACCCTGCAGGTTTCCGAACCATCAAAAATTCTTATTGTGTTTTTTATGGCCGGTTTGCTGAGCAGGCAACATGAGCTAATCTGTAACAGCCTGAAGGGATTCCTGCTGCCTTTCGCGCTAATGTCCCTACCTGTATTGCTATTGTTGCTGGAACCAGATTTTGGCGCAGTAGTAGTCATCATGTTTGCCGTGATGGCCATGCTTTTTCTTGCCGGTGCCCGTTTCTGGCATTTCCTTTTATCAGCCATCCTGTTGATTGGCGCTGGCTCTGCGATGATTTTTACCTCTGCTTATCGCATGCGCAGAGTGACTTCCTATCTGCAGGCACTCAAAGATCCTTTTCATGAAGATATTGTTTTTGATTCCGGCTATCAGTTGGCACAGGCCCTGATTGGTTTTGGTCGTGGCGAATGGCTGGGTATGGGCCTGGGAAACAGTATCCAGAAAATGTATTTCCTGCCTGACGGTCATACGGATTTCATTATTGCCATCATTGCTGAAGAGCTTGGTGTGATCAGCGTCCTGGCCCTGTTACTCCTGTTTACAGCATTTATTTCAAGAGCGCTGCTCATTGCCAGAAGAAATGAGACAAATGGAAACTTTTTTGCTGCCTATGCCGCCTATGGTTTTGCTTTTATTTTTGTTGCCCAGGTAGCCATTAATGTTTGTGTCAATGTCGGCTTGTTGCCAAACAAGGGATTGACACTGCCGTTTATCAGTTATGGCGGTTCGAGCCTGCTTACCTGCATGGCAATGGTCGCCATATTACTCAGAATTGATATTGAAAATCATCAGACAGGAGGCAGGAAAGCCAGCGTTCACGTCTGAGCAGAATAAAAATGAGCATGGATACCAACAACAGAAAAATACTTATCATGGCCGGAGGCACGGGTGGACATGTGTTCCCTGCCTTGAGTATTGCTGAATATCTATTGTCCAGAGGCGTTCAGGTTGAATGGCTGGGTACCCGTAAGGGGCTGGAAGCGACAGTAATTTCTGAAACAGATATTCCCTTGCACTTTATTTCCATTGCCGGACTCAGAGGGACGAGTCTGCTGAAAAAACTCCTGTCGCCTCTGGTTATTCTGGTGGCGGTTCTGCAATCCATTCGCAAGCTTATCCAGATCAAACCTGGCTGCGTTCTTGGCATGGGCGGTTTTGTTACCGGACCGGGTGGTCTGGCAGCCTGGCTACTGGGGAAAAAACTGCTGATTCATGAGCAAAATGCTATTGCCGGTTTTACCAATCAAATGTTGTTTCCGCTGGCCTCAACCGTAATGGAAGCTTTTCCGGGGGCGTTTGAAAGAAAGCGGGCAATAACCCGCAACCGTTTACTGAAATCATTTATCAAACCTGGCAATACCGTTGTGGTGGGTAACCCGGTGCGAAAGGCAATTTCTGACATTGGTTTACATAAGATACAAGCCGCGACAGGACAATCTTCCGGAGTTTCTGTTGGAGATAAATTGCGCATCCTTGTTATTGGGGGAAGTCTGGGAGCAGTTGCTATTAATAAAACCGTTCCAGCCATGCTGGCATTGTTGTCTGAACAGCAGCGACCTGAAATTCTGCATCAATGTGGCAGCAAAAATCTTGAACAAACGCTGGCATTTTATAGCGAGAACAAGGTGGATACCGGAAACACGATTCAGGTTCAGCCTTTTATAGAAAATATGGCAAATGCCTATTCCTGGGCCGACCTTATTATTGCCCGCGCCGGCGCCATGACAGTGTCAGAAATTGCGGCAGTTGGACTGGCCTCCATTCTCATTCCCTATCCTTTTGCGGTGGACGATCATCAGACTGAAAATGCCCGGTTTTTGGCACTTGCCGGCGCTGCCGAAGTGATTCAGCAGAAGGATCTCACCCCTCAAGCTCTGCTTGCTCTGGTGCAGAAGTTTTCCATGAATGACGATTTTCTGCAGCAGGCATCCGACAAGGCATTGGCAGCAGGCAGGCCTGACGCGACTGAAAAGGCTGCGTCACTGTGTATGGAGGCTTCCTATGTCTGAGGCAGGTCGTCACGTCATGCGCAGAAGTGATATCCCTGAAATGCGCCGTATTCGCAGAATTCACTTTGTCGGTATCGGTGGCGCGGGTATGAGCGGTATTGCTGAAGTACTGCTAAATCAGGGTTATGAAATCAGTGGTTCAGATATCGCTGCTTCATCGGTTACTGAGCGCCTGGAATCATTTGGCGCGATTATTTTTATCGGACATGAAGCGGCTAATATTGAAGGCGCCAGTGTCGTGGTTGTGTCCAGTGCTATTGATCAAAGCAATGAAGAAATACTTAAGGCGATTAACCTCAGGATCCCTATTATCAGACGCGCCGAGATGCTTGCTGAATTGATGCGCTATCGTCATGCCATTGTCGTTGCCGGAACCCATGGCAAGACCACAACAACCAGTCTGGTGGCGACCCTGCTGGCCCAGGGCAACATGGATCCGACCTACATTATTGGCGGCATACTTAATGGTGCCGGTACCAATGCCAGACTTGGTGCCAGTCATATTATGGTAGCGGAAGCTGATGAGAGCGATGCTTCATTCCTGCACTTGCAGCCCATGGTTGCCATTGTCACCAATATAGATGAAGACCATATGGTGACTTATGACGGCGATTTCGAGAAGCTAAAACAAACCTTTCTGGATTTTTTACATAACCTGCCATTTTATGGACTTGCGGTGTTGTGTATTGATGATCCCGTAATCCGGGAGCTGTTACCGAAAATATCGCGGCCGGTTATTACCTATGGCCAATCTGATCAGGCTGATTTTCATATTCATGATATTGAGCAGGAAGGTAATGTCAGCCGATTCAAACTTACCCGTCCCGACAATCATGCACAGCTTGCTCTGACACTCAATATGCCGGGTATCCATAACGTACTCAACGCTACTGCAGCTATTGCGGTAGCAACCGATGAAGGGATGTCGGATGACGATATTGTGGAGGGACTTGTAGGATTTCGGGGAGTCGGCCGACGATTTGATATCAAGGAACCGCTGCTTATTGACGGTGGTGAAGTCATGTTGGTGGATGACTACGGGCATCATCCTACTGAAGTTGCAGCCAATATAAGGGCGATTCGAACCGGTTGGCCGGAGAAAAGACTGGTCATGATTTACCAGCCCCACCGATATAGCCGAACCCATGATCTTTATGATGCTTTTGTCGATGTTCTCTCTGAAGTCGACCTGCTGCTGCTACTTGACGTGTATGCCGCAGGTGAGATGCCTATCCGGGGTGCCGACAGTAGAAGCTTGTGCCGCAGTATCAGACAGCGCGGACAGCTCGATCCGGTTTATGTGAAGGATCAGGCAGATATCAGGAGAGTACTGAAAGACGTGCTGCTCAATGACGATATTTTGCTGACCCAGGGCGCTGGCAGCATTGGAATTCTGGCGCGAGAGTTGTCCAGGGATGGCTTGGGATATGAATAACATGCGCACAGGTGAGCCAGAAGCTTTTGGCAAGGTAGCTGTGCTGATGGGAGGCGACTCGGCAGAACGGGAAATTTCTCTAATGAGTGGTAGCGCAGTACTTGAGTCACTGCTCAGAAGCAGGGTAGATGCGAGCGCTGTGGACTTTACCGATGGGAAAGTGCTGGCAAGTTTGTCAGACAGGGGTTTTGACCGGGTTTTTATCATCTTACATGGCCGAAAAGGTGAGGATGGCAAAGTGCAGGGTGCATTGGAATTAATGAATATTCCCTACACAGGTAGTGGTGTGCTGGCGTCTGCTCTTGCCATGGATAAAGTGCGTTGCAAATACATCTGGCAAAGTCTGGGTTTGAATACTCCGCCTTTTGCGATACTTGATGACACAACAGAGTGGGACAAGGTGATTGCTGAACTGGGGCCTGTGTTTGTAAAGCCGGTTAAGGAAGGTTCCAGTATCGGAATTTCCAGAGCAAAAGATGTCGCAGAACTGCAACAGGCATTTGCTCATGCCAGTCAGTATGACAAGGACGTTATCGCGGAAAGTTTTGTTGATGGACCTGAATACACAGTCGCCATTCTTGGTGACACTGTTTTGCCTGTAGTAGGTATGAGGGCAAGTAACGAATTTTATGATTATCAGGCTAAATATTTTTCTGATGAGACGCAGTATTTTTGTCCCAGCGACCTGGCAAGTGAAGATGAGAAAAATCTCGCCACTTTGGCAATGCAGGCATATCAGGCCATCGGTTGTGAAGGCTGGGGCAGAGTGGATGTGATGCGTGATAGTGATGGAGTTTTCTGGCTGCTGGAAGTAAATACCGTACCGGGTATGACAGGTCACAGTCTTGTGCCCATGGCAGCAAAACAGGCGGGAATAAATTTTGACGAGCTGGTGCTGGAAATACTGGCTACCAGTGACAGTGGCCGGGAGAGGAATTAAGCATGGAAATTCTGATGCCGGGTAAAAAACGCAGCAGAAACAGAAGTGGTGCCAGCGTAAAGGCAAAAAATGTCAGGCCGCCACGACAGTTGAACAGTGGTCTGCTGTGGAAGGTCATGTTTACGTTGATAATTGCCGGCGCACTTGGTTATGGCGTGATGACTACGCCGAAGGTGGTGGAAACAGTCAGTAATCAGCGCGTGGAACAGGTCCTTATTGAAGGAAAGGTTAATTATATTTCAGAGCAGGAAGTGTTGGCGGCTGTTAATAGTTTTATCAGTGAAAGTTTGTTGCTGGTAGATATGCAGGAAATCAAGCGGGTACTGGAAACCATGCCCTGGATTCGTTCGGTAACCATACGCCGGGAATGGCCGGACACGATGGTGCTCAACATTATTGAGGAAAAGGCAATTGCACGTTGGGGAGAAAAACGCCTGTTAAACCAGGATGGCGCAATCATAGCTCCGAATAACATCATTGGCCTTGAAAGTCTGGCAATACTCTCAGGCCCTGCAGGCACTGAAAGGAAAGTGATGGAGAAATATCAGTTGTTCAGCCAATTGCTGTATCAGCGGGGATTGAAAATCGCGGAGCTGGATCTGAACGAACGTGCCGCCTGGAAGCTGACTCTTGCGAATGGTGTGCAAGTCAATATTGGCAAGTCGCAGCTGATGGAAAAGATGAGAAGGTTTGTGGATTTTGCAGAAACTTCCCTGATTGAAAAAATAGATGAAATTGAATCAATCGATTTGCGTTACACCAGCGGTATTGCAGTAAAAACTATAGAAAATAATCTCTCAGAGGTGGTCTCGCTATGACCAGATTTCAACAAATGAATAAGAAGGAGTTGCTTCCAATGAGTAACTTGAGTGGCGGAAATATGATAGTTGGCCTGGATATCGGGACATCCAAGGTTGTGGCCATTGTCGGCGAGATAAACGAGGAAGGTGGACTCAATATAGTCGGTATCGGACGGCATAAATCACGTGGCCTGAAGAAAGGCACCGTGGTGAATATTGAATCGACCGTTCAGTCAATCCAGCGCGCAGTGGAAGAAGCCGAGTTGATGGCAGGTTGTCAGATTCATTCAGTTTACGCGGGCATTGCCGGTAGTCATGTTCGTAGCATGAATTCGCATGGCATCGTCGCAATTCGTGATAAAGAGGTTTATGCCGCTGATATTGAGCGGGTTATTGATGCCGCTCAGGCCGTTGCGATACCGGCCGATCAGAAGGTGCTTCATATATTGCCCCAGGAATACATTATCGATTCCCAGGAAGGGGTAAAGGAACCCTTGGGCATGTCAGGGGTGAGACTTGAAGCCAAAGTACATCTGGTGACCTGTGCCACCAATGCCGCCCAGAATATTGAAAAGTGTATCAAGCGCTGCGGCCTTGAGACTGATGAAATCATTCTTGAACAGCTGGCCTCGAGTTATTCAGTGTTAACAGAGGATGAAAAGGAACTGGGCGTTTGCATCGTTGATATCGGTGGTGGCACTACAGACATTGCCATTTTTACAGAAGGTGCAATCAGACATACTGGAGTTATTCCCATAGCGGGCGATCAGGTGACCAATGACATAGCAATGGCGTTGCGAACACCCACGGATCATGCCGAAGAATTAAAAATCAAGTATGCCTGCGCCTTGTCACAGCTTGCCAGTGCGGATGACATGATCAAGGTCCCCAGTGTTGGTGAGCGTCCTCCCAGGGAATTGTCACGTCAGGCCCTGGCCGATGTGGTTGAACCGCGTTATGACGAACTGTTTCATCTGATTCAGTCTGAAATCAGACAAAGCGGATATGAAGACATGCTGGCAGCAGGCATGGTCTTCACCGGTGGTACCAGCAAGATGGAAGGTGTCGCCGAGCTGGCCGAGGAAATTTTCCATATGCCAGTACGTATTGGCATGCCCGTAGAGGTGAACGGGCTGGTGGATATCGTGAGAAATCCTACCTATTCAACCGCTGTGGGTTTGCTTCTTTATGGCATGAAACAGGCGCAGGAAAGAGAAGGCAGTGTAGTCAGAGAACCGGGCATTACGCTTTTTGACCGGGTAAAAAGTTTATTTAGCAGTGAAGACTGAGTCATCAGTCAAACAATCATTAATTTTTATTAACTTCAAGGTGGAACCCAAAAGGGGGTAAGAAAATGTTCGAAATAATCGACAATGTTGCTCAAAGTGCAGTGATCAAGGTATTTGGTGTCGGCGGAGGCGGTGGTAATGCCGTG
Source organism: Gammaproteobacteria bacterium (assembly GCA_030427065.1). Lineage (GTDB taxonomy): Bacteria > Pseudomonadota > Gammaproteobacteria > Pseudomonadales > Pseudohongiellaceae > Eutrophocola. The sequence goes on along the minus strand of JAUHWU010000006.1, from coordinate 43,473 downwards.
CAGCACATGATCAAAAACACCATTGATGGTGTGGAATTTATCTGTGCCAATACCGATGCCCAGGCGTTGGAAAAAATGGATACCAAGCTCAATTTGCAGTTGGGTGGTACGGTGACCAAGGGCTTGGGTGCCGGTGCCAATCCGGAAATCGGCCGTCAGGCAGCGCTTGAAGACCGCGACAGGATTCGGGAAATTATTTCCGGTGCTGACATGGTTTTCATTACCGCAGGCATGGGTGGTGGAACGGGTACTGGTGGTGCCCCTGTGGTTGCCGAGATTGCCAGGGAAATGGGTATTTTGACCGTAGCAGTGATTACCAAGCCGTTTCCTTTTGAAGGTCGCAAGCGTATGGCGATCGCCGAACAGGGTATCAGGGAACTTGCAGAGCATGTTGACTCTCTAATAACCATTCCCAATGAGAAACTGATGGATGTTCTGGGTAAAGGAGCGACCTTGCTGGATGCTTTCAGTGCGGCCAATGATGTGCTTGCGGGTGCTGTTAAAGGGATTGCTGATCTCATTATGCGTCCGGGCATGATCAATGTGGATTTTGCCGATGTCAGTACTGTAATGTCCGAAATGGGCATGGCAATGATGGGTACCGGCTATGCCACAGGTGAAAATCGCGCTGTCGTAGCGGCTGAAGCTGCGATTCGCAGCCCATTACTTGAAGATGTGAATCTTCAGGGTGCACGTGGCATTCTGATCAATATCACTGCAGGTGAGGATTTGACTCTGGGTGAGTTTTCCCAGGTTGGCGATACCATTTCAGAGTTTGCTTCGGAGCAGGCAATTGTTGTGGTAGGGACGGTTATAGATCCCTCACTGAAAGATGAGCTGATTGTTACCGTTGTGGCAACAGGTCTGGGTGGCATGCAGATTGAAAAGCCTACCAAAGTGGTAGATAACACAATGAAGAACCCCAGAACGGCAGATTTTCACACTCTGGACCGACCAGCTGTGATGCGCAAGAAGGAAGCAGTTAAGGCCCATGATGCCAGTGAAGAACGGCAGCAAGAAAGACAGCCCATGCCCAAGGTAGTAGGGGCCGATTCAGATATGGATTTTCTGGATATTCCGGCTTTTCTGCGCAAACAGGCTGACTAGTAGTGGTCAGTCGTTAAGTAATGATTACAAGGGTCAGGTATTGGTTGTTTTTTGACTGGAAGCACAAAGTTATTTTACAAATCCCGTAGACACGGGGGCTTCGGCTATTGGTGAAAGTGCGGGTTTTTGATAAGATGCGCCTTTTCCCGACAACCTTGCCGAAATACCTGCAAGGTAATTACAAGAAGCAGCGGTAGCAGAGGTAGCAGCGGTAATAGTGGCAAAGTAACAGCATTTGCAGCACTTTTTCTGTATCGGTTCAATATGGGTTTTTGTGCCAGAAGCGATACAAGCCCTTACTTGCCAGTCGAGCAGGGGAGTAAAAGTGACGTCAATAAAATTGTCGTGTGAAATGACTTTGGGGGTTAACGGTCATTAACAACCAGGGTAACAGTGAGAGCGATCATTGATTAGGCAACGAACTTTAAAGAATGTCATAAAAGCGACCGGTGTGGGATTACATACCGGTCAGAAAGTCTACCTGACTTTGAGGCCAGCACCTGTCGATACCGGGATAGTTTTCACCCGTGTTGACCTTGACCCCGCCGTTCAGATACCTGCCCTGGCAGAAAACGTAGGTGATACCACCTTGTCATCTACGTTAATGAAAGGAGATGTGCGGATTTCCACTGTGGAACATCTGATGTCTGCCATGTCAGGCCTTGGTATAGACAATGCCTTCGTTGATGTGAGTGCTTCAGAAGTCCCCATTATGGATGGCAGTGCTGGTCCCTTCGTATTCCTGATCCAGTCTGCCGGGATTGAAGAGCAGAACGCTCCCAAGAAATATTTCCGTATTACCAAAGAAATCACGGTTGAACAGGGTGACAAGAAAGTCAGTCTGAAACCCTTTAATGGCTTCAAGGTTGGCTATACCCTTTTATATGATCACCCGGTGCACCGGAAATTTACCAAGGCAGCTTCAGTGGATTTTTCCAGCACCTCTTTTGTTAAAGAGGTGAGCAGAGCGCGAACATTCGGATTTATGCATGAATTCGAAGAATTGCGTAACCGTAACCTGGCCCTTGGAGCGAGCATGGATAATGCCATTGCTGTTGGTGATTACCGGGTTCTCAATGAAGATGGCTTGCGTTATGAAGACGAGTTTGTAAAACACAAGATTCTCGATTCCATTGGCGACCTTTATCTACTGGGAAAAACCCTGATTGGCGAGTTTCAGGGTTACAAGTCCGGGCATGCCCTGAATAACGCGCTACTCAGAAAGCTCATTACTGCGGAAGACTGCTGGGAAATCGTGACTTTTGATGTTGAAGATGATGCACCAATTTCCTATCTGAGACCTGTTTTTTCTGGTTAGATATGGTCTAATCCGTGCCTGAACTGATATTCAAGCTGCTTCTTTCGATACCAGTGTTGTTCCGGATGCAGTACGCGGATTCCTCAAGACAGCTGTAACCTTCTAATATATATAGTAATTATCCATATTGCCCAAAATATGAAAATAATCATTGTCGATCAAAAGCATGGGGAGACGAAATCACTGGTCCTGAAAGGATGGGCCAGGGTTGCCTTGTCCGTTTGCATGCTTGGTGTTCCGGTTTTACTTGGGTACTACGGTTTTCATTTATCAGCCCTGCGTAATGCTGATTTCTACAAAGATGAAGCAACCCAGTCCTGGATGGATGACCTGAAGTCCCAAAAAGCCGATATCGAACAGATCCGCCAGGAAACGCTTGCGCAACTGGAAGCACTCACCTTGAGAATGGCCAATTTGCAGGCCAGATTATTACGCCTGGATGCTCTGGGACAGCGCCTTACTGATATTTCCAATCTCGATGATGGTGAGTTTGATTTCACCCAGGCACCCGCTGTAGGTGGGCCATCAGATCAAGACGCCGTGTCTGTTGAAGTCCCTGATTTTCTACGTAACCTGGATGAATTGACCCGTGAAATTGAGGATAAGCAGCAACAACTGGAATTGCTTGACTCGATTCTTTCTGAGCAATTAATACAGTCCAATACCTATTTGTCCGGCCGCCCAATTGCCAGGGGCTGGATTTCTTCTCCCTACGGCCGACGCATTGATCCTTTCACGGGAAAACAGGCCTGGCACCAGGGAATAGATTTTGCCACTGGCCGCATTGGCATTGATGTTCAGGCGGTAGCTTCCGGTGTTGTTACCTACTCCGGTGAAAAGCAGGGCTATGGTGATATGGTCAAGATTAATCATGGTAATGGTTATGAAACCCTCTATGCCCACGGTGATAAATTACTGGTTAAGCCCGGTGATATAGTCAAGAAAGGACAGGTTATTGCCCTGTCCGGCAATTCAGGCCGTTCTACCGGCCCCCATGTCCATTTTGAAGTCCATAAAAATGGCCGTGTTGTTGATCCAGCCTCATACGTACATCGCACCAGCCGATAATTATCCCGAATAATTCTCTCCCTTTGGCTGTCACTAATAAATGGTAGCGCCATAAGGGTCGTTGGGTATATTTGGATACCCGGTTTCCTGAACACACTATGCAAGATTTTGACCTATGCTGACTAAAATATTTGGAAGTAAAAACCAGAGAGAAATTAAAAAACTGTCAAAAGTGGTTGATCGTATTAATGCCCTTGAATCCGAAATACAGGCATTATCTGATGAGGCACTGAAGGCCAAGACCATTGAATTCAGAGAGCGTTTCGAGAAGGGTGAAAGCCTGGAAAAAATGTTGCCTGAAGCCTTTGCCGTGGTGCGGGAGGCCGGAGTGCGTGCCATGGGTATGCGACATTTCGATGTACAGATGATCGGCGGCATGGTGCTTTTTCACGGCAAGATTGCCGAGATGCGTACCGGTGAAGGTAAAACACTGGTTGCCACCTTGCCAGCCTACCTGGGTGGTCTGACCGGGCGCGGTGTTCACCTGGTAACCGTCAATGAATACCTGGCCCGGCGTGATGCGCTCTGGATGCAGCCGCTGTATGAGTTTTTGGGGCTGACAGTAGGTGTGGTTGTGCCGAATCAGTCTCCCGAGGAAAAGCGTCAGGCCTATCAGGCTGATATAACGTATGGGACCAATAATGAATTTGGTTTCGATTACCTGCGTGACAATATGGCGTTTCGGCTGGAGGACAGATTCCAGCGTCCGCTAGCCTATGCCATTGTAGATGAAGTCGACTCTATTCTTATCGATGAGGCCAGAACCCCTCTGATTATCTCCGGAGCGGTTGAAAATTCGTCCAAACGCTATGTGGATATTAATGCTCTGGTGCCTTTGTTAAAGCAAGTCGAAAAAGTCCCAGAAAAATCCATGATTGAAAGACGCATGGAAGAAGATATTCCTCTGGATGGTGACTTTATCGTTGATGAGAAGAGTCGTCAGGTGGAACTTACTGATCCTGGTCACGAGAAAGTTGAAGAGCTGATGGTAAGTCGAGGCTTGCTTGAAGCTGGTGAAAATCTGTATTCCGCTACCAATTTGACGCTTCTGCATCAGTTACAGTCAGCCTTAAGAGCCAATTATCTCTTCCACAAGGAAGTTGAATATATTGTGCAGGACCAGCAGATTGTCCTGATTGATGAACATACCGGCCGTACCATGCCCGGCAGAAGGTTGTCAGAAGGTTTGCACCAGGCAATCGAGGCCAAGGAAGGGGTGCCTATCCAAAATGAAAGCCAGACCCTGGCTTCCACCACTTTCCAGAATTATTTCCGTCTCTATGAAAAACTCGCGGGTATGACCGGTACTGCAGACACTGAGGCATTTGAATTCCATCAGATCTATGGTCTGGACGTGGTCGTGATTCCAACCAATAAACCCATGATTCGCGATGATGCCAATGATCTGATTTATCTTACTACCGATGAAAAACACAAAGCTATCGTGAAAGATATTATCGAGTTTCGTGACAAGGGTGCACCAATACTGGTTGGTACAGCGAGTATCGAGACCAGTGAAATACTCTCCAAATTCCTCAACAAGGAGAAGATTCAACACGCTGTCCTGAATGCCAAATATCACGAAAAAGAGGCGCAAATCATTGCCGAAGCCGGGCGTCCCGGCACGGTGACCATCGCCACCAATATGGCCGGTCGTGGTACAGACATTGTGTTGGGTGGCCGTTGGGAATCCGAGGTAGCGGCACTACCAGGTGCAACACCTGAGCAAATCGAGAAAATCAAAGCCGACTGGCAGAAGCGACATGACCAAGTCATTGAAGCCGGTGGTCTGCATATTATTGGCACAGAACGACATGAGTCGCGTCGTATTGATAACCAGTTACGGGGTCGTGCAGGCAGACAGGGCGATCCTGGCTACTCCCGTTTCTATCTGTCTCTTGAAGATAACCTGATGAGGATTTTTGCCTCAGACAAGGTTGGTGCCCTGATGAGACGATTGGGTATGGGCGAAGGGGAAGCTATCGAACATAAGATGGTGACCAATTCCATAGAAAAAGCCCAGCGCAAGGTTGAAGGCAGAAACTTTGATATTCGCAAGCAGTTGCTGGAATACGATGATGTGGCCAATGATCAGCGTCAGATAATATATCAGCGCCGCAATGAATTGATGGAAATTGATAATATCAGTGATGTCATTGAAACCATGCGTGAAGGGGTTGTTCAGGAACACATTAGTCTATACATACCACCGCAAAGTCTTGAAGAGCAGTGGGATATTGCTGGTCTGGAGCAATCACTGGAAGGGGAGTTCGGCATCAAGTTGACTATCCAGCAATGGCTGGATGATGACAATACACTCTATGAAGAGTCCCTGCGTGCCCGCATCCTCGAAGAAATTGTTAAAAGTTACAACGAAAAATGTGCCTTGGTTGGCGAAAACATGCGTGTGTTCGAGAAGCAGATTACCCTGCAGATTCTCGATACCCTTTGGAAAGAACATCTCAGTCAAATGGACAGTCTGCGTCAGGGTATTGGTCTGCGCGGCTATGGCGGAAAAAATCCAAAGCAGGAATACAAGCGTGAAGCCTATGCCCTGTTTGAAGAACTGCTGAATAATCTGCAGCATGAAGTCGTCAAGTTTCTAAGTCTGGTGCAAATCAAGCAGGATGAATCGGCCGATGCCATAGAGCGTAAGCGAATCCAGGAGCAGCAAAAGGAAAGGACGAATCTTGTGCATCAGAATGCAGCTGCTCTGGCAGCCGACAATGCCCAGGGAGCAGACGGGCAAACCTCAGCGGCAGACGCAGCACAACAGCAAACACCCTATACTCGCGAAGGTCAGAAAGTAGGTCGCAATGAACCCTGCCCCTGTGGATCTGGTAAAAAGTACAAGCAATGTCATGGTAAGCTGGACTAGGCCAATTGCTTGCCAGAGCTGAACAGGCGGGCTGGAATCATCGCAAGCCTGGCAAGATGAGAACGTTACAGGAAAGAAATTATGGCAGTGGGAAATGGTGATTTAGGGGTTCTTCATCCGGTGCCGGGAATTACCATGGCAGCGGTGTCTGCCGGTATAAAGAAGCCCGGCCGGCTGGACTGTGTGGTTTTCTCATTGGGTGATGCAGCCTGCGTTGCAGGGTCTTTTACCCGCAATGCTTTTTGCGCCGCACCGGTTACGCTTTGCAAACAGCATCTTGCCGTTACTTCCCCTCATTATTTTGTTATCAATACCGGAAATGCCAATGCGGGTACTGGCAAGGCAGGTATGGAAAACGCTCGCCGGGTATGTCTTGAAATTGCTGAACTGAAATCCTTGCCGGTGAATACCATATTGCCTTTTTCCACTGGCGTAATTGGTGTACAGCTTCCTGTTGAAAAAATCACCGATGCATTGCCTGAGGCGCTCGGTCAGCTGCAGGAAGACAAATGGCTGGATTGTGCCAAAGGCATCATGACCACGGATACCCGTCCCAAGGGAGCCTCGGTTCAGGTCGAAATAGGCGGAAAAATTGTCACTATTACCGGCATCGCGAAAGGTGCCGGAATGATAAAGCCCAATATGGCGACCATGCTGGCCTTTGTTTTTACCGATGCAAAAATAGAATCAAAAGCGTTACAGACGATGCTGGATCTTGTGGTGAACAAGTCCTTTAACCGGATTACCGTGGACAGTGATACGTCCACCAATGACAGTTGTATGCTGGTGTCATCAGGAAGAAGCGACGTTCAGATTGATGAAAATAATACGCAGTTTATGGCTGCTCTCAATGCTGTTTTTATTAGTTTGGCCCATGGCCTGGTAAGGGATGCTGAAGGCGCTACAAAATTTGTCACCATTAGCGTAGAGGGAGGCGCCAATCAACAAGAGTGTCTGCAGTTAGCGTATACGGTTGCTGAATCACCACTGGTGAAAACAGCCCTGTTTGCCTCGGATCCAAACTGGGGCAGAATTCTTGCCGCTACCGGACGTGCCGGTATTGAGGAGCTGGATTTAGAGAAAGTCGCTATTTATCTCGATGATGTCTGTATTGTCGAGAATGGTGCTGTTGCTGCCAGCTATACAGAAGCCGCAGGGCAAAAGGTGATGGAGCAGGAAGAAATTACCATTCGTATTTCTCTGGGGCGGGGCAAATGTTCAGAAACAGTCTGGACATGTGATCTTTCCCATGACTATGTCACGATCAATGCCGAATACCGAACCTGAAACAAAGCCGATCGAGATGAGCAGCAACAAACCCGATAAAGTTGTTCATGTGGCGGTGGGAGTTGTGGTTAATCGTGCCAAACAAATTCTTGTGGCGCGTCGACATGAAACCCAGCATCAGGGAGGACTGTGGGAATTTCCCGGTGGCAAAGTCGGTCCTGGCGAGACAGTGCAGCAGGCTCTGAAACGTGAATTGCTGGAAGAAGTAAATATCAGCACCAGGGAATGTACCGGTTTGCTAAAAATATCCCATGATTACGGCGATAAGCACGTATTACTGGATGTTTGTTATGTGAGTGTGTTTTCCGGTACGGCTATGGGTCGAGAGGGACAGCCGGTCAAATGGATTGAGGTTGATGAGCTGGACAAGCATGAATTCCCCGCTGCCAATCAGGCAATTTTAGCCGCCGTTAAAACTCTCCTTCAGTCGAATCCCTGATTCCCAAATCATCCAGATTGAAATCCTCTGGTCCCTCTTTCACAGGGATAACATGACGCTCATTGGCCCACTGGCCAAAATCTATCAGCTGACATTTTTTTGAGCAAAAGGGCCTAAAAATACTTTCTTCCTGCCATTTGACAATTTTCTGACAGGTCGGGCAGTTTACCGTTTTAATACCGGTTTGATTGTTCTCAGTCATTATTTATCTTCGTTTGTCTGTTCATGTGAATATTCGTTTATTGTGTGGCTAAAAAGCCTGAAATATCTTCCCGCATTTCGTAAAGTACAGCCAGTTTGGATGCGCGTGTGCCGCTGCGAATATTATTATAGGTCTGTATCCTTTCTATACCCAAATCAAGAGTTTCCAGTGCTTCCTGATAGCGTCCGGTATTTATCAATTGCAGGCTCAAACTGAACAATGCCCCTGGATCACCACTATTGTCATAAGCCGCCTGAAGTAAAGCAATGCCTTGCTCTGTTTCCGCGCTATAAAACTTGAGCCTGGCGAGCTCGAATTGATACAGGCCGCGGGACTGAATCGGCATTTTTTCCATTATGCTGGAAATGATGGTGGAGAGAAGTTCTGCAGAATAAATATTACAGGTATTCGTGGTAGTTAATGTCACAAGCTGCTGTAAGGGAGATAGCAGGTCGCGATTGCCGTTATTAATCTGCTCAAGAGACCCAAGAATCGTACCATCGTCAGGCCGGGGTATGAAGGAGGTAGAGCAGCTCAGAAGCATACGGTTGAGTAACAGGCGGTAATTGGATCGGTCACGGTTAAACGCCTGGTCATAAAGCAGTGCTGCCTGCAACTGGCCATCAAAGTCTCTTTGGGCAAGATTCATGGCATAAAATTCAGTATTACGAGCCGTGTCAGGGTCTGCAACATACCAGCTTTCAGATAGTCCTAGAGGATCCTGCCATAAACTGCTAATGCTGTAAGTCTGGAATGTCAATAATAGGGAATACAGCAGGCAGATTGTTATTTTGAGTTGTGAAGATAACAAGTGTCGTGGCACAAGAACAATCAGACAATAGAGAGCTGCAAAAATAAAGCCCAGAAAAGCCAGGTAATTTCGATGGTTGAAGAATAGTTCCAGCGCCAAAACGCTGGACTCTATAATATGGCCTGAGAAAAACCATAATAGAGCGAATAAAAAGATTCGCTGTTTGCCGGGTTTCAAGACAGAAATTGATAACAGAGCCAGCCAGGCGCTTGTTGAAACCAGCGTTGAAATCGGACTAAGAAAACCTGCGGAAACATTAATATCATGAAAAAGACTCGTACCCGACGTGGAGGGAAATACGATGATGGCGATGTACTGCCACAAAATTCTGCTTTGAGTCATCAGCCGGTCGATCATGGAGTAGTCATAGTAGGTGGCGAAATCCGCCTGCAGTTTTGACATAAAAATCAGCGGTAGAAGAAGTATCAGTACGACAGGTAACCAAAGCACTACATAGCGCCAGGCAATAAATTTACGCTGGTAAGGCAAGTGAACTTTTTTTAACAGGGTATATTCCAGGGTCAACAGGTAGAAAAATAAAGAAGGGGCATTTTCCTTGCTCAATAATGCCAGTAGGCCGGTACTTCCAATGACGAGTGTCATTAAGGCGAGTTGCCTGTTCTGATTTTCCTCAGTTATGGCTAGTCTGATATGCAGATACAGGAATACCCCTAGCAAAATAAAAAAATTCGATAGCAGCGCCATACGTTGGACGGCATACAGTACTACGGTTGAATGAACGGGATTAAGTGCCCAGATCAGGCTGGTAAATAAAGCAATTTTCCAGCAATCAGATTCATGAAGCTTGAAGACCTTGGTTAGCTGCAGGCAGATCAGGTAAACCAATGAGGCATTGAGACCATGAATGATCAGATTAATCCATTTAAAAGCGGCGGGGGTGTCGGGCCAGGAATTTGCCTGAAGCGCAAAGCTGAAGAGAGAAACCGGGCGACCGGTGGGGCCGGCATTACCGCCAAGAACGAATTCCCAAAATCCCGGTGAGAACAGGGATTCGCCCTGGATATGTATTAATGCATCCAGATTCTGAAAGTCGTCAAATAGAAACAGGCTATCAAGAGCTGATGCAAAACATAACAACAAGGCTGACAGGATGATGCCAAGACAAACCGGACGGCGGGAAAAAAAGCTTTTTGACAGAATTATGGACATGTCACGTTAACAGGGAGGATTAAATGTTATCAACATAATCGGCCAATAGTTATAAATCTTGTGGATTATATGGCGCAGCCAAGCCTTGCTTTGGATAATAACGCTGTAATTGTCTTACCTGGTGCATAAGGCTTTTCCAGGCTGGTTGTCCGGCAAGTTTATCAGAGCCGTTATGGCGTTGCTTGATTCTCTTGACTTGCATTTCTTCGATTATTTGGATCTCCAGTGTAGGGTAATGAAAAGTAATTGATTTCAATGGACTAATTATAATTGGACGAGTCTGAGTTTCCCCGATATTCTTCCATGGCGACGGTGTCAAAAACTCACAATATTGGAATAGGAAGTGATAACTGCTGAAATGAAAAATATAGAGGAATTATTCGAAGGTAACTTTCCCCGTCGTGACAATGTAATTATTACTTCAGATGAATCAGATGATATTAATCAGTCACAAACCAATTCTGTATTTAGTGATAAATGGGAAAAATACAGTGAGGAGGAGATCGCCAGTCAGGAGAGGCTTTTCCAGTTTCAGAAAGAATGGTATCTGGATTTATATGGTTTTTCTTCTGAAAAGGATCTGCAGAATTTTCTAATTCACCAGGATGTTGTGCTGGATGCCGGGTGCGGGCTTGGCTATAAGGCTAAATGGTTTGCAGATCTTAGTCCGCAGACACTGGTTATTGGTATGGATTATTCAGATTCTGTCTTTCTGGCTGCCAAAACCTATGCTTCAACAACAAACCTGCGTTTTGTTAAAGGGGATATCGCAGATACGCGAATTAAAGATAATGCAGTGTCCTATGTGAGCTGTGATCAGGTAATACACCATACCGAAGATCCACAAAAAACCATGGCAGAGTTTTCCAGGATTCTGGCTCCCGAGGGTGAGCTGGCAGTATACGCCTATGCAAAGAAAGCACTTCCCAGAGAGCTTGTTGATGACTATTTCAGAATTCAGACAAAAAATATCTCCAGCAATGACATGTGGGAGATGAGTGAGCAGTTAACTGAACTTGGAAAGAGGTTGAGTGAGTTGAATGTCACCATAGATGTACCCGATATACCCCTGTTGGGCATCAAGGGAGGTGAAATGGATATTCAGCGTTTTATTTACTGGAACTTTCTCAAATGCTTCTGGAATAGCTCCCTGGGCAGTGAAACATCCACTTCCACCAATTTTGACTGGTATGCGCCTTCCAATGCAATGCGTTACTCCAAAGATGAGTTCCTGGAAATGACCCGATCATGCAATTTGAATGAATCATTTCTGCATTCTGAAGAAGCTTGCCACAGTGGGCGATTCGTCAAGGGCCGGTAGTCCGATTAAGGCCGGGATTTACCTGTCAGTATTGCTGTATTGATCACAGATAAAAAGCCAGACTAATCCCCGTTTGTTGATGCTAATTGGTATACTCAGGCCGTATAAATTCGCTGAACTAGCAGTAAAAACAAGAGTCACCTTGATGGTTTTTTGACATCAAGTGTTGTCTTTTTCAGCAGATTCCTGTCATCCGGATAATTAGATGTACGCAAAAATAAAAGAATATATTACAAGATACTGGCTAATCTTTTTCTTTTTATTGATTGCACTGATTGTTTTACTCTCCGGTATCCCGGTAACTGATATTCTGGTCTCTCTACTTACACTTCAGTTATGGCAAATATTCCTGATGGTTGCTGTCTTTTTTCTCGCCACGGGCTTACATATTATTTCAAGAAAATACCTGTTCCATGGGCTCGGCTCAAGTTGTGGGCTGAAAAACCTTTCGTATATCCATTTTTCAACGTTAGCTGCACATTATTCGACACCGGTAAAGATTGGCATTCCTGTGGCGATCTATTTATTCAAAAAAATCGAAAATATTGAATATTCAAAAAGTACGGCAATGTTGTTTGTCGAGATAGCCGTTAGTACATCACTTTGTGGACTAATTGCTCTTGTCGGAATTCCCGCAATACTTGGAATTTCCCTGTCAGATGTTTTAGCTATTATTTTTATTGGCATTATGGGCTTTTTATTTGTATTTCTTGCATTCAACTATTGGCATAGAAAATCCAGAAAGCAATACAGACTGCTTGATTACCTGTTGAAAACTATAAGCGCCATGCAGTGTGTCACATCATCAAAGCTGGCGATTTATCTTATGTTATCAATATTATTAAGACTGGTAGATGGTCTTAATCTGTTTCTTTTATGCTGGTTTTTTCTGGAAAAGCTGACCCTTTGGGAGTCGGTAATTACAACATCTACAGCATTTTTTATTGGTACCATATCAATGATTCCAATGGGCTTGGGTAGTAGAGATGTTTCAATTCTTTTACTTTTACATCATTACAACGTCGCTAATGATTCGGCAGTATTAATTGTATCTTTGCAAAGGGTTCTAACAACAGGCTTGAGCTTCATCCTTGGTATATATTGCGGCAGCGTCCTGGGCATCAAAAATGCCCGGGTTGCCAGGGAAGATGTGGATAAAAATGAAAGTTCAGTTAATTCAGGAGATATAAAGTGAATTTAGAAGGTAAAAGTTTTCTCGTTATCGGCGGGGCGGGCCTTATCGGATCACACACTGTAGATGCGTTACTAAAGGAAGATGTTAAAGAAATCCGAATCTACGATAATTTTACCAGAGGCAAACAATCAAATTTAAAAAATGCCTTACAAGACCCCAGAGTCAGGATATTTGAGCATGGCGGGGATATTCTTTTACCTGATATTCTTGATCAGGCCATGAAAGGAATTGATGGCGTATTTCATTTTGCTGCGCTGTGGTTATTGCATTGTTGGGATTATCCGCGTTCTGCTTTCGAAGTGAATATTGGTGGTACTTTTAATGTTCTTGAGGCTGTGATCAATAATAATGTTCCGCGCCTGGTTTATTCATCTTCAGCATCGGTCTATGGAGATGCTGTGGTAGAACCAATGACAGAAGATCATCCTCATAATAATAATAATTTTTATGGCGCTACCAAAATTGCTGGTGAGCAAATATGTCATTCCCTGTATAACCGATATAAAGGTACAGACAAGGCGTTTGATTTTGTAGGCCTTCGATATATGAATGTATATGGACCCAGGCAGGATTATAAGGGTGCTTATATTGCCGTTATAATGAAGATCCTTGACCGACTTGATAATAATTTGCCACCTGTAGTCTACGGCGATGGCTTGCAGTCCTATGATTTCATTTATGTTCAGGATTGTGCAAAAGCCAATGTATGTGCCATGAAATCTGATGCAACAGATGAGTTTTATAACGTCGGTCGAGGTATAAAAACATCTATCAAGGAAGTGGCTGAAATGCTTATCGAACTCTATGGCTCTGATCAGAAGATTCAATACGAACCAGCGGGCCCCACTTTTGTAAAAAGTAGAATAGGGTCGACACAAAAGGCTGAAAATGAAATTAATTTCAGGGCAGATGTGTCACTGGAAGACGGTCTCAAAAAGGTTATTGAATGGCGTAAAAGCCTTTAATACGAGTGAAGAGAGTCATGCGAAAAATACCCCTGATTAAGCCTTATATTACCGAGTCCACCAAAGCGAGAGTGCTGGAGGTACTGGATAGCGGTTTTTTAACAGAAGGCAGTGTCACGCAAAGTCTGGAAAAAGCCTTTTGTGATTATTTAAAAGTTGACCATGCGCTTGCTTTTACTTCCTGTACCACCGGACTTGAGGTGGCATTGAGGGCATTAAAAATCGGGCCTGGTGATGAAGTTATCGTCCCTGCCTATACCTATCCTGCAACTGCCAATGTTGTTTCTATTGTCGGTGCGACACCCGTGATAGTGGATGTGGATAAAGGCAACATGCTGATTGATTATGAGAAAATAGAATCGTCAGTGACTGACAGGACTAGGGCAATTATTTCGGTTTCTCTTTTTGGTAACCCTCTTGATTACGGCAAGCTGGACAAGATCAAACATAAACATGATTTGTACATTGTAGAAGATGCTGCCTGTTCAATTGGCAGTGAAATTGGAGGACGTAAAGTAGGTTCTCTGGCTGATATCTCTGTTTTCAGTATGCATCCAAGAAAGTTCATTACCACTGGCGAAGGGGGAATGTTGACGACTGATAACAGTGACTGGGCAGATTGGATATCTTCCTATAAACATTTTGGCATGGCTCCTCACAAGCAGGGTGCAGGTATGACCTTCGACAAGGTTGGCACTAATTACAAACTTAGCGATGTTTTGTCGGCGATAGGTCTGGACCAGATCAAACAGGTTGATGAGTTGCTTGATAGAAGAATCAAGCTGGCCGGGTATTATGACAGTTTATTGGCCAGCTCATCAGATGTACTTGTTCCTGATACAACCGCAACAGGCAAACATTCTTATCAATCCTATTGTATTTATGTGGAAAACAGAGACTTTGTTTTGAACGATTTAAGGAGTCGGCAGATAGAGGTGCAGATTGGATCCTATGCCTTGCACCATCTACCAGCTTTTGCTGATTCGGCGCAGTGTCGAATTGAAGGAGAAATGCCAGGAACTAATTACTCTGCCAGTCATGCCCTGGTATTGCCGCTATATCATGATCTGTCTCATGGGGATCAGGACTATGTGGTAGAAGAATTACATAACTCAATTTCGCGAAGTAAATAGCACTATGTGTGGCATTAGCGGCATTTTTTATTCTGACAAGCGGATTGTTGATGGCTCTGTTCTTAAGTCAATGGCAGATACTATTGCTCATAGGGGGCCGGATAGCGAAGGATTTTTAACAGACAGGAATATGGGCTTTGCTCATCGACGTCTGTCTATTATCGACTTGTCAAAAAATGCCGATCAACCCATGTCGACAGCTAATAACAGTTACTCTATCGTTTATAACGGCGAGCTATACAATTTTCAGGCTATAAAAAAACAGCTGACAGATCTTGGCTATCAATTTACAACCAAATCAGACACTGAAGTCATCCTTAACGCCTATATCGAATGGGGAGCTGATTGCGTTAATCGTTTTAACGGTATGTTTGCGTTTGCCATCTGGGACAAGAAAGCAGAAAAAATATTTCTGGCCAGGGATCGCTACGGGATAAAGCCTCTGTACTTTTTGAACGTCGGAAGTACATTCATATTTGCTTCTGAACAAAAAGCAATTCTCACGCATCCTGATGTGAAAAATGAAATAGATTTGGAAGTGCTGCCTGAATATTTTTCTTTTCAGAATATATTTACCTCCAAAACCTTTTTCAGGGATATCCATATTTTTCCGGCGGGCAATTATGCTTTCATCTCCAGTGGAAATGGCTGTGTTGATCTGAAGATGAGCAAGTACTGGGATTACAGCTTTCAGGAACCTCAATCCCAGAACTCTGAACAGGAATATATTGAAGAGCTTGACAGATTGCTTGTTCAGGCGGTTCACAGGCAATCGGTTAGTGATGTTGAGTTGGGGTGTTATCTGAGTGGCGGTATGGATTCCGGTTCTATTACAGCGATTGCTGCCAATTCCTTACCTTATATCAAGACTTTTACCTGTGGCTTTGATCTTCACTCTGCAGCCGGTCTTGAAATGGGTTTTGATGAGCGGGAAGCTTCAGAATACATGTCTTATCTTTTCAAAACAGAGCACTATGAAATGGTGCTAAAAGCTGGTGACATGGAAAGATGCATGCAGAAACTGGTTTGGCATATGGAAGATCCCCGGGTAGGTCAGTCATACCCAAATTTTTATATTTCTCAACTGGCAGGAAAGTTTGTAAAGGTGGTCCTTGGCGGGACCGGTGGCGATGAACTATTTGGGGGATACCCCTGGCGTTACTACCGGGCAGTAGTGAATGAGAATTTCGATGATTATGTAAACAAGTATTACAATTTTTGGCAAAGGCTTGTCCCAAGTGATCAATTCAGCAATTTTTTCAATCCTATAGCAAGGGATGTCGGTCACGTGGATACCCGACATATATTCCGGGATGTATTTGACAAGCATGCCCATAATCTCAACACTCCTGAAGACTATATCAATCACTCACTTTACTTTGAAGCCAAGACTTTTTTGCATGGATTACTGGTAGTCGAGGATAAGCTAAGTATGGCCCATAGCCTTGAAAACCGGGTTCCTTTTCTGGATAACGATCTGGTGGATTTTGCGATGCAGCTGCCAGCGAATATGAAACTTGGCAATCTTGGCAATGTCATAAGATTGAATGAAAATGAGTCCGGTAATAAAACAGGAAAATATTTTAATAAAACCAAAGATGGAAAATTGTTGTTAAGAAAGGCAATGAGAAAATATATCCCCCAGCAAATAACAGACGGGATAAAACAGGGCTTCTCAGCTCCTGACGCCAGCTGGTTCAAGGGTGAGAGTATCGAGTATCTCAAATCCAGGTTATTTAATAACAATGCAAGAATTTATGATTATATCGACAGGGATGTAGCTCAGGGACTTATTAACGAACATGTTCAGGGCAAGGAAAACCGACGACTTCTCATATGGTCGTTGCTAAATTTTGAAGAATGGTGTGAAGTTTTCCTTTGATTCTCCTGGATAATCTTTAAAACTTATTTATTTTTTAAAAATAGCAGGACGGCATTAATTTAGCTTAATTTTTTTAATAAGTTGATCTGTTCAAGTAATTCTTCATATTGTAATTGCAGAGTGTCTACACGTTTTTTCAGGTGCTGATTTTCAGATATGAAATTGAAAAAATCCTGATAGGGTTTGTATATGGTCTTTTCCGATAAATCGTTATATACAACACTCATGGGTGAGATAATACATTTATCCTGAATTGTTACACCAGGCATGATGACACTTGGCCCGGCAATAAAACAGTTGCTGCCTATTTTTGTTGGGCTCCTTTTTATTTTGTGTGAACTATTCCCTGTATTTTCACCTCTTAGATTTAATTTATGGCTGTCATGAGTCCACACATATACCCCAAGACCTATAGACGTATTATCGCCAATTTCAAGATCGCCTGAAGCATCGAGTATTGCACCTTCTCCTATCCAGCAATTTTTCCCGATTTTAAGTTTTTCAGGAGAGATAATTTTTGCTCTTTCACGCATTCTGCAGCCTTCAGGCAACCCAAAATAGCTGGCACGCTCGATATCCGTCATACAATCTGTAGCGTTATAGTCAAGAATTTGTTTGCGTAACTCCCAGGGGGTTTCATCTGAGTAAACTGAAGAGCTTTTTTTATCTTTGCCGTTCATAACTGGTTTCTCTGTTAGATACTAATGGCTGGTAATTATCACGTTTCAGGTTATTAAAACACTTACGTATAGATCTAAAAAATTACGTTAGTTTTGAGAATTTATCAATGTAGTAACCCCCACCCTCCCTGGATTCTACAAAAAACGGTTTCATGTCATTTGCCGCTTTAATACCTAAATTCCTCAAATCCAGAGGATGATCTATTGCCCACGCCAATTTGTCCGAAAGTTGTTCCAGGTCATTGGGTATACAAAACAAAGCATTCTGTTCATCTCTCCAGGGTGAGTGAATGTTATCTTCTGTTGTAAATAGTAGTTGCGGCTTTCTCAGGATAGTTAATTCCTGACTTACACCGTTAAAAGCGACCCCCCCAATGCCGAGGTTACAATGTTTTATGTAATTCATCACATCAGTTTTTGGGCCAAGTAAGGTGACGCTACCTTCCAGATCATATGCTTTGATCATCCCTTCTAATTTATTCATGATAACCGGCTCACCATCACCAATATAGAAAAGGTGAAAGTTACTGTTATTGTTTTTCAAGCTGGCGACCGCAGGAATAAGATCAAACAGGGGTAATTTACTTTCAGTTACCTTGATGGGGTGAAATCTTCCAATATAGAGAATGATAAATGCGCCGGGTTTTTCCTTTATTACAGACTTCATGTCGTCTGGCATTTCTGCGGAGCTGTCATCAAGTACCAAATGAGGAAGACTTATATAATTGGAGGGGAAGCTGGCCTTGGTTCGGGTGTTCCAGATTGTAGGTCCGAAGCAGTCTATCGCCGCATCAACCTGACGGAAGATAAATCGATTCAAGCATGCAGGCAGGAGCCTGATGTCGCTACCCCTGGCTGTAACCACAAGTGGTTTACCGGTTATCCACTTGGCAGGCAGTGCCAGTAATGCTGTCAGTGTCCACTGGGCATGAATAATATCTACTTTTCCAGCTTGCAGAATAATTCGTATGATAAATACCAAACAAAGTATAGGCAGTTGTAACAGGGCGAGTAATGAGCCTGGATTATATAAGGGTTTTCCTGGAGCGCGTGCTTTTTGAGCAGACCTCGGAAGAAAATAGGGGAAGCGAATAACCCTGATTTTCTCATCAAGGTGTTCCAGTTCCGGTGAGCCAGGAAAATGGGGTGTCAGTACAGTGACGTCGGCCTCATTATCGGCATAGCCAACAGCTTCACCATATACAAAGCGCGAATCAAAGACGTTGCCATCAATATAGGGAAAGCTGAAAGTGCAAATTAGAATTTTCATGTTGCCTGTTGATACTTAACATGAAGCTGTTTAACAAGCTCCCTTATTTCCTCAATTGGCGCGTCATTGACAATAATGTCATCTGCTCTTTTATTGCGTTCACTTCGATTCATCTGCGATTTAATAATACTTTGCGCCAACTCTGTTGAAATATTGTCTCTTTTTCCAATTCTTTCAAGTTGCAGTGATTCCGGAACATCTATGACTAATACCCTGTCAACAAAATCGTAGTTTTCTGATTCCAATAAAAGAGGAACAGATAAGATGATATAAGGGTTTTGACTTTCCTTGATTATTCCTGAAATTGTATTTTTGATTGCCGGGTGCATAAGTGCTTCCAGCCATGCTTTCTCTTTGCTGTCATTGAAAATAATATTTCGCAGGAGAGGCCTATTAAGTTCTTCCTTTTCATCAAGGATATCAGGACCAAAATGTTTCACTATCTCTTTATGCAGAGGTGTATTTTTTCTGACAATGCTATGAGAGATTTTGTCAGCATCGACGATTTCAGCGCCTAATTCCTCAAACATAGAGCTGATAGTTGATTTGCCGCTTCCAATCCCGCCGGTCAATCCAATTATGTAGGGAGTCTTTTTGCCTCTTTCCTGCATGGGATTATTACCGCTTTAGGCTTACATGAGATACAAGCTGGTTATAGGACAATAGAGTAATAAAATTCGGTTATTTCACTGCCCCACAATAAGGTCAGAAAGCCGGCACTGGCTAGATAGGGACCAAAGGGTATCGGTATATTTTTGTCCCTGCCTTTGATAACAATCAGACTGAGACCGACCACGGCGCCGACAAATGACGAAAGCAGAATGATTACCGGCAGTGCTTGCCAGCCCATCCAGGCCCCTAAAGCCGCAAGTAATTTAAAGTCTCCATAACCCATGCCTTCCTTGCCGGTCACCAGTTTAAACAACCAGTAAACCCCCCACAGTATTGCGTAACCTGCTATGGCACCCCAGACCGCTTCTCTCAAAGATGTAATCATGCCCATGCTGTTAACAGCGAGACCCATCCATAACAGTGGCAGGGTAATGTCATCCGGGAGTAATTGATGATCAAAATCTATCATGGTCAGTACAATCAGGCTCCATGAAAGAAAAAGAACAGTGAGGCTTAACCAGCTAAAACCGAATTGAAAAACCACAAGCGCAGTAATTATGGCGGTAAATGCTTCCATGATCGGGTATCGGGCGGAAATGCTTTCCTGGCAGTGACGACACTTTCCTCCCAGAAAAAGCCATGAAAACACCGGAATATTTTCCAGCGCTGAAATTTCATGTTTGCACTTGGGACAATGTGAGTTGGGCACAGCCAGGTTAAAAGCGGGGGCACTTTCCAACGGTTTGGAAGGATTTTCAATTTCGAGTAATTCGGAGCACTGCTGTGTCCACTCAGCTTGCATCATCAGAGGCAGGCGATAAATCACTACGTTGAGAAAGCTTCCTACCAGCAAGCCAAAGACTATGGAGATAGCTACCAGTAGCATCGGGTAGGCAGCAAAAAAATCAGTCAATGTCATCAGGCGATAATGCTTTTGTTAGTCAGGCTGTGCCGACTCTTAAACAACAGAGCCGATCTGGAAGATAGGCATATACATGGCGATCATAAGGCCACCAACGAGGATGCCCAGTACCGCCATGATTAACGGTTCCATCATGGCTGTCAGACCATCCACAGCATTGTCTACCTCAGCTTCATAAAAAGTCGCACACTTATCGAGCATGGCATCCAGAGCACCGGATTCTTCGCCAATGGATACCATTTGCAGAATCATGATAGGAAATAATTCGGTAGCTTTAATAGATTGGGTCAACTGCTGACCGGCGGTAACATCCTCACGAATTTGTAGTGAGGCTGTTTTATATACGATGTTGCCGGTAGCTCCTGATACCGAATACAAGGCATCTACCAGAGGAACGCCTGCGGCAAAAGTAGTTGAGAGTGTGCGGGTAAATCTGGCAAGACAGGACTGCTCGATAATATGTCCGAATACGGGGAGTTTTAGCGAGAATCTTTCCAGAGCATACTGGAATTTCTTCGAGCGGATTTTTGCTTCTTTGAAAATAAATCCCGCAATGCCGACGCCGACAAGTACATATAACCACCAGGCGATCATGAAATCAGAAATACGCATAACATACTGGGTGAAAATTGGTAATTCAGCACCGAAACTGGAAAAGGTTTCAGCAAACTGCGGAACTACTTTAATCAGCAGGATTGCGGTGACAATACCAGCAACCGCCAATACCGTGATTGGGTAGTTCATGGCCTTCTTGATTTTGGATTTAAGGGCTTCAGATTTTTCCTTGTAGGTAGCAAGCCGATCCAGCATGGTTTCAAGGGCACCGGATTGTTCACCTGATTCAACCAGATTACAGAATAACTCATCAAACTGGCGCGGGAACTTTCTGATGGCATCGGCAAAATGACTACCGGCAGAGACATCATCGCGGATACTGAAAACGATTTCTTTCATACTGGGATTGTCCAGACCTTCCCCTACAATTTCAAAGGACTGTACCAGCGGGATACCTGCTTTCATCATGGTCGCCAACTGACGCGTAAAAATCGCGATATCCATCGGCTTGATGGTTTGCTTGGAAGGGGAAAACAGAGGTTTGGCTTTTTTTCTCACCTTGGTAGGCTTGATACCCTGTTTTCTTAACTGGGCTTTCACCATTGCCGCGCTGGTGCTGGAGATTTCTCCCTTGGATACCTTGCCTCTGGCATCCTGGCCTTGCCAGGTAAATGTAGACTGTTTCAGGGTGGATTGTGCCGGGGCTGCCATCTCGCTTTCCTCTTTATCCTTTCCTTGGTATCTACTACATCGGTTTTTAAATTATGCGGTTCACTTCTGCCAGACTGGTCAGCCCGCGTGCTACCTGTTCCAATGCCGACTCTCTCAGGGTATTAAATCCTGCTTTGTTGGCTAATTCTGCGACCTGGATTGAATTTCCGCCATCGATGATAACACGGGAAATTGCTTCAGTAATCGGTACTGTTTCATATATACCCAGCCTGCCTTTATAGCCGGCCAGGCATTGATCGCAGCCAACCGGGGTAAAAAGCTGCAGATTATCCAGCTGGCTTTTGGTAAACCCCTCCTGGATCAATACCTGTGCAGGTAATCTTACTGGTTTTTTGCAGCGATTACACAAGGTTCTGAGAAGTCGTTGTGCAATGACCAGACTTAGTGTTGATGCCAGGTGGTAGGGCGCTATGCCCATATCAATCAGGCGCGTGATGGTTTCAGAAGCATTATTGGTATGCAAAGTGGAAAGCACTAGATGACCGGTCTGCGATGCTCTCAGGGCGATTTCAGCGGTTTCCAGATCCCTGATTTCCCCTACCATCAGAACGTCAGGATCCTGGCGCAAAAAGGCGCGAAGTGAGTCGGCAAAACCCAGGCCTGCTGACGGGTTAATGGCAACCTGGTTTATGCCCTCAAGATGAATTTCTACCGGGTCTTCAGCGGTCGCAATATTGCGCTCCTGAGTATTGAGCAAGGAAAGTCCCGCATAAAGAGAAAGCGATTTACCGCTGCCGGTAGGGCCGGTGACCAGGATCAGACCCTGTTGGCTGTTCAGGGCATCAAGGTAATGCTGTTTTTGTTGATCGGTAAAGCCAAGGGTTTCCAGGTCCAGTTTGGTATTACCAGGGTCCAGTATTCTTAACACTACTTTTTCACCCCATAGTGTCGGTAAGGTACTCACCCTGAAATCTATGGCTTTACGTGGTGTCAGTTTGAGCTTGAAGCGGCCATCCTGGGGAACACGTTTTTCAGAAATATCCAGTTTGGCCATCACTTTCAGACGTGAGCAGATCCTGCGGCATATATGGGCGGGAGGTCTGGTAATTTCCCTAAGCAGGCCGTCTTCCCTGAATCTTATTCGGGAGCTGTTGTCATAGGGTTCAATATGAATGTCAGACACATCACTGCGAATGGCATCAATCAGTATTTTATTGACGAAACGCATAACGGGGGGTTCATCAATCCGGCTTTCTTCCTCTTCACCGTTTTCTTCGCCGTGATTTTCAAAAACCTGGGATTGCGAGTCAAGGTAATCCATAGTCTGGTGACGGGGTAGCAAAGACTGGCTTTGCTCCAGTAGCTCCTGCAGGACTGTATGTAACTTGTCTTCTTCAAGGATGATCAGTTCGATTTTACAGCCAGTATGGAACTTGATTTCTTCAAGGGCCGGAAGGTTTGCCGGATCTGAAGTCCCCAGGAACAGTGTGGTATTTCTCTTGAGGAGCGGCAATACGCGATGCTTTTGAATCAGGTTACTGTCTATGAGCGCCAGTGGCATGGCTAGTGGATCCATCGCATCAAGATCAAGTAAGGGAAAGCCAAGTTCCTGACTCAGTATTGAAGCTATCGACCTGCTTTCAAGTATCTCCTGATCTACCAGATATTTCACGACAGACTGATTTTTTTTCGAAGCACTGGCGCAGGCCTGTTCTGCGAGAGCTGTATCCAATAAATTACCGGACACCAGCCAGTGAGTGCTTCCCTGAATTTTCCCGTTTGTATTCATTGTCCTGGATCGGCTGAGTTTTGAATGATCTTCAGTCTAATACTGAAATGCGGAAATGCCACAAGCTGGGCTTGGGAGGAAGCCTTGCAGGAGTGCAATTGACTTTTTTTTCACATTGTGTCAATTTTTGTCATTTCCTTGTCTTTAGTAGTTCTTCTGTCCTGCTATTAATTTGATATTAGATTGTCTTCTGACTGGTTAATTAATGGGCAGAAAGTGAAAGCTACTCCTAAAAGTGTGATATACCGCACACTTTAACAGGGAATAAATATTTCCTGACTATTGGCATAGTAATTGCTTTTTAAATAACTGTTTTCTCGCGGTTGCCATAGGATTATGGCTAGCCCAGGCAAACGTGAACAACAAAATTTGTATTTCCTCTGGAGAGTAAAATGAAACACATGAATCAAAAAGGTTTCACCCTTATCGAATTAATGATCGTAATCGCGATTATCGGTATTCTTGCAGCTGTAGCACTTCCTGCCTATCAGGACTACACCATCCGTGCAAAGGCTTCTGAACTGGTACTTGCTTCCAGTGCTGCCAAAAACTCAGTATCGGAATATGCTCTGGTAAACGCTACCATGACTATTCCGGCTGCCAACGTCACTGTTCAGTCAATCAACCAGGGTATGGTATCCAGCCTTTATTGGGCCGGTGCAGGTACTGGTATTGTTGTTGTTGGTAGCACAACTAATCTGGGTGCTGCTGTTCAGCTGACCATGAGACCTTCAGGTGACGCAAGCCAGGGTATTCTTTGGATTTGTGGTGCCTTGGTTGGAACACAATACCTGCCTTCTTCATGCAATAACTAAAACTGTAAAATATTAGCTTTATTAATAAAGCTAATATTAGTAGTTTCAAAGCCAGCCCCTACTGTAAAGTGCGGGCTGGTTTTTTTTTAAGCTAAAATAATTACTTTGGGCCTCGATTATCAAAACTCTTTATATGTCGAAGAAATCCTGCATAGTTTTTGCCCTGTCCCTTGTAGCCATTTTACTGGGAACCACTGCAATTTACTGGCAGGGTCTGGATGGGCCTTTTCTACTCGATGACTATACCAATATTGTTAATTCCTATGTTGCTGATTTTGATGTGCAAAAAATTATATTTGCTGTCACTCACAATGAAAGTGGCACTTTAGGAAGGCCCGTCTCTGTATTGAGTCTGATTTTTTCCGGTATTGTCCATGGTCCAGAACCCTGGGGCTACAAGCTTCATAATCTGCTAATTCACCTTATTAATGGTCTGTTGATATTCTGGTTATTACAGAAACTTCTTCTTAGGATTTCCAGGGGACAAGATAAAGAAAAGTGTCTTTTTGTTGCCGGAATGACATCTGCAATATGGTTACTTCATCCCTTGATGGTAAGCACTGTTTTATATGCAGTCCAACGAATGGCACAGTTGGCTACTATGTTTACCCTGACATCGTTATTAATTTTTGTAAGTCTGAGGGAGAGTGAAAGCGATAGTGACCGAAAGTTCTATTCCGTTGCCTATGTTTTATTTCCCATATCCTTGCTTATGGCTATTTTCTCGAAGGAAAATGGTGCATTAATTCCTCTCTATATATTGGCTATAGAATTAATAGTTTTTCAGTTTGCTTTTTCAACACAGCTTGAAAGAAAGAGGATTTATACCTTTGAAAGTGTGTTTGTCTTTCTTCCCATTATAGTTGGGAGTCTTTACACCCTTACACACCTTGATACGCTGACAAACTACGCAACCAGAAACTTTGATATGGGTGAGAGACTTCTGACCCAGTTACATGTTGTAGTTTTGTATCTAAAAATGATTTTGTTGCCAAGATTGTCTGACATGGCGCTGTTTCATGATTATATTGAAATCACCCGCAGCTTTGATCTCGCTACGTTTTTGTTGCTGTTGTTATTAATTCTGGCGGTCATCCTGATTTTCCTATTAAGAAAAAAAGCGCCCATCATTGCGCTGGCAATCGCCTGGTTTTTAGTGTCACACATGTTGGAGTCAACGATATTCAGCCTTGAGCTAATGTTTGAACACAGAAATTACCTTGCAGCAGTTGGTCCGATACTCGCGGTTGTCTACTATCTGGGGAAGATTCCAGATATGCCAAAATTCAGATATTTTAATATCCTGATTTTGGTTTTGATGGGATTTATTACAGTCTTGAGAGTTCAAGAGTGGGGTAGCGAAGAGAATATTTACAGAGTGGCTGTAGCAGAGCACCCTGATTCCCCTCGCGCACAAACCCAGATGGCAATTATTGAATATGGGTATGGCAATTATGCCGAGACATTGCGGCATTTGGATATTGTGCAGGAATTACTACCCACAGATTTCGGTCCCGTAATTCTTCAGGCCACTTTTCTGTGCTCTACAGGAAACGATTTGGCCCCCTTGATGGATAAAGCAACTAATATAGCCGGTCAGTACCCAATAACACCTTACGGTCTTAATGCGTTAAATACTATGATTACCTCCTTAAGTGATGCTAAATGCCCGGAGATAAGTCCCGGGATGCTTTTGCCGGTAATTGAGGCAGCCAAGAATCAGTCAGGCAACAAAATAGTTGATGAGTTCCTGGCATATCTGGAAGACATTGAAGGAAGTATTCATCTATTATTGGGTAATTATCAAAAAGGCATGGGATTAAAATTATCTGCCTTTGAGCGCTCAGGCTATATTCAAATACTGGAGAAAATGACTACTATTCTTCTGGATAATGACAGACTAATAGAAGCCGAGCAGATTATTGGCTATATAGATATATTGAATACACAATCCCATGGTGTTGAAACAGCCGTGTTGGAACCCTTACAAGAAAAGCTGTCTATTGCAAAGTCCAGGGGAGTTGAGAGTGAGTAACGTAGATTTCACCATCGTTATACCTGCAAAAAATGAAGCTATAAATCTGCAGAGTTTATTGCCAGAATTAATTTCACTTTATCCGCAGGCTGAAATAATTGTCGTTAATGACGGTTCAACAGATAAAACTGAAGAAGTCTGTAAAACGAATAATGTTAATGTAATCAGCCATGTTTACAGCAAGGGTAACGGAGCAAGCATCAAGACAGGGGCCAGAGCAGCGCAAGGTGACATCATTGTTTTTATGGATGGCGATGGTCAACATCAGCCCAAAGATATCGGTCTGCTACTTGCTGAATTGAAAAATGGTGCAGATATGTGTGTTGGCGCTCGTGATAGTAAATCACAAGCCAGCGTTGGCAGATCTCTGGCCAATTCTTTTTATAACAAGTTGGCTACCTTGATTTCGGGTCATCCTGTTGCTGATCTCACCTCGGGATTTCGAGCTGTTTATAGAAAGAAGTTTAAAAGTTTTCTTTATCTGCTTCCAAATGGCTTTTCTTATCCGACCACGATCACTATGGCTTTTTTTCGTGCTGGGTTCAGTGTCAAATATATTCCTATTGTTGCGTTGGCACGTAAAGGCAAAAGTCATGTCAATATACTCAAGGACGGCATGCGGTTTCTTATTATTATTTTTAAAATTGGCACACTATATTCACCGCTAAAAATATTCATTCCAGCAGCCATGGCTTTTTTCTTCACTGGAGTTGGGTATTACATGTATACGTTCCTGACCCGGCATGTTTTTACAAATATGAGTGCGGTATTGTTCCTGTCAGCAGTAATAGTCTTTCTAATTGGTCTGGTATCAGAACAAATCACGGTTTTAATGTACAAAGATACTGAATAAGCCTGGTAACTAATTATTATTAAAAAAGATGGTATTAACATGAAAAATTTTGCTCTGGTGGGCGCATCAGGATACGTAGCACCAAGGCACATGAAAGCTATCAAGGATACGGGCAATGATTTGATTGCCGCGCTTGATCCCAATGATTCTGTTGGAGTAATTGACAGCTATTTCCCGAACTCATATTTTTTCACAGAGTTTGAAAGATTTGACAGACATATTGACAAGATGAGAAGGGCCGCTGGCTCATCAAAAATAGACTATATTTCTATATGTTCCCCAAATTATCTTCATGATTCACATGTGAGATTTGCACTTAGATCAAATGCTGATGCCATATGTGAAAAGCCTCTGGTAATTAACCCATGGAATATTGATGGCCTGCTTCATATTGAAAAAGATACGGGAAAAACAATACATACTATTCTTCAGCTACGACACCACCCTTCGATTATTGAATTGAAAAAAAATGTGGAAATGAATGCTGGTAAGGAAAAGTATGATGTTGAGCTTACTTACATAACTTCGAGAGGTAAGTGGTATCACCAGTCATGGAAAGGTGATGAAAAGAAATCCGGTGGAGTGGCCACAAATATAGGTGTACATTTTTACGATATGCTTCATTACGTATTTGGAAATCTTCAAACAAATAAAGTTCATTTCCGTAATGATTTCAAATCCGCAGGTTTTCTTGAGTATGAAAATGCCAGAGTCAACTGGTTTCTTTCTGTAGATCACAATGATCTGCCTGTTGAAATTAAAAATAGCAACCAGCGAACTTTTAGAACCATTACTGTCAATGGCGAGCAAATTGAGTTCTCGGAGGGTTTTACAGATTTACATACCATCAGTTACTCCGAGATCCTGGCCGGAAGAGGGTTCGGTGTTGAGGACAATCGTGTTGCTATTGAAACAGTGGCTGATATACGCACTAGTGATATTTCTCCTGTCACGGGTGTTGACTACCATCCTTTCATAAAGGGAATTTAACCAGGCAATGTCCTATTTTAAACATGAGTCTGTATATATAGACGATGGCGCAGAAATTGGTGAAGGAAGCAGTATCTGGCATTTTTCCCATATTTGTTCCAATGCAAAAATCGGCAGCCATTGCACCCTGGGGCAGAATATTTACGTGGGCTCAAAAGCAGTCATTGGTGATAATGTAAAAATTCAAAATAATGTTTCCATTTACGACAATGTAATACTTGAAAATGACGTGTTCTGCGGTCCCTCCGTTGTATTTACCAACGTTCATAATCCAAGAGCTTTTATAGACCGAAAGCACGAATATATGCCTACTTTGGTTAAACAGGGAGCCAGTTTGGGTGCTAATGCGACCATTCGTTGCGGCGTCACGATAGGCCGTTATTGCTTTGTAGGGGCTGGAGCTGTAGTTCTGGAGGATGTAGAGGATTTTGCTCTGGTGGTTGGAAATCCAGGAAAACAGATTGGCTGGATAAGTAGGCATGGAGAAAAACTGGCTTTACCATTGGAAGGCAAGGCACAGGAAGTTTGTCCCCATAGCGGTGAGACTTATGTCCTGAATGGCAGAGTTTTAAAAATATTGACTAAAAGTGACTGAATGCAATTTATTGATCTCAATTC
Source organism: Gammaproteobacteria bacterium (assembly GCA_030427065.1). Lineage (GTDB taxonomy): Bacteria > Pseudomonadota > Gammaproteobacteria > Pseudomonadales > Pseudohongiellaceae > Eutrophocola. The sequence goes on along the minus strand of JAUHWU010000006.1, from coordinate 14,886 downwards.
CCAATACTCTTTACTAAAGAGCAAAATAGATTCAAGAATTCAGCAAGTCCTGAATCACGGGGCCTATATTAATGGTCCTGAGGTGAATGAGCTGGAAGTTCGCTTACAGGAATTTCTTAATGTTAAAAATGCCATTACCTGTGCCAATGGTACAGATGCATTGGTGCTGGGATTGCTTGCCCTGGATGTTCAGCAAGGAGATCTGGTTTTATGTCCTGCCTTCACATTTTTTGCAAGCGCAGAGGCGATTGCCGTTTGTGGCGCAATACCTGTTTTTGTCGACTGTGATCCCAACAATTTTAATATGTGCCCCGTTAGTCTAGAAAAAACCATTCTTGAGCTTCAGGCAAGGGCGCATGCTATTCCTGAAGTGATACTGACGGTGGATTTATTTGGCTTGCCCGCAGATTATGATTCAATTACCAAAATAGCAAAGAAGTATAATTTAAAAATTCTGGAAGATGCTGCCCAGGGCTTTGGTGGCTCAATAAATAACGTAAAAGCATGTAGTTTTGGAGATATTTCCACAACAAGTTTTTTTCCTTCCAAACCATTAGGTTGCTATGGGGATGGAGGAGCCGTTTTTACAAACAGTGATGCTTATGCCCAAATTATCAGATCGTTAGCCCAACATGGGAAGGGAGATGATAAATACGATAATATCCGGATTGGTATGAATAGCCGATTGGATACGATACAGGCAGCCGTGTTGCTGGAAAAGTTAGAAGTTTTCCCGGAAGAAATAGCATTAAGAAACCAGATTGCCGACAGATATGAAAAACTACTGGGCGATTATGTGACAACGCCAGTAGTGCCAAAAGGATATATTTCCAGTTGGGCGCAGTACACGATCAGATCTGCGCGTAGAGAAACCATTAAATCATATTTAGCGGCCAGAGATATTCCAAGTATGATTTATTATAAAAAATGCCTGCACCAGCAAAAAGCTTTTGCTGAACTGGATCCAGATGTCATTAATCCGCTTGAGCTGAAGCAATCAGTTCAGTTATCAAGTGAAGTTTTAAGCTTGCCGATGCATCCCTACGTGTCTGACGAGAATCTTAAAACCATTTGTGAGTCAGTTAAATCAAGTCTTTCGTAGCCGAATAATTTTCATGATTTATTTCTTATAATTAGTACTCATTTAATAGTTATAAGATTGGTGAATTAGCGGAAAACCCAGTGAATACTCATAATAATACTGCAGTTAGTGGCTCCTTTACTGACTCTGTGCATCTCAAATTCAGGCCGGATATAGAAGGCTTAAGAGCTCTTGCGATTCTTGTTGTTATTGCCTGTCATGCAGGGATTCCATGGATGCAGGGAGGCTTTGTCGGGGTTGATGTTTTCTTTGTGCTTTCCGGGAATTTAATTTCCGGGTTATTGATCAAGGAGATAAGTAATTCCGGAAAAATTAATTTTATTGATTTCTATGCCAGACGTCTGAAGAGATTGCTGCCTGCCTTGGCTGTTATGACTTCGGGTACAGCTGTGTTGGCGAGTATTATTCTGGCTCCGATGGAGCAGGTCACCCAGGCGTCAACTTTTAAATGGGTGCCGTATTGGATCACAAATTTTATATTCAGTTTTTCAGAGCTGGACTATTTTTCTTCAGCTGCAGAAAGCAATCTATTTCTTCACACCTGGTCTCTCGCAATTGAAGAGCAGTTTTACCTGATATGGCCTGTCTTTATTTTTGGAATCTTCAAGTCTGCTCAACATGGTTCACGGATTAGCTTCACGTCACATTTGAACAAGTATTTTTCCATTATTTTTGTTCTATTCCTTTTTCTCTCTATCCTTCTTTCCTATATCAAGCCGCTCTGGGGGTTTTATCTAATGCCCTCAAGAGCGTGGCAATTTGCACTCGGGGCACTTACCTATATATTTACTAACCGGGATCAATATTCCAATGCAGATTCTGTGGAAAATCATTCCCCAAACAGGTTTCTACTTTTTTTGTCCGGCTGGTTTGGTCTGGCCTTGATCCTGGTGGCAACTCTATTGCTTGGCGAAAGGATGGTATATCCAGGCTTCTGGGCTTTGCTTCCTTCCTTTGGCGCCGCGCTGATTATATTTTCAGGGTCGCTTCCATCGACAAATTCCATCTCAATCATCCTTGCACCCAGACCAATGCAATTCATAGGCAAGGTATCCTATGCCTGGTATTTATGGCATTGGCCTGTCCTCGTTCTTGGCAAGGCTCTGATAGATAGCCCGGGGGTCATTTATCAACTTTTACTGGTTTTAATTTCATTATTGTTTGCTACAGCAACAATGTTTCTCATAGAAGCTCCAGTAAGACAGCATAGACTGTTAATCAGGCGTCCAGCGCTCACCTTGGCATTTTCCCTGTTAATCATGACAACGGTCTATTGGTCAGGCACTCTCTGGCAAAATAAATCACTGGACTGGGCTAATCTCCCTGAGCAAAGAATTTACAGTGAAGTAAAAAGTAACTTGCCTGTCATTTATGCCATGGGCTGTGACGACTGGTATTTCAGCTCTGTTGTCAGGCCATGTGTTTTTGGTGATGGCGAATCGGAAAAGACTGCTGTCCTGCTGGGAGATAGTGTTGGCGTGCAATGGTTTTCTGCGCTTGCTACACAATTGGTAGGACAGGGGTGGCGATTTATTGTTCTAACCAAGTCTTCCTGTCCACTTGTAGATGAGCCATGGTTTTATCCCCGTATAGGAGAGGAATATACAATTTGCAGTGATTGGCGAGATAGCGTTATTGAATTTGTTACCGGAATAAACCCGGATGTACTTTTTATGGGTAGTGCGGCTGAATATGGTTTTAGTCCATCACAGTGGCAAAATGGCACAAAGCGGGTTGTTAGCCAATTGTCAGAAAATACAGGCAATATATACATTATTTCAAGCTCTTTCAGATTACCTTTTGATGGGCCATTTTGTCTCGCACGAAAACAATGGCAGCCTGAATTTATATCAAATTTGAATACCTGCGAGACCTCTGCGGGTAGCCCGCTGGATCAGACACTGGCCAATGATATGGCCTGGGTAGCCAGTGAGTTTGGTAATGTAGGCATACTGGACTTAAATCCACTGATTTGTCCCGATAATAATTGTGGCGCAAAAATTGGGGATAAAATTGTCTATCGCGATTATCAGCATTTATCCAGGCCATTCGTTATCAGTATTGCCCCGGAGATATTCAGTGCTATCGAGAATGTGCAGTTTGGCCCTTAAGCAGTTACCTGACAAAGAGTCTCAGCAGGATTGGCAATATGGCAGGTAAGAGGAGATTATCTCAGTAATAAGTCAACTTTCAGGTATTATTAGTTTCAAGCACACCCTTTTGGGAAATCTATTTGGAGAAGATCATGGATATATTAAAAACAATAAAGACAATCATGAGTATCGCCTGTCTGACAGTGTTCCTTGGTGGCTGTTCAAGCATGGGGAGTGGCGACTGGACCGACATGTCAGGCAGTTTTGCCGGCTGGGACAGGGTAGGGGATGCCAATTGGCGTATTGAAAATGGTGAGTTTGTTGCTGACTCGGCTTCAGGGGTCAGTCATCTGGTGACCAAAGAAAGTTATTCCGACTTCCAGATTCAGCTTGAATTCTGGAACCATGAAGGCGCCAATAGCGGCGTATTCATGCGTATTACAGATCCTGCGAATATTACTGACAGAAGTGCCTATGAAGCCAACATTTATGATGATCGCCCTGATCAGAGTGGTCGTACCGGCGGGATACCCAATTTTCTGGCGCCTACTCGTGTGATCGACACCTGGGATCAGTGGAATACCTATGACATCACTATGGAAGGTAACCACATTGTGGTTAAATTAAATGGCGTTACTACCATTGATAGCACCGATGATAACTTTTCCAGTGGCCCGATTTCCTTGCAGTATGGTGCCGGAACCATCAAGTTTCGTAATGTGAGAATAAGGCGTTTATAACTTTTCATTTTTTCAGTAGAAATAAAAAAAGGCCGTCATGACGGCCTTTTTTCATAGCCTGTATATTACGAAAATCAGCTGGAGAATTGGAAACGCTTAATCAAACAGCATGCTAAAGTCAGTAGCCTGAATATGCTTGGTGATACTTCCAATAGAAATATAATCGACTCCGGTTTCTGCAACGGCAACAACAGAATCGAGATCATATCCCCCTGAAGCTTCCAGTCTGATTTTGCCACCGTTGACAGCCACAGCCTCACTCAGCATGGGCAGGGTAAAGTTATCCAGCATGACGATATCGGCGTGTGCAGCCAGTGCTTCGTTCAACTGTTCAATAGTTTCCACTTCAACTTCAACCGGTTTTCCTTCATGGTGTTTTCGGGCAGTGTTAATGGCATTGCCTATACTGCCGCAGGCATTAATGTGATTTTCCTTGATCAGGTAGGCGTCATAGAGGCCAATACGATGATTGAAGCAACCACCAGTGAGCACAGCAAATTTTTGCGCACGTCTCAGGCCGGGAATGGTTTTGCGGGTATCCAGAATTTTAACACGGGTATGCTTTACCCGATCCGCAATTTTTCTTGCACTGCTGGCCACACTGGAGAGTGTCTGCAGAAAGTTCAGCACGGAGCGTTCTGCGGTTAGCAATGACCTGGCCTTGCCATGTGCGGTCAGGATGGCATCATTAATATTGATGCTATCGCCATCATGCTTATGCCACTCAAGCGTGACAGCAGGATCTATTTGGTGGAAAACTTCATTGGCCCATAGTGTTCCACAAAGAATACCCTGATCCCGTGAAATAATTTGTGCGGTGGCAGTCTTTTCTGCAGGAATAAGTTCTGCCGTAATGTCTCCGGACCCAATATCTTCTGCGAGAGCGGCGCGGACGGTTTCTGACAAGCCTTCAAGTAATTGAGTGGTCATGGAATCTAAAGGGACCTTGAGCAGTAAGGAAAATGAGTTGATATAGTGGTGATAAGATCATTTGTTATCGTATCTAAGCGTAAGGCGCGAGCCCTGCTGATAAAGCTCAATCTGACCCAGCGCACTCATGCCCAATAATACCATGCTTTCATGCATGGCTGGATTGATGCTGGCCCGGACATTCACCAGTGTAATATTACCCAGACGTAACTCCTTGATGATCGTACTGTATATGGAAACCAGCCCATTCGCGGTCATGGCCTGACTTTGGTAACCATACTCAAGGCCACTGGCCCGGGCCAGAGAGGGCGGAATCACAACATCCGTTGCCCCGGTATCGAGAATAAATTCTGCAGGAATATTATTAATATATCCTGTGACCACGTACTGCCCAAGACGGTTACTTACAAGGGTCAACTCGGCCTCGCCAAACGCGTTGATAGTGGACTCAGGCTTAGCATTCGGATTACGTGCATTATTCAGGTAGCCATTAAATAATGTGGTCAGCAGTATCAGCGCAAGGACAAAGCCGCCAGCAATCATAAGCTGTCCAATTCGTCTGGTACTTTTTTCCGGGTCGTTTGAATTCATTCTATTGAATTATTTGTCATGTGCATGTTCCGATTATAAACACGCTGGTGCATGAGGTAATATGGAAATATGGAAATTAATCATCATAAGCTGGTGGACGCGCGGCAAAAGCCTTCACCGAATTTCACTGAACGACCGCCAGGGGAAGAAATCAGCCTTCTGGTTATTCACAATATAAGCCTGCCTCCGGGTAAGTATGGGGGTAATTATATTGATGACCTGTTTTGTAACTGTCTTGACCATTCAGTGCATCCCTATTTCAGGGATCTGAAGGATTTGCGTGTGTCCTCACACCTGCTAATTAATCGACAGGGTGAGGTAACGCAGTATGTTCCCTTTAATAAGAAAGCTCATCATGCTGGCGAGTCCAGCTTTCACGGGCGCCAGCAGTGCAATGATTTTTCCATTGGCATTGAGCTGGAAGGGTGTGATGAGGAGCCGTATACTGACAATCAATATGCGGCCCTTGCCGATATCACGAGCCTGTTGATGCAGCATTATCCGGGTATTAAAGCAGACCGGATTACCGGACACTCTGATATTGCCCCAACCAGAAAGACAGATCCTGGTCCCTGTTTTGACTGGGGGCGTTATCTGGAACTAGTGAGTGATTAAATGGGTAGTGATAAGCCGGATTCCGTTTTTACGGTCTGTTGTTCAATGTCTGTTATTTGTATGCAATTTTCCACTACATTATTATCCCTGCGTATTTACAGGGGTTTTTCCAGTGGTCGAAATCAAAATCTTTCATTTTTGTAGTTTTACTACAAATTCAACAGCTTAAGTTGGAAAATAGCTGTGTTTTCAAGTAATATTGCGCGCCAATGTAAATTTACTACAGAGTTTTTACTGCCATTGCTGTTCCAGTGTGATCCACTGGAAAGACAAAAATTAAGCACTGGCAGAGTTTCGCCCACCATGGGCGGGTAACCACGACGCGCGAAAAGCGGCGTTGGGAATTTGAACTTTAAACTGGCAAGCTGGCATCACCAGACTTGCCCCATCAGGACTTTCAGGGCTGTATTATGGTCGACAAATATACCGATATTGATCCTATAGAAACACAGGAATGGCGTGATTCTATTTCTTCCGTTATCAAAAACCAGGGCATGGATCGTGCCCAGTTTCTCCTTAAAAGCCTGATTGCCAAATCAACGGAATCAGGACAACAGCTTCCGGTTGATTCTCTTACCACTCCGTATCGAAATACCATTCCCCTTGCAGAAGAACCTCCTATGCCGGGCGACATGTATATGGAGCGAAATATACGTGGTTTGATTCGCTGGAATGCCCTGGCAATGGTGATGCGGGCTAATAAACTTGGCTATGACCTGGGTGGCCACATATCGACTTTTTCTTCTGCAGCGACTCTCTATGATGTGGGTTTCAATCATTTTTTCCGCGGTGATTCAGAAGGTCGTCTGGGCGATATAGTGCTTTTCCAGGGTCATGCCTCCCCGGGGATTTATTCGCGCTCATTTATTGAAGGCCGCCTGAGTGAGGAGCAATTGGACAATTTCCGTCAGGAAGTCGATGGCAATGGTTTGTCCTCATACCCGCATCCCAAACTGATGCCGGATTACTGGCAGTTCCCTACTGTTTCCATGGGATTGGGCCCCTTGCAGGCTATCTATCATGCCCATGTCATGAAATACCTGGATAACCGGGAGTTGGTGGCACAGGGTGACAGACAAATCTGGGCTTTTCTGGGTGATGGCGAATGTGATGAGCCGGAATCCCTCGGTGCGATTTCACTGGCTGGTCGTGAACGTCTGGGTAACCTGAATTTTGTTATCAACTGTAACCTGCAACGACTGGATGGACCAGTGCGCGGCAACGGAAAAATCATCCAGGAGCTGGAAGGCATTTTCCGTGGTGCAGGCTGGAACGTTATTAAAGTAGTCTGGGGCCGTCACTGGGACAGCCTGCTGGCAAAGGATCATGACGGGATTCTGCAGGCACGCATGGACGAAGTAGTGGACGGCGAATTTCAGGCTTTCAGTGTCGGGGATGCAAGCTACATCCGTGAGCATTTCTTTGGCACCTCGCCAGAGCTGTTGAAAATGGTTGAGCATATGTCTGATGACGAGTTAATGCAGCTTAATCGCGGCGGCCATGACCCATTCAAGGTTTACGCGGCTTATAAACAGGCCGTGGAATGTACAGACCGACCCACGGTTATTCTGGCTAAAACGATCAAGGGCTATGCCTTTGGTTCGGCCCAGGCAGCCAACGCTACGCATTCTGCCAAAAAACTTAGCCTGCAAGAACTCGAATTATTCCGCGATCGTTTCGGGATACCGATTCCCGATGACAAACTGGAATCTGTTCCCTATTACAAACCAGCCCCTGATAGCCCGGAAATGGAATACCTGAACCGTATGCGCGCTAAATTGGGGGGTACCTTGCCAAGCAGGCGTGCCAGCAGTGAAAAACTCACGGTACCAGCGTTGAGTATTTTCGATGCACAGCTGAAGGGAACCGGTGAAAGGGAAATTTCCACTACCATGGCTTTTGTCAGGATGCTTTCAACCCTGGTCAAGGATAAGGAAATTGGTCAGAGAATTGTCCCTATTGTTCCTGATGAAGCGCGTACCTTTGGTATGGAAGGCCTGTTTCGCCAGATTGGTATCTATTCAGCCAAGGGCCAGCTTTATAATCCCATAGATTCCGGGCAGGTGATGTATTACAAGGAAGAAAAGGATGGTCAGTTGCTGGAAGAGGGCATTAATGAAGCCGGATCCATGAGCTCATGGTTGTCAGCAGCCACCTCATACAGTGTTCATCATTATCCACTGATTCCTTTCTATATTTATTACTCCATGTTTGGTTTTCAGCGCGTAGGGGATTTATGCTGGGCGGCCGGTGATTTACAGGCACGAGGCTTTCTCATTGGTGCAACCGCGGGAAGAACCACGCTAAATGGGGAAGGTCTGCAGCACCAGGACGGCCACAGCTTGCTGTTGTCCTATACCATTCCGAACTGTATCTCCTACGACCCGACTTATTCGTATGAGATGGCAGTTATCATTCAGGATGGTATTCGTCGTATGTATGACAATGACGAGTCGGTGTTTTATTACATCACCGCGATGAATGAAAACTATGTTCATCCGGATATGCCAAAGGGTGTGGAAGAAGGTATTCTAAAAGGCATGTACCTGCTGGAAGATGGCAGTAGCAAGGAATACAAGGTAGCCGCCGGGGCTGCTGCTAAAAGCAAAAAAGCCAGTTCTGTGAGACTTCTGGGTAGTGGTACTATTCTCAGGGAAGTCCGCGCTGCGGCAGAAATTTTACGGAAGGAATATAAGGTTTCCGTCGATGTATGGAGTGCCACAAGTATTAATGAGCTGGCACGCGATGGTCTTGATGTTGATCGCTGGAATATGCTGCATCCAGATAAAAAACCCAGGGTTTCCTATGTTGAGGAATGTTTGTCTGGCGGAGAAGGTCCCGTTATTGCGGCAACGGATTATATGAAGTTGTATGCAGACCAGATACGGGCATTTGTTCCTGCGCCATACAAGGTACTGGGTACTGATGGTTTCGGTCGCAGCGACAGCCGGGAAAAACTACGTCACTTCTTTGAGGTGAACAGCAGCTTTATCGTTGTTGCTGCTCTGGGCGAGCTTGCCAAACTAGGACAAATCGAAACCAAGGTTGTCAGTGCAGCCATCAAGAAATTCAAGCTTGATCCGGAAAAAATTAATCCATTGATGGCTTAACTTAAAAAGATAAAAGATAAAAGCAGGCAAGAACAAAAAAGACTGAACGTTTTATCTTTTTTCATTGAATTTCAATAATGGTATTTTCAAGATACCGTGAAGTGAATCGCTAAGATTAGCGCAAATGAATACCAGGAGTATGAGAAGTGGCAGTTGAAAAAATTCAGGTTCCGGACATCGGCGATGAGCAGGAAGTTGAGGTCATTGAAATCCTGGTGTCACCCGGAGATGAGGTCAGTGAAAATGATTCGCTCATCGTTCTGGAGAGTGACAAGGCTGCAATGGAAATTCCTTCACCTAAAGCCGGTGTTATCAAGGAAATACTGGTTAAAGTCGGGGCCCAGGTAAGTCAGGGAACAGATATCGTCAGTATAGAGATTGCAGGCGCGAGTGAAGACGACAGCAAAGAAGATGATGGCAGTAAAGAAGAAAGTGTAAAAGAGAGCGAAAATAACAGCGCTTCAAAAACTGAAGAAGTTGTTAAGGAAGAGAGCGTCAAAGAGGAACCGGCCAAGGAAGAAACTCCGGCTCCGGCAGCCACTGGTGGTTCTTACATTCGTGAAGTTCTGATCCCTGACCTGGGTGATGACAGTGACGTTGATGTCATAGATATTCTGGTCGCTGTCGGCGATGAAGTTAAAGAAGAGGATGGTCTGGTCACGCTTGAAACAGATAAAGCGGCTATGGATGTTCCATCACCGGCTGCGGGCAAAGTTGTTTCCATTAAATTGAAAGTCGGTGACAAGGTCAGCGAAGGCTCCTTGATTCTTGAGCTCGAAACTACCGGTGAGGCGAGTGCTCCGGAAAAAGCTGCCAGTGCTGAAAAGCCTGTGCAGGAAGAAAAACCGGCAGCGCAGGCGGCATCTGCACCATCCAAACCTGTTGAAACGAAAAGTTCATCTACCGAGAGTTCATCTGCCCAAAGCTCAACTACTCAAAGCTCAACTACTCAAAGCTCAGCTGGTAATACTTCAGCCTCCGGAAATGATGCGGATGTTTACGCCGGTCCGGCGGTGAGAAAACTGGCCAGAGAACTGGGCGTTCATTTGTCCGAAGTCCCTGGCAGTGGTGCCCGGGGCAGAATAGTAAAAGAAGATATTCAGTCCTTTGTTAAAGCCAGAATGCAGGGTGGAACAGCAAGCGTAGCCAGTTCTGGCGGAGCAGGATTACCTGCAATCGAGGATATCGATTTCAGTCAATTTGGTGAAGTCGAAGAGGTCGAGCTGACCAAACTGCATCGCCTGACCGCGCAGAATATGACCCGTAACTGGTTAAATGTGCCGCATGTCACCCAATTTGATGAAACTGATGTCACTGATCTGGAAGATTTTCGTGAGGCACAGAAGGCACTGGCAGAAAAGAAAGGCATCAAGCTTACCCCGCTGCCTTTTATCGTGAAGGCTTGTGCCCAGGCATTGAAAGAGTACCCGCAATTTAATGTATCGCTGCATTCATCCGGCACCAAACTGATTCAGAAAAAGTATATTCATATTGGTGTCGCAGTTGCCACACCGGCTGGACTGATGGTCCCGGTAGTAAAAGATGCGGATCAAAAATCTATCTGGCAGATTGCCGCAGAAATAGCTGAACTTGGCGCCAAAGCCAAAGACAGGAAGTTAACCAGGGAAGATATGCAGGGCGCCAGCTTCACAATTTCAAGCCTGGGTAATATTGGCGGCACGGGCTTCACCCCCATTGTTAATGCACCCGAAGTAGCAATCCTGGGGGTGTCCAGAACTGCAGTCAAACCAGTTTATGTCAATGGCGAGTTTGTGCCGCGAAAAATGCTGCCTTTTGCCCTGTCTTATGATCACCGTGCAGTCAATGGTGTTGATGGGGGGATGTTCTGCAGTTTCCTTGGCAGCCTGCTTGCTGACATAAGACTATTAACTTTGTAAGGGGATCTTCATGCCTACCTTTGATATTGTTTCTGAAGTAGATATGCATGAAATGTCGAATGCCATAGACCAGGCATCCCGTGAAATTGGCACAAGGTTCGATTTCAAGGGAGTGCCAGCCAGTTTCGAGCTCAATGATAATGTTGTGGTTTTAACCGCAGAGGTGGATTTCCAGATTCAGCAGATGATGGATATCTTGCAAACCAAAATGGTAAAACGCGGGCTGGATATCAGTTCACTAAAAAGCGCTGATATCGAGAATGTTGGTCAGAAAGCCATTATGAAAGTGACTGTGCAGCAGGGCATTGAATCTGAAACTGCACGTAAAATCGTCAAGAAAGTTAAAGAACAGAAACTGAAGGTCCAGACTGCTATCCAGGGTGATAAATTACGGGTATCAGGCAATAAAAGGGATGATTTACAGCGTGTTATCGCGTTGCTCAAGGATGAGAATTATGGTTTACCTCTTCAGTACAATAATTTCAGGGATTAAGCGGTCATTTGGTTTTAGTTTGGGCGCGTCTGATTCACCTGATTCCTCTTCCTTCTTATCGTACCGCTGTTTCCTCGCAATACAGTGGAATTCCTGTGATAATTTGCGCCTTCAAAATGCAGGGCATGCTTTTTAGAAAATCCAGATGAATACAAGCAAAAAACAATCTTTACTTATTGCTGCCGCAGTGGCGGTGGCGGTGACATTGTGGATGTTGTCCGGTCTTGGTAACAGCCCGGAAGATTCAGGTGCACAATCCAGAAATATCAGTGGCTCCGCCATGCGCGTCCGCGTAGAAACAATTACTGCCAATGAAGTTACCCGTGAAATCATTGTCAGTGCCATAACTGAACCCAATCGCTATGTTTCCATGAAAGCCGAAACTGACGGAGCCGTGGTAGGATTGTCCGTGGAAAGGGGTAGCCCGGTGGTGGCAGGTGAAAACATTGTTGAACTGGATATGCGCGATCGTAATGCCCGTCTCGCTGAGACCAGTTCTCTGGTAGCCCAGCGTGAGCTTGAGCTAAAAGCAAGGCAGAATTTGCGTGACCGGGACTTTGCCTCCGAGGTGGATATTGCAGAAGCCAATGCCCGGCTTGAAAGTGCAAAGGCGGCTAGAGCGCGCATTCAGCTCGAGCTGAATAACATCACTATTGACGCTCCCTTTGATGGCATTGTGCAGGACAGATCAGTAGAGATTGGTGACTATGTCCGTGCTGGTGATACGGTGGTGGATATAGTCGATATCGACCCCCTCATAATTAGCGGGGAAATAAATGGCAAGGAAGTCAGTGAACTTTATGTCGGTGGCAGAGGAATTGCGAAGTTGGTGAATGGAACAGAACTTTCCGGTGTTATTCGTTATCTGGCACCAGTAGCCGATGCCAATACCCGCACCTTCAGGGTTGAACTGGAAGTGCCAAATCCCAGTGGAATCCGTGCCGGGCTGACTGCTGAGCTGCAGTTGGCGGGTTCAAGAATTGTGGCCCATGATATCTCTCCTTCTTTGCTGACTCTGGCCGATGACGGTACAGTAGGCGTAAAAACAGTTAACGCCAGCAATAGGGTCGATTTTTACCCGATTGAAATAGCCGGATCTTCCGACGACGGCATTTTGGTGACCGGCTTGCCCGAGACGGTCACAGTAATTACCGTGGGGCAAGGTTTTGTGACAGTGGGACAACAAGTTGAGGCTGTGACTAACGCCACCACCCTGGAGAACAATTCCGCGTATGAACGCGCTGATTAGTGCATTTATAAATCGCCCAAGGCCGGTCATCCTGATCCTGGCCCTGTTGATTCTTGCCGGCATCACAAGCTACGTTTCTGTTCCCAAGGAAGCAGAACCGGATATCGACATTCCCCAGATTTACGTCAATATCATTCACGAGGGTATTTCTCCGGAGGACGCTGAGCGTCTTCTGTTACGTCCAATGGAAACCGAGCTTCGCTCCATTGAAGGACTCAAGGAAATGAGAGCCACCGGCGCAGAAGGCAGCGGCGTCATCATCCTGGAATTTGATGCCGGTTTTGATGCCGATCAGGCGCTGACCGATGTTCGTGAAAAAGTTGACCTGGCCCGTAATGAATTGCCTGCAGATTCGGAAGAACCTTTTGTACAGGAAATTAATACCTCTTTATTTCCAGTCATCACGGTCATGTTGCATGGCGATGTTCCTGAGCGTTCACTGGTATTACTTGGTCGCAGTCTGCGCGATACGATTGAAAGCATTCCCGGCGTGTTATCTGCCGATATCGGTGGCGATCGCGAAGAACTGCTGGAAGTCATTGTCGATCCGGTAGCCCTTGAAAGTTACAATCTCAATTATGCTGACCTCATCAGTTATGTCAGCCGTAACAACCGTCTGGTAGCAGCCGGCGCTCTGGACAGTGGCGAGGGGCGCTTTGCCGTAAAAGTCCCCGGAGTGATTGAAGATTTACAGGACCTTTTGACTCTGCCGGTGAAAACTGACGGTATGAAAACGGTTACTTTTCAGGATGTCGCTTCGGTACGTCGCACTTTCAAGGATCCTACCAACTTTGCCCGCCTCGATGGCAATCCATCCATTGCGCTGGAAATTACCAAGCGTGCCGGAGCCAATATCCTGGAAGTGGTGGATACCGTGAAATTTGTGGTCGAGCAACAAAAGCAATTTTGGCCTGAAAATGTCGAGGTAACCTTCACTTCCGATAACTCCAAACAGGTCCGTACCATGCTTAATGACCTGGTTAATAATGTTGCCATCGCGGTAATGCTGGTGATGATAGTTATTCTTGGCGCTCTTGGGCTACGTTCAGCCGGACTTGTGGGTGTTGCCATTCCCGGGGCATTTCTGTCTGGCATTCTGGTGATCTACCTGATGGGTTACAGCATGAATATTGTGGTGCTGTTTTCCCTGATTATGGCAGTCGGTATGCTGGTGGATGGGGCCATCGTCGTGGTAGAGCTTGCCGAGCGAAATATCAAGCATGGCTATAGTCCGAAACTTGCCTTTACTGAAGCCGCCAAGCGCATGGCGTGGCCTATCACAGCATCAACAGCGACAACGCTGGCGGTCTTTATGCCTCTATTGTTCTGGCCCGGACTCATTGGGCAGTTTATGAAGTATCTGCCCATTACCCTGCTGGTGACTCTGGCAGCTTCATTATTTATGGCACTGTTGTTCGTGCCCACTATAGGCGCTCTTCTGAAAAGTAATAATAGCAATCCAGACTTTTCCGAAAGCGAGACTATTGAAGACGTCGATTTGCTGGAAGAGGGCCGTGAGGGTCTGAAGGGATTATCAGGTTTCACAGCGCTCTATGTTGATTTTGTCAGTAAGGTATTACACCAGCCGCTATTGGTACTGGGGATAGCTTTTGCCTTTCTGGTTGGCACTTTTGTGCTCTATGAAAAGCTTGGTAAAGGCGTCGAGTTCTTTACCGATGTAGAGCCGGAATTTGCAGTACTTAACATACATTCCCGTGGTGATCTTTCAGTCTATGAGCGTGACAGGCTGGTTGCGGAAGTGGAAAACCGTATTTTGAATATGGAAGAATTTGAGTCGGTTTATACCCGCAGCGGAGTCAATCTTGGCAACGATATTGATGAAGACATTATTGGCCGAATACAGCTTAGTCTGGTTGACTGGGAGCTCAGGCGTCCAGCGGCACAAATCCTCAATGAAGTCCGAGAGCGCACTGCAGATATCCCGGGCATTATTGTGGAGCCCCAGATCCAGGAATCCGGCCCTACCTCCGGCAAGCCCATTGTGCTGGAGTTGTCAGCGCGTAATACCGAATTATTGCCGGATGCCATTGAGCAGTTAAGAAAA
>JAUHWU010000113.1 GCA_030427065.1 Gammaproteobacteria bacterium | reverse complement strand
TGACTCTGGTAATGGATAAGTACCGGCAAAACTGATTGGGTTCTGTGTGGCGATGACAAAAAAGGGTTTTGGTAATTCGAGGGTATTGTTATCCAGTGAAATCTGCCCTTCTTCCATGGCTTCCAACAGGGCACTTTGTGTTTTCGGGGTGGTTCTATTGATTTCATCAGCAAGGATCAGGTTTGAAAAAACAGGCCCCTTGTGAAAAGAAAACTGACCTGTGCTCTGGTCATAGATGGTGACGCCAAGAATGTCTGCCGGCAACAAGTCGCTGGTAAACTGTATACGGGAATAATCAAGACCAAATACTTTTGCCAGGGCCTGCGACAGAGTCGTCTTGCCCATGCCAGGCTTATCTTCCATTAACAGATGACCACCGGCAAAAAGACAACACAGCGACAAACGAATCTGTTTTTCCTTACCCAGTACCACAGTGCCTATTTCAGCAACAGCCTCATCAACCTTGTCCTGGATTTTAATCGACTCGGAGGCTGGCATTACCAGCGTCTCTTTGTTATCCACTGTTTGTTCCATTTGGCAAATTCCATAAACTGCTTTTTATATAAGCTATTGCTTTATCCGGCATTATGAAGATCAAGGATATCTTCATCCTCTTCCGAGTTTGACAGCATGGAGTTGCCTGTTCCGCGCTTGCGCTTTGCCTGGTCATTACGTTTCTGTTCAAGATTCGACAGATATTGCTCGCTGACATCGCTGGTGACATATTCGCCATTGAATACCGAGCACTCAAAATCCATCGGGATAATACTGCCTTCAGCGCATGATGCAATCAGGTCTTCCAGTTCCTGGAAGATCAGCCAATCTGCTCCTATGGCCTCGCGTATTTCTTCAACGGTTTTACCATGTGCTATAAGTTCATTGACGGCAGGCATATCTATACCGTAGACATTGGGATAACGCACCGGAGGTGCTGCTGAGCAAAAGTAGACGTTGCGCGCCCCTGCTTCACGGGCCATATCAATAATCTGTTTACAGGTTGTGCCACGAACGATGGAATCATCCACAAGCAACACATTCTTGTCCTGAAACTCCAGGGGGGTTGCATTAAGTTTTTGCTTGACTGATTTTTTGCGCTGACTTTGTCCTGGCATAATAAATGTTCTGCCAATATAGCGATTCTTGACAAAGCCCTCCCGGTACTTCACGCCAAGTGCATTCGCCAGTTCCACTGCAGCGGTGCGGGAGGTATCCGGAATCGGGATCACAACATGAATATCATGATCCGGGCGTTCCAGCATAATTTTCTGAGCCAGTTTCTCTCCCATGCGCAAACGGGATTTATAGACCGAGACACCATCAATCATGGAGTCAGGACGCGCAAAGTAAACATGTTCAAAAATGCAGGGTGTTAATTTGCTTTCATCTGAACAGATACGGGTTTCAAGATTACCGTCCTGATCGATATAGACGGCTTCACCTGGCGCCACATCCCTGATCAGTTTGAAGCCCTGTGAATCAAGAGCGACACTTTCTGATGCAATCATGTACTCATCACCCTTGCGTGTGCGCCTTTTACCAAACACCAGGGGACGAATACCGTATTTATCACGAAACCCGACAATGCCATAACCCACCAGCATAGCCACTGCAGCATAGGCCCCACGACAACGTCGATGAACTCCCTCAATCGCAGTAAAGACATCTTCCGCTGTTGGTTTTATTTTATTGAGGATCTGTAACTCATGGGCAAAGACATTTAACAATACCTCTGAATCGGAATCCGTATTCAGGTGACGCAGGTCATCCCGAAAAATATCATTACTAAGGTCTTCCGAATTAGTGAGATTGCCATTATGGGCGAGGCTTATGCCATAGGGTGAATTTACGTAAAGAGGCTGAGCCTGGGCCGGACCACTGCTACCCGCAGTAGGATAACGCACATGCCCAATCCCCATATTTCCGGTTAGCTGGCGCATATGGCTGGTTCGAAACACATCTCGCACCAGACCATTATCCTTGCGCAGATACAGCTTTCCCTTGTCGCTTGTGACGATACCTGCGGCGTCCTGCCCGCGATGCTGAAGCACCGTAAGGCTATCGTAAAGCGAAAGGTTTACGTTGGATTTACCTACTAAACCGACAATGCCACACATGAGTTTTGCCCTTTTATCGTCCTGTTATGGTGGAATGAAAAACCATCAGACCGTCACATCTTCGGTCGCTTCAGCAGATTGCCCCGGCAGTGCATCAAAGCCGAAAACACCTTGTAAATAGTCAATCATGGTAACCGCGAGGGGAACCAGTTTTGAACCTTCAAACCAGCGCTGAGAAATATCAAACTGGGTACCGATAAAAATAATAACCAGAACTATGATCAGGCCACGTAAAATACCAAACAAAGCACCCAGAGTTCTGTCAGCGCCCTTAAGCCCCACTGCTTCCGTTAATTTTGAAAACAGATTGCTGAGCATGGTGCCCGCAAAAATTACCGCGATAAACAGGATCGCAAAGGCTGCTATTCTGCGTAAGCTGTCATTATTAATCAAATTTTCCATCAAACCAGCGAGTTGCCCGCTAAACAGGGTGCCAGCCACAATAGCCGCAAACCAGCTGGCCAGAGACAGGGCCTCTTTTATCAGGCCACGGAATATCCCGATCAATGCAGATATAACAATAATGCCAAGTATGATGAGATCAACCATGGACATAAAAAGGGATGGCCAGTTATTGTTCCAGTTCTTCAATGAAGAACTGAACAACCACACCTTCCAGTTCGAATTCAGACGCCAGCTTTCGCTGAAGACTACCAGCCTCGGCTTCGGTCAGGACAGGTCCTACATAGACCCCGGTAAGAGGTCCTCTGCTTGAATTGATGGGGCGACTAAAGCCCGTGTAGCCCTGCTCCCTGAGTCTTGAGACGAGACCATCGGCATTGGCCTTTTCACCAAATGAGCCAAGACGTACAGTCCATGTGGCAGGAATACCGGCATTATTGAGTTTTGGCCTTTCCGGTGCCGGAGGCGGCGAGTCCGCACTGGCAGTGTCTTGTGGCGTAGCCGCCGGCCGTTCGGTTGCTGATTGAGTATCGGTTTGGGTGTCTGAAGACCTTATGGTATCAGCAGTGATCACAGGGCGTTCCTGCTGAATAACCGGGACCTCGGGCATGGGCGGAGGTACAGGCATGGAGGAGGTCATTTCAGGACTTGAAACACCTTCACCATCCAGTAAAGCAGGGATGAAAATGATGGCAAGGCACCCTATTACAACAGTGCCTACCAGTCGTTGTTTCATCGCTGTATTCAAATCAACTCCAGTACCGCTGTGACTGTAAAAAACGATCCGGTAACCAGTACCACGCTGCTTTCGGCATTTTCCATTGGTCCTTCTCTGCTTTCAGCATTACCATTGGCCTTTACACCAGCCATTACTGCAGATTCTGCCGCAATAAAAGCTTCGCTTATTGAAGAATAACAATGTACTTCAGACGCACCTGATTCGTGCAGGTAATTATATAGTATTTTTCCTTTCAGTCCTCGCTCTTCCTCAATTCCGGCAACATACCAGTGGGGCTTTAGATCCTGGAAAATATCCACAACTTCACGGTAATTTTTATCCGCGAGCATGGCTAGTACCAGGTGTACCTGCTGTTCGGGAAAACGTAGTGCAATTTGTGAAGCAAGACGTTTTGCAGCATGGGGATTATGAGCGACATCGAGAATAAGCGGATAGCCTCTGTTCACCTGCTGAAAGCGCCCCGGTAAACTGGCATGCACCAGGCCAGAAGCAATATGCCCGGCGTCAATGGTCGGTTCAAGCAGGGAAATTGCCTGTACCACTGCGGCACAATTATCCAGCGGAAAATCATTTTGCGGGAGCGCCTGCAGACGCCTGCTCTCTCCCTTGTCATCTTTACCTTGCCAACTCCAGGTTGCAGATGTTTCTGGCATGCTCTGTGTATCAGGTTCTGCGCTATATTGCTGTCCATTGGCAAAAACTCTCGCTCCGATGGTTGTAGCATGGCCAAGGACAGTCTGCGGAATATCCCTTTCCCCGATCAACGCCGGTTTACCGGCTCGAAAAATCCCGGCTTTCTCAAAGCCTATTTTTTCTCTGGTATCCCCAAGCCAATCCATGTGATCAAGGGCTATATTGGTCAGTATTGCCAGATCAGGGTCAACGATATTGACAGCATCAAGACGGCCACCAAGACCAATTTCGAGAATGATGTAATCAGGCTGGTAAATCGAAAAAATCTGAAAGGCTGCCAGGGTGCCAAATTCAAAATAGGTAAGCTGAACATCACCACGCATGGCTTCCACTGCGGCAAAAGAGTCACATAACTCGTCATCTGTGGCCAGACGGTCGCCAAGCTTCACTCTTTCGTTGTAGTGAATGAGATGGGGCGAGGTATAACAGCAGGTGGTAAAGCCGGCCTCGCCAAGAATTGATGCCAGCATGGTCACGGTGGAGCCTTTGCCATTGGTTCCGGCAACCGTGATGACCTTACTCCGATCAAAAGAGATAGGAAGCTTGTCTGCTACCTGTTTGATACGATCAAGACCCAGTTCAATGGTACTGGGATGACACTGCTCGAGATACTCAAGCCATTGTGAGAGATTCAAGCCCTGCCCCTGAAACTGCTAAAGAAATTAACAGGAGAAATTCCTGTGTCTGCTAAGACTAAAAATAAATGCGTCGTCAAAATTATTGTCAGGCCAGTTCCTGCTTATCCTGGGCTTTATGCTTATCCTGGTGAGAATAGTCTTCAGCGAACCGATGCATGAGCTTACCAATCAGGGCACTGATCCGATCACGTAGCTGTTTGCGGTGAACAATCATATCGATAGCTCCATGCTCCAACAGGAATTCACTGCGCTGAAAGCCTTCAGGGAGTTTTTCCCGGACGGTTTGGCGAATCACGTCCTGTCCGGCAAAACCGATAAACGCATTGGGTTCAGCAATATTAATATCCCCCAACATGGCCAGACTGGCAGACACACCCCCATAGACAGGATCCACCAGGACAGATATATACAATAGTCCTTTTTGCTTCATTTTTTCCAGTGCGGCAGCAGTTTTCGCCATTTGCATGAGGGAAATCAGGGCTTCCTGCATACGCGCACCACCACTGGTGGCAAAACAGACCAGCGGCAGGTTTTCAGCAAGACAGCGCTCCACTGCCAAAGTGAACTTTTCACCGACCACTGCCCCCATGGAGCCTCCAATAAAACCAAATTCAAAAGCCGCAACGACAACCGGACTGCCGTTCAAGGTACCTTTTTTAACTACCATGGCATCATTTTCGCCAGTGGCTTTAGTGGCTGCAGCCAGTCGATCCTTGTATCTCTTCAGGTCACGGAATTTAAGTTTGTCATTTGGCAGGATATTCGCGCCCAGTTCTTCCTGGTTGTCTTCATCGAGAAATATTTCCAGACGACGGCGTGCTGAAATACGCAAGTGGTGGTCGCATTTGGGGCAAACATCCAGATTCTCATTCAGATTGTCCCGGTAAAGCACTGCTTCACAGCGAGGACATTTTTTCCACAGCCCCTCGGGAATGTTACGCGATTTACCGGTGTCATCGGAGCGCCCAACTGAAGGAAGTATCTTGTTTATCCAGCTCATTGTTACCTGCTAAAAATAATAGTGAGTGTATTTAACTAAAGCGTTATCTGAAGAATTACCACGGGTCTATGTTAGCCGAAGTACTCTTGAAACAATGCCGGTTATGCATCCATCGCATCACGCATTTCTTTTATTAAAGCGATATGCGTTTGCAACTCCTCCCGACTATAATGTTTGCTGGCATCAAGTTCAGCAATTTTATTAATCAAGGCACTGCCTACAACCACTGCATCGGCAATTTCTGAAATTTGTCGGGCACTTCTGGCATCCTTGATCCCAAAACCGACGCCAACGGGCAAATCAGTATTCGCCCCTACCCGTGCCAGGTTTTCCTTGACCGATTCGATATCTAGATTACCCGCGCCAGTCACCCCTTTGAGGGAGACATAATAGACATAACCACTGCTTTGCTTGCAAATATAACCAACCCTGGAATCCGACGTTGTCGGGGCTACCAGAAAAATGCCATCCAGAGCTGTTTTATGAATTATTTCTTCAAGATCGTGGGATTCTTCCGGCGGCATATCGACAATCAACACCCCATCGACACCGGCCGTCACAGCCGCATCGGTAAATTTCTGGTAGCCCATGCATTCCACGGGATTCAGATAGCCCATCAGAACCACTGGCGTGGTTTCATTTTCTTCACGAAAACGGGTAACGGTTTCAAGCACGCCCTTCAAGCTGGTGTTATTGGCCAGAGCGCGTTCCACGGCACGCTGGATAACCGGACCGTCGGACGTAGGATCGGTAAAGGGAAAACCCAGCTCTATGATATCGGCCCCGTTTGCCACCAGGGCATGCATCAGGGACAGCGTAGTCTCAAGATTAGGATCACCTGCCGTCAGATAGGGAATCAAGGCCTTGCGCCCCTGCCCCTTTAATTGTTCAAAACATCCAGCAATTCTGCTCATACTTCTTTTACCCACACACCCGATAAACCCGGATTTCTTGTTATTGTTATATTTTGTTATTTGCCTTTTTAATTGGTAAATGGAGAGTTAATCGATTACTAGAGGGTCATGCCTTCGATTTGCGCCACAGTATGCATATCCTTGTCCCCCCGGCCTGACAGGTTCACAATAATAATATGATCCCTGGGCAGTTTAGGTGCTTCCTTCATCACCCATGCAATGGCATGGCTGGTCTCCAGGGCCGGCATAATCCCTTCTACCCGGGTTAGCATTCTGAATGCTTCCAGGGTTTCATCATCCGTTACCGAGGTATAGGTGGCACGGTGCAAATCCTTGAGCCAGGAATGCTCAGGACCAACACCGGGGTAGTCCAGTCCTGCAGAAATAGAATGGGTATCCAGAATCTGGCCATTTTCGTCATTCATCAGGTAGGTACGGTTGCCGTGCAGGACGCCGGGCTGACCGGTGCACAGTGGCGCCGCATGTTCTCCGGTTTCAAGACCATGACCGCCTGCCTCAACCCCGACCATGGCCACTGACTCATCCGGAATAAAGGGATAGAACAGACCAATGGCATTGGAGCCACCGCCAACACAGGCCACCAGCGTATCGGGTAATCTGCCTGTCAATTCAATGCATTGCTCACGGGCTTCACGTCCAATGACACTTTGAAAATCGCGAACCAGCATCGGATAAGGGTGCGGGCCTGCTACAGTGCCGATAATGTAATAGGTATTATCCACGTTGGTCGCCCAGTCCCTTAGCGCTTCATTCATGGCATCCTTGAGGGTGCGCGAACCCGAATCGACCCCTACCACGTTGGCACCGAGCATCTTCATGCGGTAAACATTGGCAGACTGGCGCTGGATATCCTCAACTCCCATATACACATGGCATTCAAGTCCCAGGCGGGCTGCAACAGTGGCGGAAGCAACACCATGTTGACCGGCACCGGTTTCCGCAATGATGCGGGTCTTGCCCATGGCTTTGGCCAACAATGCCTGGCCAATAGTATTGTTAACCTTGTGGGCGCCGGTGTGGTTAAGGTCTTCACGTTTCAGAAATACTCTTGCTCCACCAAGCTTGTTGGTCAGGCGTTCGGCAAAATACAACGGCGAGGGTCTGCCCACGTAATGCTTGAGATCATAATCAAACTCTGCCCAGAACGCAGGATCAGCTTTCAGCTCGGCATATTTCCTGTTCAGCTCATCAAGCGCCGGCATCAGGGTTTCGCCGACAAAAATTCCGCCATAGGGGCCAAAATGTCCATGCTCGTCAGGACTGTTATATTCACCATAGTTCATTTTTGATTCAGACACTTCTAACCTCTTCTATAAACTGTTTCATAAGACTTGCTGATTTGATTCCGGGCGCTTCCTCTATTCCACTACTCACATCAACGCCCCACGGGGCTACTTGCCTGATAGCCTGCGCAACATTATTCGGGTTCAAACCACCCGCCAGTACAATTTTTTGATCCGGGTTGATCCCCACAAGCAGGCCCCAGTCAAATGCCAGCCCGGTGCCTCCATGTTGGTCCGGATGCCAGGCATCCAGCAATAATGCATCAGCCGAACTGTAAGCCGGGATAAATTCCTTAATTTCCCTGGCATTTCTGACACGTAAAGCCTTCCAATATGGAAGGCCGAACTGCTCGCAAAATAGCGCAGTTTCATTACCATGAAACTGCAGAATATCCAGTGGCACCTGATCGAGTACTTGCTGCACAAGGTCGGCGGGGGCATCTACAAACAGCCCCACTTTCAAGGCCCTTTTTTCAGTCGCGCCGACATCAATGACGCGGCATATTTCCTTGGCCTGCTCACCGCTGACAAAGCGGGGACTGCCGGAAAAAAACACCATACCCAGAGCATCTGCCCCGACACTCAAGGCAGCAGCTGCATCCGCGTTACGAGTAATACCACAGAACTTCACCAGTGTATGGCTGTTTGCCTGTTTTTCCTGCATAACAAAAAGCCAAATCAGGCCGCCATTGCCGGTAGAAATCACGCGGCCTTCTGACATTCTCCTGATAAATTAAGTAGTTACCTGCGCTAAATAGCAGAGACTGAATCGGTGTTAGTCAAAAGGGTAAAACAGCGCTGATTCTACCAAACAGCCAGCATTAAGCCTATATCCACACGCCTTTTCAGGAGGCTTTTCTCATCATTTTCAGCACTGCAAAAAAGCCGGGCCCGGCGTCGGTTCAGGTAACCCGTAATGATCAGGATAGGCCACTTTTACCAGGTATAAACCATCAGCATGAGCGGTAACACCCGCCAGTTTGCGATCCTTGCTTGCCAGCACCTGGGCTGCCCACTCAACCGGTTTGACACCCTCACCAATGGCCTGCAAAACCCCTGCAATATTCCTTACCATATGGAGCAAAAAAGCATTGGCAGTAATATCCAGGATAACAAAATCACCCTGTCTGGTTACCGACAGATGCATCAAATTTCTCATCGGGGTGGAAGATTGACATGCTGCACCGCGAAATGAGGTGAAGTCATTTTCACCCAACAACTGCTGTGCCGCCTCATGCATCGCTTCTTCATCCAATTTACGGTAATGATGGGTAACCAGATTACTGAGAATCGCCGGTTTTACTTTATTGTTGTAAAAAACATACCGATAGCGTCTTGATGTCGCACTAAAGCGGGCGTGGAAGTCCGCAGCTACCTGTCGGGACCAGCAAATCGATATAGTTGGAGGTAGCAAGGCATTGCCTCCCCTCACCCAGGCTCTTTCAGGTCGGTCGAAGCG
>JAUHWU010000112.1 GCA_030427065.1 Gammaproteobacteria bacterium | reverse complement strand
TTTTTCCCGCTTAGTGCGCGTATTTTTCTTTGCTTAATAGCATTGGCAATAAGGTTCTGTACTTCCCCTACATTTAGGTCGCCAAAGGCATACAGCACCGCATCAATCACAGTATCTATACTGAATGCACCATCTGGGTGCAGTTCATCTCTGAATCTAACGGTCGAGCCAATTTTGGGTAGTGCGCTGAACCTGCACCCCACAAACTCCATAGCTTGCCCATAGAGGTCATCTCCAAATCGGTCTGTCTTTACAGGTTTAATTGGCTGTATGGGAACCCTCTGTGTGAAGGCCGCGGTGGTAACGATTGTCTGTTTGTTAGCTATTTTCATTTACTTCATCCATTTCAGGTGTCAATTTCCATTCAGCTTCTCAGGTCCTTTGCTGGCTTGAGCAAAAAAATGGCATTTATTTCTGATGCTCCTGTAAATCTATCGAGTTACTTCCTTTGCCTCAGCAGAGTAAAAGCATCGCCCTCTCGCTGTCTTATCTGTCCTAGCAAGTGTCTCACTGCTGTTGCTACAGCCTGCGAGGTTGAGTAGGTCTGTTCTGACTGATTAAGCGCAGTTTTCAATGCCATCAACTCTGCCGTCTCTAACCCTGTGAGCTTGAGTTCAATTGTTTTCATCGCTTTCCTCCAGCAGAATTGCTAACTCTTCTTGGATAGCCTTAACATGTTTGTTGTTAGCCTGATTCTCATGCCGACTGTTGAATTCCAAGTTCACTAGCCTGTTGTCAGTCTTGTTGCCGTTAATGTGATGGACTTCGCTTCTATAGTTGCCATTTTTATCTAGTGGCGGTTTTTCATACCAAGAGAAAGCTATAACCCTATGCACAGAAACCCTACAAGCACCGTTATCCGTGTGCAGGCCAACTGATTCATAGCCAGCGTTATCTATGCTAGGTCTAAGGATCCGAGGGTCTTTCTTGCTGACTCTGCTGTTACGGCCATTGTGCTGCCCTCTGTAGCTGATTACCTGACCACACATAGTGGCGTAGTAGCCCTGACAAGGTGAGCCTTGTAGCGTCACTGGCTGACAGACATAGGTCTTGCCTTTTACTTTGATGTGAGTGGGGGGTGTGTCTGTTAACGTCGCTTTGTGCGTGATTTTCATTGTCTGCCCTCCAGCGTTTATTCGCAGAAACGGGCAAGCCGTGTTTGCATTAGGTGGAAGTCATAGGGCATAGCATCTGCGTAGCACCTGCACTCCTCTAGTAACTCTCTAGAACTAAGCACAGCGAAACTCAGGGCGTCTGCTGTCGTAACAGTCATCCGCTTACCGAATGCTTCCTGTAGGTGGGCCTTAACCGTGTCAATGTTGAACAAATCAACATCGCTGGCTTCGAAGGGGATTCTGGTGTTCTTTGACATAACGTACTCCTAGTAATTTAGTCACTGTACCGCCTCGTTTAAGGCAATCTTGGTGTCCAAAAAAAGGGGAATACGTTATCCGCTGAAGTGTAGGAACTGCGGGCGCAATTATCTTTTTACGGCACCTATATTATATCACAAGCTGGCTAATTTGTCAAGAAAAATACACAATATATTGTGTTGAAAAGGGCTTTTAATGCGTAAAGAATACTATATGTTGTGTTTGCCAATAGAACCTATCTATACACACTCATTCAGTGCTTCTGGCGACTCTGCTGCAGCCCCCAACCATTCCTGAATTAGGGAGCGTGCTCTCTTGTCTTCATGGTTTTGCACTCCTTTTAATATTGACTACATTCCCTTCCGGTTCATCGATAGCATCGAGAATGAACTGATGCATCTTCAAGCTACTCGCCGTAATTTCTAGAAATCCTGGGTGAGTGCTTAGTCTGTGTATCCCATAGGTGATGGCATTCTTGCTGAGAGCGCCGCCCGACCAGCCACAGATACTTGAAGTATGGGAATGATTGATTCCATTAGATTCTGCATTAGCTCTAGTTGTGTGTCTTAGGCAGTGAGCTGATGCTTCTTTGATGCCGGTTACTGCTATTAACTTCCTCTTTATCATTGTTGAGTGGTTGGATTCAGAGGTGGCATTTAGCCACTGTAGTGTCTGCAGGAGGTGTTGCTTTATATACTCAGCCCCAATAACAATCGGTACCACTCGCCTACGTTCTTCTGTCTTTGTTTTTATCTCCTCTCTCCGCCCTATCTTCAGCATAGGAATCGATGCATTGAGTTCTTCCATGGCTTCATCAAAGTCGAGCCTCTGTATTTCTGATGCCATCGCACCGCATTGAAGTTCTAATAGAATTATAGTTGAAAGGTGCGGGGTCTCTTTGTCACTCAGGCAGTGGTTAACCAGTTGAATCTGCACAGGCTTGTCTAGGTCAATACGGGCTTCTCTAGGGCCTGTTTTGTCTAGCTGATGCTGAACTTTAACTTTCCAGCCTAAGTGATTTAGGCTTGCGCCTCTGTTGATAGCAGCAACTATCTCGTTCTGGTCACGCTTTATGCCTTGCACTGACCTCTTGCTTCCATCCTTTTTTAGTTTCGTTCGCTCATGGATATAGTAGGCTTCTAGCCCTAATTCAATTGTTCGAACAATCTTGGGGTGGTAGACGCTATGCTCTCCTATGAAACTTAGGATACGTTCGCCTCGCCTGATTATGCGACCTTCTTCACGGTCGTTTGGGTTAAGCCCTCTGAACTTTACATACTCATCCCAAAAGTCCCTTACTATTAGCGGCTTCTTATCGAGCTGCCCCCTAATTGCTTTAAACGCTCTCCAAGTAGTTTCCTGTCTTGGCGTTAGCAGAGGGTCTCTGCCCTCGTATCCGGCCGCTTTCATCTCTTCCGTTACTTCCTGCCAGTCGGGTAGATTAAGGTATCCAGCATCAAGAGCCTCTTCTATGTCCTCTACCTGATCAGACACGATATTCAGCCTGCTCACTAGGTCAGCGGCCGCTTTGTCGAGTTCATTGTCTTGGAATGCGCCGGGAGTTGAGTTCTCATATAGACGACACTCTATGTCGAATAACTCCGATGCATCAGCGATTGCTCTGTTTAGCTGCGTCTGGCTGTAATTGTTGGCTTTGAGACCTAATGCCTTTTTATAAGTTTTAGCGCCAGCTAGCGCTTGGAGTCTCTTGGGATAATCCCGCTGGAAATACAGGCTTCCTTTCTGCTCTCTAATATATTTGGGGTGGGTTTTCATGCTTATTCCTGCAACTAATTCTGCAACTTGCTAGGTATTATATCATATTAAACCCTTTATAATCAAGCATATAGATTATTTATTAAGTGCCGGCCTTCGGCACCAAATATCCTATAAAGTATAGATATTCGAGGGGATTAGAATCTTATGGATATTTACACACTGTAGGCATGGAGCTCGCAGAGTTCCTGAAGCACAAATCCCATAGCAAGGATTTGGACCAGACTCCTGAAAAGTCATAAAAAACTGATCGAAGTCATAGAATGTAATAGGCCTGAGGGTAACTACGGAGCTCCCGATCACTTATAGTCTGCCCTTTACAAAGATGTAACTTGACCATACAGTGAAGGACACCTATAATTTGCGCCCTTTCCGAGGGTAAGCCAGAGTTTCGGAAATTAAGATTTTAAAGGTTTTAGCAATATCAAAGTTTTGTTGCGGGGTGGAGCAGTCTGGCAGCTCGTCGGGCTCATAACCCGAAGGTCGTAGGTTCAAATCCTGCCCCCGCTACCACTTTACCAGGCAGAAGTTATTTCGGGTCTGGAGTACTAAAAAAGTACTCATAAAGACTAGCTGGTTCGTGTATGTTTCCGAACTGCGCTCTTTACGACACGGAAAGATTGCAGGATTAATCCTGCTGTCACTGTCGCTTTTTTTGGCCAGTATTTCTAAAGCCCCTTCAAGGGGCTTTTTATTAGGCCAAAAACAGTTAATAGTTGTAATTGGAAGTGGGCCATTGGCCCATTTTTTGTTTTTCCTGACTGGTATTTTGAACAGGCACCAGGAGTTTTACTTGCCATGGGAACCAGAAGTACAGAGTTAAGGGAAATGCTGGAACCCGTAGTCAATGCATTGGGGTTTCAGCTCTGGGGAATTGAATACACCCCACAGGGAAGACATTCCATGTTGAGAGTGTATATCGACAAGGAAGCAGGAATAGATGTAGAAGACTGTGCACAGGTCAGCAGGCAGATCAGCAGTATCCTCGATGTGGAGGACCCGATCACCGGTGAATATACTCTGGAAGTGTCATCACCGGGCCTGGATAGGGCACTTTTTAACGTTGAACAGTTTAAACAATACCTGGGATGGCATGTAAGCCTCAGGTTGACTGAAAATTTTGACGGTAGAAGAAAGTTTACCGGACAACTGAAAACAGTTATTGATGACGAAATTGTGCTGATAGTTGGTGAAGAGGAATATACGATTCCTTATGAATTAATTGATAAAGCAAATCTGGTAAGCCAGATTTGAGCTTGCAGCAATAGTAATGCAATTGTGTAGTTGCAGAACTCCAACAGTAAACTGCAACAGTAAACTGCAACAGATGGTAGCTTAAATTGGAAGATCGCTTGAATCGAAGCGTTTAAGGGTAGCAACAAGATGATAAACAAAGAAATTTTAATGGTGGCTGATGCTGTCTCCAATGAAAAAGGTGTCTCCAGGGACGTAATTTTTAGTGCCATAGAATCAGCCCTCGCTTCTGCGACCAAAAAACGTTATGTGGATGAAGAAATCGATTGCGAGGTCATCATCGACAAAGACACTGGAGATTACGAGACCTATCGTGTCTGGACTGTTGTTGGTGATGATGAAATGGCATTGTTGGGTTCCCAGTTCACTACAGAGGAAGCCGCAGAGAAAGATCCGAATCTCGAAGTGGGTGATGTATACAGGGAAAAAATCGATAACGTCGAATTTGGCCGTATTGCAGCGCAAACTGCCAAACAGGTAATCGTACAAAAAGTCCGTGAGGCAGAAAGAGAGATTGTTGTTGCGGAGTATGAGGACAAAATCGGACAGCTTGTTTCGGGCACTGTAAAGAAGGTAACTCGGGATAATGTCATTGTTGACCTTGGAAATAATGCAGAAGGTCTTTTACCCAGGGAAAATCTTATTCCACGGGAAACATTTCGCATCAATGACAGATTAAGGGCTTTACTACTGGAAGTGCGCACAGAATTACGTGGTCCGCAGTTGCTTTTAAGCAGAACGGCGCCTGAAATGCTTGTTGAGCTGTTTAAAATTGAAGTACCTGAAATCTCTGAAGAAATTATTGAGATAAAGGGAGCAGCCCGGGATCCGGGATCGCGCGCGAAACTTGCTGTTAAAACCAATGATGGAAGAATTGACCCGGTTGGTGCCTGTGTCGGTATGCGGGGTTCAAGGGTTCAGGTAGTTTCCAATGAGCTTGCCAATGAGCGTATTGATATTATTCTTTGGGATGAGAATCCAGCTCAACTGGTAATCAATTCAATGTCACCTGCAGAGGTCGCGTCTATTGTTGTTGATGAAGATACTCATACTATGGATGTAGCTGTTGCAGAAGAAAATCTGGCTCAGGCGATTGGTAGAAACGGACAGAATGTGCGTTTGAGTAGTGAATTGACTGGCTGGACTATAAACGTCATGAGCGAGGAAAGTGCTGCCGAGAAATTACAGCAGGAATCTGCAGGCACAATTAAAACTTTTGTGGATGCGCTTGATGTTGATGATGACGTAGCGGAAATTCTGGTGCAGGAAGGCTTTACCACCCTCGAGGAAATTGCCTATGTTCCTCTCGATGAAATTTCCCAGATTCAGGATTTTGATGAAGAAATTGCCAATGAATTGCGTTCAAGAGCAAAAGACGCTTTGTTGACGCGTGCAATTGCTTCTGAAGAAGATATAACCAATGCCGGAATTAAAGATGATCTGTTGAATATGGAAGGCATGGATAACGGATTGGCACTGGCATTATCTAAAATCGATGTGCTTGCCATGGAAGATCTTGCAGAATTATCGGTAGATGAGCTCATGGAAATAGAGGGCATGAATGAAGAGAGAGCAGGTCAGCTCATCATGACTGCCAGAGCTCCATGGTTCGCCGATGAAGATGATGCAGCAGATTTAAAAGAAGAGTCCGCTGAGGAATCTTCAAAAGAGGAATCCTGATGAATATTTAATGGTAAATAATCATCAGGAATTAAATGGTTTTACTAAAGCAGCAAATAGTGGGTGAGTTGAATGGCAGATGTAACAATCACTGAACTGGCCAAAATGGTCGGTGTTCCGGAAGATCGATTACTTGAGCAAATCAAGGAAGCCGGCCTGCCTCAGACTAAAGCTGAAGATACGATGACAAATGAAGAGCGTACCACCCTGCTCATGTCATTGAAAAGCAAACATGGCGAAGATACCTCAGGTGGTGCCACACCACGCAAGATTACTCTCAAGCGCAAAACTGTCGAGACTTTAAAGACTTCAGATAATCAGGGACGCAGCAAGGCCGTCAATGTTGAAGTTCGTAAAAAGCGTACTTATGTGAAGCGCAGCGTCGAAGAGGCGCAGTTGGAAGCTGAGCGTAAGGAAGCAGAACAGCGCGCTCTGGAAGAAAAAGAAAAACAGGAAAAAGAAGCGCAGGAAAAAGCCAGGCAGCTTGAGCTTGAAAAGTCCGGTGACAAACCTGTCAGGGATGACGGTGCAGCAAGCAAAGAATCTGTATCGAAAGCGCCTTTTAGCCTGAAAAAAGATGTCGCGGAAGATGTCTCGCTGGATGAAAAAGGCGAAGCGCGTAGAGACCATAAAAAAGGCGCAACTCGAAAAGACACCATTAAAGACAGTCCGGAAGTTCTTGAGAAAAAGAAAACCAATCTGCGTCGAAGGGAAAAAGATGAAGACGCCAAGAAGTTCCAGCGTGTACGTTCCAGTGATGACTTCATTCTTGATGAAGACCAGGAGTTTGATGACAGTGCTCGTAGAAGAGGTCGTCGCAAACTAAGCCAGGGTCAGAAAGAACATAAGTTTGAAATGCCAACAGACTTTATTTCGCGAGAAATAGAAGTACCCGAGGCAATTTCTGTTGGAGATTTGGCCCAGCGTTTATCCCTTAAAAGTGGTGAACTCATAAAGTCCCTGATGGGCATGGGGGTCATGGCTACCTTGAATCATATGCTCGATCAGGATACATCCATACTTCTTGTAGAAGAATTGGGACATAAAGCCAAACCCGTTTCGGATCATGCGCTTGAAGAAAATCTCGTTGAATCTATCAAGTATGAAGGTGAAGAGGTCAGCCGGGCGCCTGTGGTAACAGTAATGGGTCATGTTGACCATGGTAAAACTTCATTGCTTGACTATATTCGTAAATCATCTGTCACAGCAGGTGAGGCTGGCGGTATTACCCAGCATATTGGTGCATACCATGTAGAAACCGATAGTGGCATGATTACCTTCCTTGATACACCGGGCCATGCTGCCTTCAGTGCCATGCGCTCACGTGGTGCCCAGGCAACTGATATCGTAATTCTGGTTGTAGCTGGCGATGATGGCGTCAAGCCTCAGACTGAGGAAGCCGTCCAGCATTCCCAGGCTTCAGGGGTGCCTATAGTAGTCGCTATTAATAAAATGGATAAAGAAGGGGTCGATGTAGACCGTGTCAAGAATGAGCTGGCTGCCAAAGGCCTGACCCCGGAAGAATGGGGTGGTGATACTCAGTTTATCGAAGTTTCAGCCCACACCGGCAAAGGAATCCCGGAACTGCTTGAAGCTGTACTTTTACAGGCTGAGCTACTAGAACTTAAAGCGATTGAAGACTGTCCTGCGAAGGGGGTTGTCATTGAATCCCGCCTGGACAAGGGTAGAGGGCCAGTTGCCACAGTATTGGTTCAAAATGGTACTTTGAAAATGTCAGATGTAATTCTGGCAGGTCATGAGGTTGGCAAAATCAGGGCCATGATTGATGAAACCGGAAAGCAGATAAAAGAGGCTGGACCTTCAATACCGGTTGAGATTCTCGGTTTGAATGGAACTCCGGAAGCCGGAGATGACTTTCTTGTTGTTCAGGATGAAAAGAAAGCCCGTGAAGTGGCAGAATTCAGAATGAATAAATTCCGTGAGATCCAGGTTGCCAAACAACAGGCAGCAAAAATGGAAGCCGTGTTTGCTACTATTGGCGATGAACAAAAGAAGCTGCTTAATGTTGTTTTGAAAACCGACGTGCGAGGTTCACTGGAGGCAATTTCTGCAGCCCTGCTTGGACTGGGTAATGAAGAGGTTTCAGTGAATATCATTTCTTCAGGCGTTGGAGGTATTTCTGAAACTGATGTCCAGCTGGCACAAACATCAAAAGCAACGATAATTGGATTCAATGTTCGAGCAGACAAGTCAGCCAGAACCCTGGTTGAAAATGAGTCTCTGGAGTTGCGCTATTACAGTGTTATCTATGACCTTATTGATGATGTGAAAGCCGTCATGAGTGGCATGCTGGCACCAGAACTGCAGGAAGAGATTCTGGGTGTTGCTGAAGTACGTGACATCTTTACTTCACCAAAATTTGGCTCCATTGCCGGTAGTATGGTGATCGAAGGTACTGTCTATCGTAGCAAACCGATTCGTGTACTGCGCGATGACGTGGTCATTTATGAAGGCGAACTCGAATCCCTGCGACGTTTCAAGGATGAGGCCAGTGAAGTCAGAAGTGGTATGGAATGCGGTATTGGTGTGAAGAATTACACTGATGTACGAGTCGGCGACAAGATAGAAGTATACGAGCGTAAGGAAGTGGCTAGAACTCTTGCCTAAGCAAAAGTCTTTTCTCAACCAAGGCATACTTCACCTGAAATAATATGGCCAGAGTCTCAAAAAGAGTAGACAAGGTAGCTGACCTTCTGAAAAAGGAGATAGCTCTTTTAATTCAGGGTGAAGTTCGTGACCCCAGAGTTGGTATGGCTTCTGTTACAGGCGTCAAGGTGAGCAGGGACCTCGCCCATGCCAGTGTCTATGTCACGCTACTTGGTAAAAATACTTCCGAAGAAATACAGGAAGGTATTGATGCTCTCAACAAGGCGGCTGGATTTCTCCGTTCACTGCTCGCCAAATCAATTAGCTTGCGTACTACACCTAAACTCAATTTTATCTACGACGACAGTCTTGCCCGCGGTCAATTTATGACCGACCTGATTGATGAAGCTCTGGCCCGTGATGAACGGGATCATCATAGCGATGACGATGACAGTAAAAAATAGGCAGGGTCTGAATTGGCAAAACAACGTCGGGGTAGAAGCGTAAACGGGATTCTTGTGCTGGACAAACCCGCCGGCGAATCTTCCAATCGTAGTCTGCAACGAGTAAAAAGATTACTTGATGC
>JAUHWU010000260.1 GCA_030427065.1 Gammaproteobacteria bacterium | reverse complement strand
AGGCACCGCTGCGTTTACCCTGTCCGGGATAGACATGCATCCAGCGCCCGGCGATGGCATCACGCTGCATATCCACCCAGTCCTGACCAAGAATGGCCATGGCATCCAGGGTAATTTCCTTGGTGGTTTCAATATCAAAGACCTTGTCCATGGACACCAGGGGCGGGTAGATATCGTAGTAATGCATCTGTTCCACGCCCAGCATTCTGCCGCGTAATTTAAAGTAGCGATGCAGGGTTGGCAGCGCCTTGTTCACTTCTTCCACAAGGCTGTGGTAAACCGTTTCCGGCAGGTTGTCGTTAAATAACTCACGCTGTAAAACACTGTCAAATTTTCGTGCCTTGGCCAGTGCAACCTGCATCTGTACATGGGAGTTAAGCACCATGCCAACACTGGAATTGTATTCGGCCCATTTGCTCCAGTAGGCATCAAAGGCCAATTTACGGTCATCACGGTTTTCACTGCCGCGCCAGAAACTGTAACCCTGGGCGTTGATCAATGCCTCGTCCCCGGTAGACAGGGTAATGGTTGGAAACGGGATATCGGAGTTGGCAATGAGGGAATAAATATTGGAGGGTGCATCAAAAGACTGTGAAAAATAGGACAGTGCCTGCTCGGTTTCATCACTGAGGGTATGTTCCCCCTGACGAATGGTGTCTTCCAGGCTGAATGCAAAGGGGGCCAGATCTTCGTTATCTTCCAGAAAACTGTTGATGCGATCTTCACCCACCGCGATGAGTTCGGGGTCCATCCAGGCGGTGGCCTGGTTAAAACTGGCAAACAGGCCTTCTCCCAACTGATTACGTTCCTGGGCATCGGTGACTCGGAGATCTTCATCCTGCTCCATGCTGGCATAGGAATATACCTTCAACAAGTCCCGATAAATATCGGAGACAAAACGCAGGGCGGCATAAAGCGAGTCAGCATCATCGCCCAGGGTGCCCCGAAAGGCTTCGATATTATCGATCTGCTGCAAAATACGCTGGCGCTCGGCTTCCCAGGCTTCCAGACTTGGGTAGAGTTCTGTCAGGTCCCATTCATAAGGTTCAAAGGCGTTATCCTGAGCCTGCAGCGATGAGACAGAAACGGGGGATACAGAAATGATTGAAGCAGCCAGAATCGAAAGTAATGTATACAGGGCGCGAGTCTTCATAATTCCTCAATTAAAATAGGGTTATAGCGTTAGCAGATAAGACAGTTTAAATGAGCACACATCAGTGTCCAAATTTTTAGCGATGGCTATTGTGTTAAGGAAGGCTTTTGCGGATCATAGGTTCCCTGAATTCTTAAGCAAAGGAGTAAGACATGACAATTCAAACAGGAGATAAAATCCCTTCGGTCACATTGAAAGTGATGAGCGCAGATGGGCCCAAGGATGTTACTACTGATGATTTATTTGGCGGAAAAAAAGTCGTAATGTTTGCCGTTCCCGGCGCTTTCACACCAGGATGTTCAATGACTCATCTTCCCGGTTATGTCGTGAATGCTGATGCCATTTTGGAAAAAGCGGACAGCATCATTTGTCTGTCTGTAAATGACGCCTTTGTTATGGGCGCCTGGGGTGAAGCCCAGAATGCCGAAAAAATTACCATGCTGGCAGATGGCAATGCAGAATTAACTAAAGCAATGGGCACAGAGCTTGATGGCAGTGGTTTTGGGCTGGGTACCCGTTGCAAGCGTCTGGCCATGATCGTTGATGATGGGATCGTTACTCACCTGGCTATTGAACCTCCTGGTGAAATGGGCATCAGCACCGCTGAAGCTATCCTCGAAAAACTATAACTTCGGTTTTCATTACGATCCCTG
>JAUHWU010000111.1 GCA_030427065.1 Gammaproteobacteria bacterium | reverse complement strand
CTCGGTTTAGTTCCCGGGGATGTAAGATAAGAGTTTTGGGAATTAGCGCATGTGCTATTGTAACCTGCGCGGGTATGGGGCAATGTGGGCATCAGCGATGCCTTTCAATACATTAATGCCCCAAAGTCCACATCATGGCCTTCAAAAGTTACACGCTTTCTGACACACTTATGTAACAGGTTTTAACATATTGATTATTATGATAAATATTTTAAAGCTACCTCAGAATCCGTTTGTCATACATCATCAGGCAGCAGGTCTCGAATAGTGAAATCTATACAGATACTGCAATTATCCTTTACAGGATAAACGATTCGAGGCCTGATGGGCCCACCATTCTTTTCTTCAATACAATAACTGTGTTCCATTATTTTCAAAACTCAAATACCCTGACTCCCTGACTCTTTTTTTGATTACTTTTTTTACTGGACTCAACTCAAACTCCCTATTATCCTTCTGCCCCAAATTTAACCCCTGAAGGGTCATCAAATGATATTCAGTAATAGAACGCTGAATGCATCCGTCTGGAAACAAGTTAATTATCTAAATGGCAAGTATTCTCATCATCGGAGCCGGTGGCGTTGGCCAGGTCGTTGCTCATAAGTGCGCCCAGCTCTCCGAGATTTTCTCGGAGATTACCCTGGCTAGCCGCACTGAATCCCGGTGCGCGCTAATTGCAAGGCAAATTAAGGAATCTCAGGGCAAAGTCATAGCCACTGCCCAGGTGGATGCCGACAACGTACCGCAGCTTGCAGCACTTATTCGTAAAGTAAACCCTGATTTGGTCATCAATGTTGCTCTGCCTTATCAGGATTTAACGATAATGGATGCCTGTCTGGAAACTGGCGTCGACTATCTGGATACCGCAAACTATGAACCGCCTGATACGGCAAAATTTGAATATAGTTGGCAGTGGGCATATCAGGAAAAATTTGAAAAAGCCGGGCTGACCGCCTTACTCGGGAGTGGCTTTGATCCAGGGGCCACCAATGTCTTTACCGCTTATCTCGCAAAACATTATTTCGACGAAATCCACACTCTGGACATCATAGATGTAAATGGCGGTGATCATGGTTACCCATTTGCAACAAACTTTAATCCCGAAATAAATATTCGCGAAGTAACGGCTGAATGTCGACATTGGCAAGACGGTACTTTTGTCACAACTCCTGCCATGTCCGAGAAGCGCTCCTTTACCTGCCCGGAGTCGATTGGTACCTACAACGTTTACCGCATGTACCATGAAGAGCTGGAATCTCTCACCAAACACTATCCCACATTGAAAAAAGCACAGTTCTGGATGAGTTTTGGTGACAGTTACCTGACGCATCTCGAAGTATTGGGTAATGTGGGAATGACTGGAATTGCCCCTGTCGATTTCCAGGGACAGAAAATTGTTCCACTTCAGTTTCTAAAAACCCTGTTGCCAGACCCTTCCACTCTGGGTTCAAGGACCAAAGGCAAAACCTGCATTGGCTGTCTGGTCTCAGGGATCAAGGATGGCAAGAAGAAAACTGCGTATATTTACAACATTTGTGATCACCAGGCTTGTTATAAAGAAGTGATGTCACAGGCTATTTCCTATACCACAGGGGTACCCGCGATGATTGGTGCCAAAATGATCCTTGAAGGCCAATGGAAAAAGCCTGGCGTTTGGAACATCGAACAAATGGACCCGGATCCCTTTATGGCAGACATGAACCGTTATGGTTTGTCCTGGCAGGTCATCCAAACCCCCGAATTTTCCCTGGACTGAATAAATGGCACCTGAAGATTTTCCAGCGGCTAAAAGCTTCCTGAATTTTGACCCCACGCGCGTCCCTTCCCCTTGCTACGTGATTGATGAAGTCGCACTGGAAAAAAATCTGAAAATATTGGGTGACTTTCAAGCACGTTCCGGTGCGAAGGTTTTATTGGCGTTGAAAGCTTTTGCCATGTATTCACTGGCTCCACTTATCAGTCGATATCTCAGTGGTACCTGCGCCAGTGGTCTGTCGGAGGCTCTCCTTGGTCGCCTTGAATATGGTGGCGAAGTGCATGTCTATTCGGCAGCGTACCGGGCGGCTGATCTCAGGGAGATCATGGGTTTTGCTGACCATGTAGTCTTTAATTCCATTAGCCAATGGCAGCGTTTCAGGTCATTGATAGACGAAGAAAGTCGCGCTCGTCCTGATCTGGATATTGGTTTGCGTATCAATCCTGAACATTCAGAAGGAGCCTTGCCGTTGTACGACCCCTGTACCGCCGGATCGAGGCTTGGCGTACCGGTTTCCCAATTAAAGGATACTGACTTGTCCATGTTCAGTGGCCTGCACTTTCATACACTTTGCCAGCAAGGTTATGCCCCACTGGATCGGACGCTCGCAAAAATAGAAAAGGATTTTGGAGACAGGCTGGCGCAATTTGATTGGATCAATTTCGGGGGCGGACATCATCTAGCCCACAAGGATTATGATCTGGAAGCGCTTATCAAACGCATAAGCGAATTCAGGGAACGATACGACATCGAAGTATTCCTCGAACCGGGAGAAGGTATAGTCATGAATACTGGTGTATTGGTTACCGAAGTGCTGGATACCATTAAAAATGTCAGTGATATCGCCATCGTTGATTGTTCCGCCACTTGTCATATGCCTGATATTCTTGAAATGCCCTACCGGGCCCATATTTTTCATTCACAACACCCCGGCGAACTGGAGCATACCTATCGCATTGGAGGATTAAGCTGTCTTGCCGGTGATGTCATGGGCGATTACAGCTTCGACAGAAAACTGAAAGTAGGCGATCGTCTTATATTTGATGATATGAGTCATTACACAATGGTCAAATCAACCACTTTTAATGGCATGCAGCTTCCCGCCATTGCCGTTTGGAATTCTGAAACTGATGAGGTGCGAATAGAGCGTGAATTCGGCTATGAAGATTTTCGCATGCGCTTGTCATGAGATCAGCGTACTCTGCCCTCTGTCTCAACAAGCCTGTGCTTGCAGGCGCCATATATTTGGGAAAACAAAATGGATAGTTTCGATCAATTAGC
This sequence comes from Gammaproteobacteria bacterium, assembly GCA_030427065.1. Lineage (GTDB taxonomy): Bacteria > Pseudomonadota > Gammaproteobacteria > Pseudomonadales > Pseudohongiellaceae > Eutrophocola. The sequence continues at coordinate 6,263 of JAUHWU010000111.1, read as the reverse complement.
CGCACCCGGCTTTCCGGTTTTCCTGGGCTCAGAATTTGAACATCCAGCCAGGGACTCAGCTTTTTTTCATGTCGTGCCGGTACCTTTTGAAGCCTCAGTTTCCTACGGCAACGGAACAGGAATGGGACCTCGCAGTATTCTGGAAGCGAGCTGGCAACTGGAAAAATTTGATGGCAGTAGTGTGCCAGGTGATGAGGGCATTTACACACACCCCCCTGTAAATTGCGACGGTACCGCCGCAGAAGTCATAGACCGGATTGCAAGATTGGTGTGCAGTATCGCTCAGCGTGAACAGTTGCCAGTGGGAATTGGTGGTGAGCACACTGTCACCTACGGCATGATTCGTGGCTTTCTGGATGCCGGATTCGAAGACTTTGGTGTTGTACAAATAGATGCTCATGCCGATTTGCGTGACAGCTATGAAGGCAATCCCTATAGTCATGCCAGCGTTATGAAACGGATCGTTGATGAAGATATTCCACTACTGCAATTAGGGATTCGCGCCCTCTGCCAGGAGGAAATGGAAATCCGCAGCGTACACGGCATTCATTATTATGACGCAAAAGAATTGGTACCAAACAATATTACACGCATAGACCTGCCAGAAGATTTCCCTGACAAGGTGTTTTTTACCATAGATGTCGATGGAATGGACCCTTCCATTTTTCCGTCAACCGGCACGCCGGTACCCGGAGGCCTGGGGTGGTACCAAACACTGAGCTTGTTTGAATCTGTGGCACAACAGGCACAAATCATCGGTTTCGATGTCACAGAATTTTCACCCATTGAAGGTTTTCACGGGTATCAGTTTTCAGCGGCCAGTTTGATTTACCAAATGATGGGTATTGTTCTGAGAAATAATAACGATATTGAATGACCTTAAATTACCCGTCATCTATATGTCACAGTAAATGTTTTTGAAAAAATCCGCAGTAAATCTCAATAGTTCGAGTTACATGCTTGCTTAAACACTGCAATTTATTTGTATATATCGAATTAATTTATACAGATCTAAAATTAGAGAATTAACTCATAATCCGTTTGTCATGCATCAACAGTCCGCAGGGCTCGAAACTTAAATCTATACAGATACAGCAACAATCCTTTAGAGAATAAAGGATTCGAGTCTTGAGGGTTCCGCCATTTCCATTATTTCGATTCACGGCAAGTAATACTGAAAACTCATTCCCGGCCTGCAATCAAAGATAACCGTCGTTGCCGGCTCATGAGCCTGATACTGCAGCCGGGGTATTTGCTGCCACCTTAGGTGGTACTTTTATCGCTGGCTTTAAAAAACCGAAAAGCGCTCCAGGCGGTCACAAAAACAGCGGCAATCAGGATGATGCCAAGCACATAGGGTGAACCCAGCAACGCAAAGCCAGGGATGCCGGAAAGTCCCAGAATCACCAGCAGCCACAGAACCAGCATAAGGGCAGAAGGCCAGTTTACTATGCCAGCGTGGGCAACACTATTGGAGTCATTCTCAATTTTTGGCTCAGTACTCATATTCAGTTCCTTTGCTTAGTGTTCAGGATGTGCATTCAGCTGTTAAATTTTGGTTATAAGAACGACAGTTTACACAGTTCACCCACCTTTCGGCTACAGCGGGAATTAACAGGCCTGGTTGATGTGATTTATACAGATACTCCCGGGAGAGGGATGTATGCTCTGGAACTTAAACACGTTGAAAATAACTGACCAAACTTATTGGATTAGCTTGCAATCCAAAATCTCCAGGCCAAATCATTAATTAGTTACATTTTCAAAAATATAAAACCCGTAGCTTGAATGCTTTCACGTTTGCCCTGATAAAGGGGAGCAAGAACTGGTCAGCTACCCATGATTTAGCACCTTGAGAAGAGTAGTCAGATTCGAATCCCAAGCTATTCTATGCTCGCCTGACAGCGAATCGCCATTTACCCAATTTGACCCCTTTAATAACCTGACCAACAATTCGGGATCATGTCATTTGATATCCTGATTCAGGCACATCACTGAAACAAATTCTGACTGATGTTGAACCTGAAATGGCTCTGGTCTCCCTATTATTCCCCTATTATTCTTTATTGATCCTAATTTGACTGGTATCAAGCAGTCTGTCTTAATTTTCAGGCAGCATTTTCAGGGTGGCCTATATTTTCATGCCAGGAAGAAAAAAACAGGAAATACAATCCGATGAGTGCTGAAACGCCCAACAATATTGTCAACGATGATGCCAACAAGCATGAAAGCGCCCGGCTTACTCAAGAAACCCCGGGGCCGGGGTTTTTAGAGAAGAGGTCCGTTCATATTGGGCTGGGGCTTGTGCTTTTTTTGGTCCTGTCTCTGATCATCCTGTCAGTAGACGACGAATCCGATAGTGCAGTTCCGGTTCCAGTTCCGGATGGCACTCAGCCAGCATCCATTGACCTGTCAGCCCCCCCCGCTGAATCACAGGAATTACCCCCTCGGGTTCTGGAAGACTTCCGAACTGCTCCGACAACAGGTTTGGAAATACAGCCCCAACCCATACTCCCGCCGCCTCCTGTCGAACAAGGCGTTGAGGTTGACAGCGGTGAAGAGCCATCCCTGCTGGAGCAGGAAACGGTTCTATCGGAAGATGTACCGGAGTCTGGCGCTGATGCTTTTTCCCTGGGAGAAGCCCTGGCCAGGTACTTGATCGCCATGCGCGATGAACTGAACAGGGAATATGTGGAGAACTGCATTCAGTTCCGTAGCCGCAATGGTCTTGGTGCAGCATGCCCTGAAAACCCGGCCTTTACGGCAGAAAGCAACCAAAAGGAAAAGGCGCTGGTGGATGAACTGTTTTCCATTATTACCCGGCGCAGTGACTATGCGCGCATAAGCAGGCAACTGGAAATAGAGAATGAGGCACTGACATCAATCCTCGCTGACCCTGCCAATCCTGCTGCCTCACAGGCCAGTATCAAGCTGGCGCTCAACAACAGCTACCTGGATTACCTGAACGGCAATCCCAGCCCTGCCGTTGTGACGTTTGAGAGGATGAACAGTTTCATCAATGACTATAACCGGACCATCATGAGCGGCCCGGTCCAGTTCCGGTGCAAGGGCGGCCCCTGCATCTATGAATACACAGGACCGGAAGCAGAATAGGCATTTCGTGCCCGGTTAAGCCGAAATAAAGAAGACAGACGAGGCACAATCAGTAACTATACAGAAACTGTCGCATTTATATTGACGTGGCATTTTTTTGTTAAAGCCCCGGGGATCTTGAAATTTTGAGCCGCTTCAGGGAGGCGTGGATGCCGGTTTTTCCACCTCCGGTAATTTTGTCTCCCGGAACTGGAATTCTGCCAGCTTGATGTCATCAAGCCCTATCTGGTCAAAGGGATCCTCAAGATGATCCTGCAGGTTATAAAGGGACATCAGAATAAAGCCATGTAAGACACTGAGCGAATAGACCAGCCAAAGCGGTTGAGTGGGGAGATTATGGACAAGTGTCGGCGTAAAAATAAACGGTACAATATATATAAAGACCAGGCAGTAGGCTCGCAGGCTTACCGGTGTGCCATGAATCTTGATGCCATGAAGGTTTTCAATACCTTCCTCGATATCCCGAACCAGGCGGACGACCTTCAGCAGGGTGTTGCCTGAGATGGAATCACGTCGGGTATCAACAAAATGATAGATTTCCCTGACCTGCGCCCGCACCTGACTGATCCCGAAGTCCTGCTTTTCTTTAATGACAACGATAAAAGTAGCTGACAGCGTATTCACCATCCGGTGTACCTCCAGCTTTTCCTCCATTGTCAGCCTGGTGCTGTTTTCCAGGCTGAAATACAGGGCACTCATGGATGCCTTAAGGGCACTGAGAAGTCTGACCGCATACTGTCGGCGCCGAAAGCCCTCACGGATAGTAAAGACCAGGGGAAAAATAATAGCTATGCTGAAAATAATCAGGTCAACATCGTAACTGATGTCAAAGCGTATACAGAGAAAAGTAACAATGATGCAAAGTATCGAAATCAGCAAACTTCTGTGGTCAACAATATCCAGGTATTTATGCATACGGCCAGCTTTTTTAAAGGTATCCGGTGATGTGAAATTTAATAGTAATCCTCGATATTGAATAAGTAAATTTGAGTTTTGAATAGGGTTTTCAAATGCCCCTTGGCCTTGCGTGCGACTGTTGCTGCATAATTTACCAGACCCTGCACAGGCCATGGCATTGATTTTTTTGGGGAATTGACGGTCTAAATCCTTGAAAACAGCATTTGCTGGAGTCAGGTCATGATGAAACAATACAATACAGGGGTGTTGGTCCTCAGCGCCCTGGTTTTATTATCACTGGTACCTGGTGCCCAGGCTACCGACGTCGACCCTCTGTTTCTTGATGCCCATACTCTGGACATCACCCTCTCAGGGCCCTTCACTATCATTAACCGGGAACGGGACCGGGAAGAGGAATACAAGGGCGGCACTCTCACTTATCTGGACAAAGGCCGGGAAGTCAGCCTCGACGTGAAATTCAGGGTCAGGGGAAATTTTCGCCTGCGCAAGGATGTCTGCAGCCATGCCCAACTCTGGCTCGACCTCGACAAGGATGAGGTAGCAGGCACCCTGTTTGAAAACCAGAATAATCTTAAACTGGTGGTGCAGTGCCAAAGCAGACGACGCTATGCCAACTACCTGGTCAGGGAGCATCAGTTATACCAGATGTACAACGCGATAACCGACCTCAGCTTTCTCTCACGTCTTGTCAATGTCACGTTCCAGGACACTGATGATAACAGCTCACGTACCCGGTTTGGCATGATCCTGGAACACAAGGACAGACTGGCACACCGGGTCGGCATGAAAAATGTGTATATGAGTAAAATCGACTACAGAAACCTGGATCCATTACAGGGGACTATCGCCGCCTTGTTTATGTACCTGGCGGGCAACACGGACTTCTCCTTCATTTCGGCTCACGAAGACGAGTGCTGCCATAATGCCAAGCTGCTCCAGCCCGCCGGTGAAAAACAGTTCTTCCCGGTACCCTACGATTTCGATTCCAGTGGCTATGTGGATGCCAGCTATGCAGAAGCAAATAAGAGCCTGCGCCTGCGCAGTGTCAGACAGCGGCTATATCGCGGATTCTGTGTTCCCGAAGTCGTCATGAGTGAGGCACTGGTGCCCTTCAGGACCAGCGCGGAGCAGCTGCTGGCTATTGCCTCGGATACCCGTTACATGAATGAAAGCAGCGCCATGAAATCGGTGAAATACCTGAACGAATTTTTTTCCGTTATAAACAATCCTGAAGAGTTACAGGATAAAATCCTGGAAAAGTGCCGGGGATAAATCATGAATAAATTCTTCATTTTAAAAACCCTTGTAATGACCTGCCTGCTGTTGCCGAACATGCACCTGTTTGCCGCCGAGGCCATCCAGGATGAATGGGATGATGTGGGCAGGCTGGTAGTTGTCGGCGACGTGCATGGGGATTACGACAACTATTTTGAGGTCTTGCAGGACGCTGGCCTGGTTAACCGCCGAGGAAACTGGATCGCTGGTGCCACCCATCTGGTTCAGCTTGGTGATGTGCCCGACCGCGGTCCGGATACTGATCGCATCATTAAACATCTGCAAAAGCTGGAAGGTCAGGCGCGGCGCAGAGGCGGTATGGTGCATGTGCTTATCGGCAATCATGAATTCATGAATGTAATTGGCGACCTGCGCTACGTCCACCCCGGTGAATATGACGCCTTTACCTCGCGCAATTCCTCACGCTACAGGGATGCCTATTACCAACAGACGGTTGAGGCCATCCAGAATCGAAATGAAACCAGCGAAGCGCCGTTAATCATAGATGATGCATTCAAGCAGCAATGGTATGAGCAATTTCCGCTGGGTTACGTGGAGCATCGCCTGGCTTGGCAGCCAAGCGGCGATATTAATGAATGGGTCAGTACGCACAACAGTATCATTCGTATCAAGGATATTCTCTTTATGCATGCCGGACTGGGAGCGGATATGCTGAATAAATCCATAAGGGAAATCAATGAACAGATCCGTCGTGAAATTCTTGGCAATAGTCTTGCCGAGACGAGCCTCGGCGAATCAGAGAGCGGACCGCTCTGGTATCGGGGGCTGGCGCTCAACCCCGAAGAGACGGAAGCGCCACACCTGGATGATGTGCTGGAAGCTTATGGGGTGAGCAAGGTAATTGTCGGCCATACTCCGAATCTGGGGGTTATCACTCCCCGATTTGGCGGCCAGGTGATCATTACCGATACCGGTATTTCTTCCTATTACGGGGG
>JAUHWU010000110.1 GCA_030427065.1 Gammaproteobacteria bacterium | reverse complement strand
TGGAATTGATTCTTGAAGGCGTGTTTTGTGAAGGTGATGCCTTGCCTTCTATAAGGGAAATATCCAGTGAGCATCGAATCAATCACATTACGGTGGCCAAGGCTTTGCAGATGTTGGTGGATGATGGTCTGGTGGAAAAACGCAGGGGGCTTGGAATGTTTGTAAAACCAGGGGCACTTAAGAAGTTGATGGGTATGGAAAGAGAGGCTTTTTTAAAAGATGAGTGGCCGCAAATCTGTAAAAAGATTCAGCGCCTTGGCTTACCCGAACAGGACCTGATTGATACGCTGAAAGCGAATCTTGATAAAACGGAGAAACAAAAATGAAAACCGTCGTCAGGGCAGAAAATCTCTGCAAATATTTTGGTGATACAGCGGCTATGGATAACATCAGTTTTTCTGTACAGCAGGGGTCTATTGTCGGACTTGTCGGGCCTAATGGCGCAGGCAAGACATCAACGCTAAAAGCCATTCTTGGTCTGACCGGATTCGAGGGAACACTGGAGGTTCTGGGCAAGGATCCGCGTAAAAGCAGACATCTTTTGATGGAGGATGTCTGCTTCATCGCCGATGTCGGCATCCTGCCGCGCTGGCTGAAAGTCGCCAATGCTATTGATTACATTGAAGGTGTGCATCCGTGCTTTAACAGAGAGCGGGCGCTGGAGTTGATTGGAGAAACCAAGATTTCTCTCGACAAGAAAGTCGGTCAGCTCTCAAAAGGGATGGTGACACAGCTTCACCTGGCTTTGATCCTGGCCATCAATGTGAAATTACTGGTATTGGATGAGCCAACCCTTGGTCTGGATATTCTTTACCAGAAATCCTTCTTTGATCGTTTGCTGAATGATTATTTTGATAATGAGACCTCAATCATTATTAGTACTCACCAGGTAGAAGAGGTGAAATCCATTCTCACGCACCTGATGTTTATCGATGATGGAAAAATCAGTCTGAATATATCCATGGATGAACTGGCAGACACCTATGCTGAAGTGTTGGTTTCGTCGGATAAATATGAGGAGGCTGAAGCATTGGGCCCAATTCATGTCCGCAATATATTGGGTGCAAGGGCCATGTTGTTTGAAAACGCCAGGCCAGAGGCGCTGCAGGAGCTGGGTGATATTCATGTGCCATCCGTCACCGATTTATTTGTCGCAAAAATTCATCAATCACGGGGAAGTCAGCAATGAACAAAATAATTACTCCCACGGGAAAAATGATTACATTAGTCAGGCGTGAATTCTGGGAGCAACGCATTTCCTTTTTGCTTGTGCCATTTTCCTGTATTGCTCTGGCAGTAATAGCATTGGCTGTCAGTGTCATTCAGGCTTATTTCAATGACTATTCAATCCTGGCAAACCTGGCGAACCCATCTATAGATCCTATGACGGCGGCAGAAAGAATGGTGGATTTTGCAGCGGCACCCATTGAGGTTCGTGAGCATTTCTGGGACATGTTTTATATGTCGTCAACCTCTCTGTTATTTCTCGTTTTTTGGGGGATTATGATTTATTACTTTCTGGCTACTTTGTACCAGCAGAGAAAGGACAGAAGTATATTGTTCTGGAATTCAATGCCTGTTTCAGACACTTTGACGATATTATCCAAATTGTTGGCGGGTCTGGTCATTGCCTATGCGGTTTTTCTTCTGTCAATGCTAGCCATGCAATTACTGATGATGGTGATTCTTTCCATCTATGGCTTGTTATTTGATGTAGAGATCTGGTCAACATTTATCGCCCCGGCCAATATTTTTTACCGCTTCGCGTGTAATGTGGTTTTTGGGATAGTTAATATTTTCTGGTGTTTACCCGTCTATGCCTGGCTGCTTTTATGTTCAGCCTGGGCTAAATCGGCCCCTCTGGCCTGGGCGGCAGGGCCATTGATTATATGTGTTGTCCCGGAGCTAATAATCTATGAGCGATCAGATATTTTGCTTGTTTTCTTTCAGCATATGATCCCAATGTGGATGTTCGAAAACAGTGAGACAGGATTCTCTGGAATTTTGAGTCAGGTGATGAATGGTGAATTACTGCTCGCCGCCATTGTGGGCGTTGGCCTGGTCTATGCGGCCATTCGCCTGAATCGTTCTGAAGATGTCTAGGAATTAACGTTTGAGCAGATTTTCCAGGGCGCGGTTAAGTAATTCCTGACGAGGATCAGTTTGCTGCTCTTCCGGGGCAGTTTCTTCAGTGTTTTGAGTGCTGCTTTCCTGTGTTGTTTCATCCCCAATGGCCCGCTGTATCAGATCAGTCAGTCCTCTTTGAACTGCCGAGCGAATAGCGCCGGCGAGGATAGCCTGAATGTCTGGCAGACAAGTAGGGTTATTAATGGAACCGTTGCAGGCAATTGGCAAACTGTAGCCACCAATGTCATAAGCCTGCTCATCACTGGCTGGTGTCTCATCCACATTGGCAATCAAATTAAAGGCCAGAGTGTCATTGGTCAGATTGACCAGTGTGCCGCGACCACTGACATCAAAACCGGATGATTCAATTAACAGGTCATTGCTGGTGACGACGCCATCGTTCACATTGATCGATGCGGAGAAAGTGTCAAAAGGTGTGCGCTCGCCGCGTACTATGGTTCGCGCGCGCTGATCCCGGATCATGGTTTCCACCTGGTTCAGTACACTGCCCACATCCACCCCTTCCAGAACGCCATCCTGCAATGCCATTGAGCCGGATCCATTCAGATTGCGCTTGATAGTTGCAGTGTCAGCACCTCGACCGGTCAGGGACAACTGGATATTGCCATTGCCGCTGAGGTAACTGGCATCCATGAAATCTGACAACAGGGGCGCCAGGTTGATGCCGGTGAGCGCTGTCTCCACACTGGCAGTGGGCATGGCGTCATTGACGTTTAGCCGGATGGCACCGGAGTATGCGCCCTGGTACAGATTGGCTGTCACAGGTGCAAGCGCAAGCTGGCCATCACTGGCACTAATGCTTAGCCCCAGATCACTCAGACGCAGATTGGAATAGGTGAGCTGACCGACGTTGACTTCACCTTTTACATTCAGTTCGCGCAGGGTATCGATTGGCAGTTCGGTATTACTCATATCGCTGTTGGCGGGTGAGTCGGTCGCAGGGGCCAGATAACGATCAAGGTTGATGCGGTTGATGTCCAGGTCAAAATCCAGCGCCGGTGTTGTGGTTGCGCTTAGCCCTGCCACGGTGAACGCACCGGAAATTCTGGATTCATCCAGCGTAAGGTCCAACTGGCGAAGTTGCAGGTCATCACTGGAACCGGAAAATGACGTGGCCAGGGCGAATGACTGAAATACTGTGTTATCCATGGTGACCGGTAAGGGCTGGTTGATCTGTTGCATGAAACGACGCAGGTTGAAGGCGGGCACTGTCAGCTTGCCGTTATATCTGGTATCGCTCATCAGGTTGCTGGCCTGGAGACTGCCCTGAAGATTCAGGCCGAGACCTGCCAGGGAGAACGATTCCGTAGCCAGGGTTTCGTTTTCGATATCCAGAACACTGTTTGCTTTCAGAGCCAGTGTCACCGGTGAATTGGGAATGCGCGGCCCCGACAGTATCAGATCCAGGTCAAGAGGATTTAGTGTCAGGTTGGCGGGTCTGCCGTTGACCGCCACATTCAGGTTTACCGATTCCAGTACTTCTGCCAGTTCAGCCTGGTCAAGCGCGTTAAGTAGCGGCCCAAGGTTGCGACCGCTAAGGCTTAGCTGGCCCACCATTGTGCCATTGGCATTTTGAAAATTGGTGGCCTGTAATTCACCGCTTAGTCGAAAGCCAAGAAAGTTTGCCTGTACTCCACTTAGATCGATATTGCCCCTGGCCATGTTGATATCAAAGGGTGCATTGAGGGTGAAGTTTTTATTGGGGACGCTGCGCAGCTGTCGACCATACTGATTCAGAGATGATTCACGGCCGCCGCTGATCTGACCGGCAATTTGCATCAGCAAGGGCAGGTCCGGGCCACTGGCATTCAGACGGCCGCGCAGGACCGGTGTGTCGGTATTGATCTCACTTCCCGTCACATTACCGCTGACGACAGTTCCCAGCGCATTGAGCTCCAGTTCCGGCACATTGATATTACCGGTTTCCATATTGGCATCGAACCGCGTTGTGAGCAGAAAATCCTGATTGGGGGAGTTCTGCAATTCCCTGCCGTAGCCGGCAAGAGCAGAATTACGACCGCCCTGCAATTGTCCGGCGACCTCCAGCAGTGTCGGTAAATCGGGTCCTGAAGCGTTAATGGTTCCAGTAATAACAGGGTTGCCTGACTGCAGGTTTGAGGCGCTGATATCCCCGCTAATACTGGCATCAAGCAGACTGGCATCCAGTCCGCTTACAGTCAGGGTGCCGGCGTTGGGGCTGGTTTCAAAAAGGCCATTCACATAAAAACTGCGGCTGTTCAGTCGGGTTATCTGGGCCACCAATTCATCGTTCTCCAGAATACGGAAAATCACTGCCAGGTCATTGCCGGCTGCGGCGAGGTTGATCTGAAAAAGAGGCGACTCTCCCAGCACGCCCTGACCATTGATATTGGCATTAATCTGGGTATCCAGCGCATTGAAAGATAAATCCCGCAGAATCAGAATGTCCTGTTCAAAGTCCATACTCACAGCTGTACTCAGGGTAAGCTCAGTGGATCCGTTGGGGACATTCGCCCCGGACAATGTGCTATTAAGGATGAGTGGATTCAAATCATAGCGCTGGTTGTCCAGGTCGTAGACCATGGTGCCGGTTAGTCTGACGAGCGCGGCAAGATCTGGACGACTGGCACTGGCATCAAGGGCTAAAGAGAGCTCTATGGGTGCGCCATAGACCAGTTCCCCGGTGCTGATGTCGATGTTTTCAAGGGTATAGACCACATCGTTAAACTGGTCATTGAAGATCAGCGACGCATTACTGATATCGACGCCGCCCAATACCAGTTTATTCAGCGTAGCATCTGATACCGATGATTCATCGCTTTGAGATGCAGCCAGAGCACCGCTATTCCAGTTGGATTCTCCTGCGGCGTTGGTTTCCAGAAAGATGCGGGCGCCACTCAAATGAATGGTATCGACTTCATATTCCTGATCCAGCATGGGCAGCAGTTTCACTCTGACCTCTGCCTGTTGTGCCTGCAGCAGCGGGGTATCACTGAAGCCCGGAGGATTGGCGATAACGAAATCATTGAGAGTGATTCCCAGCCAGGGATAGAAGCTGAGATCTATGCTGCCATTCAGGGAAAGGGCAAGGCCGGTACTTTTCTCAAATTCCCGCGCAATCAGGTCCTTATGATTGTTGGGGTCTGTATTGATCATGATCACCAGCGCAACAATGACCAGGGTAAACACCAGGGTGATCAGCGAGGCTACTATCTTGAATAATTTCTTCATGGTTTTCCGCAATTGCGCAGGTTAAAAAGGATGACAGGAAAGGGCCTGTACCATTTCCTGTTTTACTTCATTGTTAGACCAGATCCAGGCGCTGTATGTTGCGTCAGAAAAGTTAAAATTCGTACTATTTTTTACCAGTTCAACGGTCAATTGCCTCCCGGTATCCAGGTGATCTGATAATGTCTGCCTGTTACAGACGATTTTTGATAGATAAAAACAATCGCAGAAGAAACCATTAACAATTAGACAGATCGCTGGCTTGCCTTTATATTCATGTTCAAGTCATAAAAGATCCTGACTTCACGAAGTCCTCGACTTCATTCAATAATCATTTTTAGTTTAAGAAGTTAAAAATTACAAAGGAGTGAACTATGTCTTTAGCAGGTTCCAAAACTGAACAAAATCTCAAGGATGCATTTGCCGGTGAATCACAGGCAAATCGTCGTTATCTTTACTTCGCAGCCAAAGCTGACGTTGAGGGTTATAACGATGTGGCTGCCGTATTTCGTTCCACCGCTGAAGGTGAAACAGGACATGCTCATGGTCATCTGGAATATCTTGAGGAAACCGGTGATCCGGCGACTGGCATGCCTATTGGCTCGACCTCTGACAACCTGAAAGCGGCAATCGCCGGCGAAACTCACGAGTACACAGATATGTACCCGGGCATGGCTAAATCAGCCCGCGATGAAGGTTTTGATGAAATCGCTGACTGGTTTGAAACGCTGGGCAAGGCTGAGCGCAGCCACGCCAACCGCTTCCAGAAAGCCCTCGACGGTCTGGACGATTAAAAACCCTTCAGTCTGGAAGAAATACACTTTTTCCGGGCAGTGTGGCGGCCTGACTCCCAAAAAGAGTCAGGCAGCCGCTACATACAAACCAGGCCAATCAAAAAAGCAGATTAAACATTGGGTTGCTAACCATGAGTGATACGCCTTCAATCAAAGAAAGAGCCAGGGAAGGGAGTCTTGAAGCGCCTACCCGGCATCCTGTGGACTGGCAGTCCGAGTCCTTTTGGGATGTAGACAATCTCAATGCTGAACTGGAACGCGTGTACGACATCTGTCATGGCTGTCGTCGCTGTGTCAGTTTATGCAATGCTTTTCCTACCCTGTTTGATCTGGTGGATGAATCTGACACCATGGAAGTTGATGGTGTCGACAAGGCGGACTATCAGAAAGTAGTCGATCACTGTTATCTGTGTGATATGTGCTACATGAGCAAATGCCCCTATGTGCCACCTCATGAGTGGAATGTGGATTTCCCGCACCTGATGTTGCGTGCCAAGGCAGTCAACTTCAAAAAAAATGGCGCCTCCTTTCGTGATCGTACTCTGACCAGTACCGATATGGTGGCAAAGATGGCGACCATTCCGCTGATGGACATCACTGTCAATGCATTAAACAGCAACGGGGCTTTTCGAAAAGCCCTCGAAAGTACGCTGGGGGTGCATCATTCTGCGCCAGTGCCCATTTACCATCGAAACAGCCTGCGCAAACGGGTGAAGGTGCTGGAAAATGAGCAACAGCAAAAAGGCGCCATTGACGCTAAAGCCGTAGGGCGAACAAAAGGCAAGGTAGCCTTTTATGCTACCTGTTACGGCAACTATAACGCGCCTCATCTCGGTGAGGATTTTTATCAGGTATTCCAGCATAACGGCATTCATATTGAACTGGTGCCAAAAGAAGCCTGTTGCGGTATGCCGAAACTGGAGTTGGGAGACCTTGAGTCGGTAAGAGAATTAAAAGAAGCGAATATCCCGGTATTGGCTAAGCTGGTTGATGCAGGTTTTGACCTGATCGCCCCCATCCCGTCCTGTGTCCTGATGTACAAGCAGGAGTTGCCACTGCTGTTTCCTGATGACGAAGATGTACAAAAAGTTAAACAGGCTTTTTTTGATCCTTTTGAATACCTGTTCCTGCGCCATAAAGAAGGCGCATTCAATACCGATTTCAAACAGGCGCTCGGTGATATCAGTTACCAGGTTGCCTGTCATTTACGAGTACAGAATATCGGACTGAAGACCCGCGATATTCTCAACCTGGTTCCTGATACCCAGGTGCAGGCCCAGGAAAGATGTTCCGGTCATGACGGTACCTACGCCGTGAAGAAGGAAACCTATGACATCGCGGTAAAGATTGCCCGGCCTGTAGTCAGGAAAGTGGATGCGCAGGATCCGGACTATTTCATATCAGATTGCCCGATGGCAGCTACCCATATTGGTAATCTTTCCGAGAAAGTGGATAAACCTGAGCATCCCATGACATTGTTGCGGATCGCATACGGTCTTTGATTGTCTTTTGCTAAATTGACCTTCGATTTTTAAGATTATTCAGGAGTAATAATGAACAAACTGACCAGAGATGATTTGTGGTCCCTGGAAGACTATGCACAAAAGCGTCCGGAATTCAGGGCACAAGTGCTGGAGCACAAGAAAAACAGAAACCTGCAATTAAATGATAATGCACGACTGCTGTTTGAGGATGCGCTGACGCTGAAATATCAGATCCAGGAAATGCTGCGCATAGAGAAGGTGTTCGAGGCTGCGGGTATCCAGGATGAACTGGATGCCTATAACCCCCTGGTTCCGGATGGCGACAACTGGAAAGCCACTTTCATGATCGAATATGAAGATGTGGAAGAACGCAAACTACGCTTGCAGGAATTAAAAAATGTTGAAGATCTGGTCTGGATGCAGGTAGCAGGGCATGACAAGGTATATGCCATTGCCGATGAGGATATGGAACGTGCGAATGAAGTAAAAACTTCAAGCGTTCACTTTGTCCGCTTCCAGTTGACTCCTGAAATGGTTGCGGACGCCAGAAACGGGGCAGCAATCCTGGCCGGTTGTGACCTGGAAGGATTCAAAATTGGTCCCCTGCAAATACCCGATAATATCGCTGATTCCCTGCGCGGGGACCTGAACTGATAAGGGCGCAGGTAAATCAGCAAAATGAATCAGGAAATGATTATGGAAAGGGCTTGTATAAGCCCTTTTTCATGTCTTGCCACCCCTTGCTCGGGGTTTTTCCGGAGAGGTTATTTCGCGGCAATTATGCTATGTTTTCTAACCTTAAAAATAACAAGAAAATTATAAATAGATCGTAAACAGAATCCGGCTTAACGCCCCGGACATAATTCTGTAAACGCTGACACACTCCATGGAGAATTCCACAATGTTTAGAATGGCTTCCTTATTTGTCTTTGCGACAATATTTCTTTCCGCCTGCAGTGAACAGGCCGGGCCTGTTGATTCAGGCAGGAATACCGTAGAAATTCCGGTAGATGAAAACATTATTTTTATTACTAACGGCAGAGTTATTGATGGCAACGGCAATGTCATGGAACAGGGAAGCGTGCTGTTGGAAAATGGACGGATATCAGCGGTAGGAGAGGATATCGTGGCGCCTCTGAATGCCAGGGTTTTTGATGCTGCGGGTAAAACCATAATGCCAGGATTTATTGAGGGGCATCGTCATATTATTCAGGGCAACCCGGATGAGTGGATGGCAAACCGGGCTGCGGAAAATATGCAGGAATTTCTCGATGCCGGTTTTACAACGGTATTGTCGGCAATTGATGCGCCACAGATACTTGAGTTGCGACGCATGATCAATGATGGAGAAATGACCGGCCCACGGATTCTGTCCGGTGCCTTTGTGCCAATTAATGTCCTGCCCCCGGGCGAGCCGACCACTGATCCGGCACGCACCGATGTGTCGCGGCCACCTAATCGTCCTACTGAACCGGCCGGCAAGATTCCCGATCAGGTCATCATCAATGCCGTGCAGGCAGCTGCCGATGCCGGCTATGATTTCACCAAGACCGTGGTTACTGTCACACCGGATGGTCCGGAAGTGGATTCACTGACCTTGATGGTAAATGAAACCCACAAACATGGACTCAAAGCGATAGTGCATGCAGTGGGTAAGTGGGATGTGCTGGAAG
>JAUHWU010000005.1 GCA_030427065.1 Gammaproteobacteria bacterium | reverse complement strand
ACTTCTACGGGGACCTGGTAAGTAGCACCACCCACACGGCGAGACTTTACCTCCACCAGAGGAGCAATATTATCCAGGGCGGTTTCAAAGGCTTCCAGCGGATCCTTGCCGGATTTTTCGGCGACTACATCCAGAGCACCGTAAACAATTTTTTCAGCAACTGATTTCTTGCCATCAACCATTACATGGTTCATGAACTTGGCAATAGTCTTGTTACCAAACTTGGGATCGGGAAGAACTTCCCGTTTTGCAATGACTCGTCTTCTTGGCATGATTTCCTCTCTTCAGGCTCACCCGGAATAATGAAGCTATGCTTACAGAATCCGGCCTTACTGGAATTGATAGGGATTACGGTTTATTTAGGTCGCTTGGTTCCGTACTTGGAGCGACCCTGTTTGCGATCAGCTACGCCGGAAGTATCCAGAGAGCCACGTACTGTGTGATAACGCACACCTGGCAAATCTTTTACCCTTCCACCCCTGATCAGGATTACGGAGTGTTCCTGCAGGTTGTGTCCTTCACCACCAATATAAGAAGTTACCTCATAGCCGTTGGTAAGACGCACACGGCAGACTTTACGCAATGCAGAGTTTGGTTTCTTTGGTGTAGTTGTGTAGACACGTGTACAGACACCACGACGTTGCGGGCAACCCTGCAACGCTGGTACGTCACTCTTGTCGTGCTTGTTTTTCCTGGGCTTGCGAACCAGTTGGTTAACAGTCGCCATTTAATGCTCCGAAATTCTTCGTTATTTTTCAAAGAGGCGCGATTGTAATGATCACACCTCACCTAGTCAACCGAATTGGATAAAAGAGAAAGGATAAAGGGAGCGTGATTAGAGTAGCTGAATCACTTTGCCTTTATCTTTAATCCTTTATCCTTTATCCGTTTTAATCCTCTCCTGCTTCCGCAGCTGCTGCACTTTCTGATTCAGCCAGGGCCTCACTCAGGGCCGCTTCTACTTCACTGGCAGAAACGGTGTCTTCATTAAGACGCGCATCAGCAATCCGCTTCCTGTTGGCATGATAGGAAAGTCCTGTACCAGCCGGAATCAAACGTCCAACAACGACGTTTTCTTTGAGTCCCTGCAAGTAATCGCGCTTGCCAGTGACCGCAGCCTCTGTCAGTACGCGAGTAGTTTCCTGGAATGAGGCTGCTGAAATGAAAGATTCCGTAGCCAGAGATGCTTTCGTAATCCCCAACAGAACACGCTCGTATTTCGCGACTTCTTTGTCTTCCTCTACCAGACGCTCGTTTTCGCGAAGCACACGGTTGTACTCCACCTGCTCACCTTTAATGAATGAGGAATCACCCATATGCTGAATTTCAGCTTTTCTCAGCATCTGGCGAACAATGACTTCAATGTGCTTGTCATTGATGCGTACACCCTGAAGGCGATACACGTCCTGTACTTCATTCACAATAAAGCGTGCCAGGGCTTCAACCCCTTTCAGGCGCAGAATGTCATGTGGATTTGGTGGTCCATCAGACACAACCTCACCCTTTTCAACATACTCACCTTCAAACACTGTCATCTGACGCCACTTGGGAATCAGAACTTCATAATGATCACTGCCATCAATCGGATTCACGCCGTCAGCTGGAGTAATAACCAGTCGGCGCTTACCCTTGGTTTCCTTGCCAAAGCTTACGGTACCGGATATTTCTGCCAGGATGGCTGGCTCTTTCGGTTTACGTGCTTCAAACAGGTCGGCAACACGTGGCAGACCACCGGTAATATCACGAGTTTTTGAACCTTCCTGGGGAATACGGGCAATTACGTCACCAATACGCACGTCAGCGCCATTCTCCACACCGACAATCGCCTTGGATGGCAGGAAGTAGTGAGCAGGTACATTTGTACCCGGCAGATTGAATTCCTTACCTTTGGCATCAACCAGAGTAATCGCAGGTCGAAGCTCTTTACCGCCGGAAGGACGCTCGGAAGGATCCATTACGGTGATGTTTGTCAGACCGGTAATTTCGTCTGTCTGACGCTTCACACACAGGCCTTCTTCCATTGCCTCAAAGCGAACCTTACCGTCAACTTCCACGACGATCGGGTGAGTATGGGGATCCCAGGTAGCAACGATGTCACCAACCTTGACTTCCGAGCGGTCTGTACCATTGATGACAGCACCATAAGGCAGTTTATAACGCTCTTTCTCACGGCCGTTAGTGTCATTAACAATCAGTTCACCAGAACGGGAAACCACAACCAATTGACCACTTACGCGCTGAACAGTTTTCATGTTGTACAGATGGATGGTGCCATCGGTTTTAACCTGAACATTGTCCGATGCTGTCGCACGTGACGCCGCACCACCAATGTGGAAAGTACGCATAGTCAGCTGTGTGCCCGGCTCACCGATAGACTGTGCAGCTACTACGCCAACCGCCTCACCAATATTGGTCAAATGACCACGGGCCAGGTCTCGGCCGTAACATTTACGACAAATACCGACATGGGCTTCACAAGTAATAGGTGAACGGGCAATAACTTCATCAACGCCGTTTGTTTCCAGAATTTCGACCAGTTTTTCATCAATCAGCGCGCCGGCTTCAATAATGGTAACACCATCAGCATCCAGCGCGTCTCTGGCCAGAACTCGTCCAAGTACCAGCTCACCCAGCGGAGCAATAATATCGCCGCCTTCAATGATCGGTGTCATGGTCAAACCAGCCTCAGTACCACAATCTTCCTCTTTGACTACCAGATCCTGACTGATATCAACCAGACGGCGAGTCAGGTAACCCGAGTTTGCAGTCTTCAGGGCAGTATCCGCCAGACCTTTACGAGCACCGTGAGTAGAAATAAAGTACTGCAGTACATTCAGGCCTTCACGGAAGTTTGCCGTAATAGGTGTTTCAATAATTGAGCCATCGGGTTTTGCCATCAGACCACGCATACCTGCCAACTGACGAATCTGTGCGGGGGAGCCCCTGGCACCGGAATCCGAATAAACGTAGACCGAGTTGAAAGACTCCTGATCGACTTCTTCGCCATCGCGGTTAGTCACTTTTTCAGAGGACAGCCCATCCATCATGGATTTGGCAACCTGATCATTGGCACGTGACCAGATATCGATAACCTTGTTGTATTTCTCGCCCTGTGTCACCAAACCGGAAGCAAACTGCGATTCTATTTCAGCAACTTCTGCTTCAGCATCGGCAATCAGAGTGGCCTTGGCATCAGGAATAACGAAGTCATTGACACCAATAGATGAACCGGACCAGGTGGAATAGCGATAGCCCATATACATCAACTGGTCTGCAAATATGACCGTCTCTTTCAGACCTACGTTTCGATAACACATATTGATAATGTGTGAGATCTGTTTCTTGGACATCTTCTGGTTCACCATACTGAATGGCAGACCAGCTGGCACAATGCTGAACAGGATTACACGACCTACAGTAGATTCAACAATACTGGTGGTCTCTACCTTTTCACGATTTTCATCAAACATGACTTCGGTCAGACGCACCTTAATTCGGGCCTGCAGATGAACAGCCTTGGTGCTGAACGCCTTGACGACTTCATCGACGTTCGCAAATATCATACCTTCGCCAGTCGCATTCACACGCTCACGGGTCATGTAGTACAAACCCAGTACCACGTCCTGGGAAGGAACGATGATCGGCTCACCGGAAGCCGGTGAAAGAATGTTGTTGGTTGACATCATCAGAGAGCGGGCTTCCAGCTGGGCTTCCAGTGTCAGAGGCACGTGAACAGCCATCTGGTCACCATCGAAGTCAGCGTTATAGGCAGCACAAACCAGCGGATGTAGCTGAATCGCCTTACCTTCAATCAGGACCGGCTCAAAAGCCTGGATGCCGAGTCTGTGCAGAGTAGGCGCACGGTTGAGCAGGATAGGATGCTCGCGAATCACTTCAGCAAGAATATCCCACACTTCTGCGGTCTCTTTCTCAACCATTTTCTTGGCAGCTTTAATAGTCGTTGCCACACCACGCAGAATCAGTTTGCCAAGAATAAACGGTTTGAATAATTCCAGCGCCATCTTTTTCGGCAGACCTGCCTGATGCAATCTGAGAGTGGGCCCTACCACAATCACGGAACGTCCGGAGTAGTCGACACGTTTACCCAGCAGATTTTGACGGAAACGACCCTGTTTACCCTTGATCATGTCAGCAAGAGATTTCAAAGGACGCTTGTTTGAACCGGTAATGGCTCGACCACGCCTACCGTTATCCAGCAGCGCGTCGACTGATTCCTGCAACATACGCTTTTCGTTGCGCACGATAATATCCGGTGCATTCAAATCCAGCAGACGCTTCAGACGGTTATTTCGGTTAATGACCCTGCGATACAGATCGTTAAGATCAGACGTCGCAAAACGACCACCATCCAAAGGTACCAGTGGGCGCAAATCAGGTGGTAATACCGGCAGTACGTTAAGTACCATCCATTCAGGCTTGTTACCTGAATTCACAAAACCATCGAGCAGTTTCAGGCGCTTGGATAATTTCTTCAGTTTTGTTTCTGAATTTGTCTGTGGAATTTCTTCACGAAGCCTGTTGGCTTCTTCGTTCACATCCATATCCGCCATCAGATCCTGAACAGCTTCAGCACCCATTTTGGCTTCAAAGTCATCGCCAAATTCTTCCAGCGCTTCGTAGTACTGTTCGTCAGAAAGCAATTGACCCTTTTCCAGCGTAGTCATACCAGGGTCGATAACGACGAACGACTCAAAATAAAGTACCCGTTCGATATCACGCAGAGTCATATCCAGTAGCAAACCAATACGCGAAGGCAGTGATTTAAGAAACCAGATGTGTGCAACAGGGCTGGCCAACTCAATATGACCCATCCTTTCACGACGCACTTTACTCAAGGCAACTTCAACGCCACATTTTTCACAGATAACACCTCTGTGTTTCAGACGCTTATATTTACCACAAAGACACTCATAGTCTTTTACCGGGCCAAAAATCTTGGCACAAAAAAGGCCATCTCGCTCCGGCTTGAATGTGCGGTAGTTGATGGTTTCGGGTTTCTTCACTTCACCGAATGACCATGAACGAATCAGTTGTGGCGATGCCAATCCGATACGAATTGAATCAAAGTCTTCTATCTGTGTCTGTGACTTCAATAAACCTAACAGGTCTTTCATTCTCTTCCTCCACCCAATAAAGGGTTGATAAGTTTTCTGAATTTAGTTTCTTTACAAAAACGTGACGTTTCTGCTGATCACCAAATTCTGAATCAATTCTCGACTTCAAGTTCCATGTCGATGCCCAACGAGCGAATCTCTTTAACCAATACGTTGAAGGATTCAGGCATACCAGGTTCCATGCGGTCATCACCATCTACAATATTCTTGTACATTTTGGTTCTGCCGTTCACATCATCCGACTTCACTGTCAGCATTTCCTGCAAGGTGTAGGCAGCACCATAAGCTTCAAGTGCCCACACTTCCATCTCACCGAAGCGCTGGCCACCAAACTGGGCTTTACCACCAAGAGGCTGCTGTGTAACAAGACTGTAGGAACCTGTGGAACGTGCATGCATCTTGTCGTCTACCAGATGGTTCAACTTGAGCATATACATAATGCCAACTGTCACTTTGCGGTCGAACTGATCACCGGTACGTCCATCAAACAGGCTTACCTGGCCATCTTCACTCATGTCGGCAAGTTTCAGCATTTCCTTGATCTCGATTTCACTGGCACCATCAAACACAGGTGTTGCCATTGGCACACCCGCTCTCAGGTTCCTAGCCAATTCCATCACTTCATCATCACCAAGGCTTTTCAGATCTTCTGTACGGCGTGATTCACCAATGCCGTTGTAAATCTGGTCAAGGAATTTGCGAACCTCTGCCACTTTCTGTTCCTGCTGGATCATGACATTGATCTTTTCACCCAATCCTTTCGCGGCAGCACCCAGATGGGTTTCCAGGATCTGTCCAACGTTCATTCGTGAAGGTACACCCAGAGGATTCAGTACGATATCAACCGGATTTCCCTTTTCATCATACGGCATGTCTTCTACCGGCATAATGACGGAAATAACACCCTTGTTTCCATGACGTCCAGCCATCTTGTCACCAGGCTGGATACGACGTTTGATTGCCAGATAGACCTTGACGATTTTCAGCACACCCGGTGCAAGGTTATCGCCCTGGGTCAGTTTACGTTTCTTGTCTTCGAAGCGCTCATCAAGCTCAATTCTGCGCTCTTTAAGCTGGACACCTGCTTTCTCAAGTGACTCGCTCATGTCTTCATCAACCATGCGAAGCTTGAACCAGTCATCCTGATTCAGACTGTCCAGATATTCAGCTGTCAGGCGGTCACCTTTCTTGAGTTTTGGACCACCAACGACTGTTTTGCCTAACAGGGCTTTGCGTAGACGCTGGAATGTCGCTTCTTCAACAATACGGTATTCGTCGTTGATATCCTTACGCACTTTGGCCAACTGGGTTTCTTCAATTTCCAGAGCGCGCTGGTCTTTCTCAAGACCGTCACGGGTAAATACCTGAACATCAATAACCGTTCCCTTGACACTGCTTGGAACACGAAGCGATGTATCTTTCACATCGGAAGCTTTCTCACCAAAGATGGCACGCAGAAGTTTTTCTTCCGGAGTAAGCTGCGTTTCTCCTTTCGGAGTTACCTTGCCTACCAGGATATCCCCTGCATCTACTTCGGCACCGATATGAACAATACCGGACTCATCCAGACGGCCCAGTGCAGTTTCACCAACATTTGGGATGTCCGCAGTAATTTCTTCGGAGCCCAGTTTGGTATCACGGGCAATACAGGTCAGCTCCTGAATATGAATAGAAGTAAAACGATCTTCCTTCACTACCCTTTCGGAAATCAGGATTGAATCCTCAAAGTTATATCCATTCCAGGGCATAAACGCGATGCGCATATTCTGGCCCAGTGCCAGCTCACCGGTATCAATAGAAGGACCATCAGCGAGAATATCTCCTGCACTGACTGAGTCACCTTCCTTGACCAGCGGACGCTGGCTGATGCAGGTATTCTGATTTGAACGGGTGTATTTGATCAGGTTATAAATATCAACACCGGCTTCGCCTGCTTCTGTTTCTTCATCGTGAACTCGTACAACCATACGTGCGGCATCGACACTGTCGATGACACCACCGCGTTTGGCGATAACACAGACACCGGAATCACGGGCAACGTTTCGCTCCATACCGGTGCCCACCAAAGGCTTCTCGGATATCAGGGTTGGTACCGCCTGACGCTGCATGTTTGACCCCATCAAGGCACGGTTAGCATCGTCGTGCTCAAGGAAAGGAATCAGGGATGCGGCTACAGATACAACCTGCTGTGGAGAAACGTCCATATAGTCGACCTGATCAGACTGCATCAAGGTAAATTCATTCTTGTGACGGACGCTAACCAGATCTTCTTCAAATTTGCCTTTTTTATCCAGTGGCGATGAAGCCTGAGCGATTACGAAACCACTTTCCTCAATGGCGGACAGATAATGAATCTCATCGGTCACAGCACCGTTAACTACTTTACGCACCGGACTTTCAAGGAAACCATATTCATTGGTACGAGCATAGGTTGCCAGAGAGTTAATCAGACCAATATTCGGTCCTTCAGGCGTCTCAATCGGGCAGACTCGACCGTAGTGAGTCGGATGCACATCGCGGACTTCAAATCCGGCACGCTCACGTGTCAGGCCGCCTGGTCCGAGTGCAGAAATTCTGCGCTTGTGAGTGACTTCTGACAGCGGATTATTCTGGTCCATAAACTGGGACAGCTGACTGGAACCAAAAAACTCCTTGATTGCGGCAGCAACGGGCTTCGCATTAATCATGTCCTGGGGCATCAGACCTTCACTATCCGCCATGGAAAGACGCTCTTTAACGGCTCTTTCAACACGCACCAGTCCGACACGGAACTGGTTTTCAGCCATTTCGCCAACGCTACGAATGCGGCGATTACCCAGATGGTCAATATCATCTACGTTACCGAATCCATTACGAATATCCACCAGGGTTTTGATTACGTCTACAATATCTTCCTTGCTCAGGACACCATCACCAACGGAATCCGGGCGACCCAGTCTTCGGTTGAATTTCATACGACCTACAGCGGAAAGGTCATACCGTTCTGGCGAGAAAAACAGGTTGGCAAAGAGGTTTTCTGCAGACTCTTTAGTCGGCGGCTCACCCGGGCGCATCATTCGGTAAATTTCTACCAGCGCCTCAAGACGATTGGTAGTTGGATCAATACGCAGAGTATCTGAAACAAATGG
Organism: Gammaproteobacteria bacterium; assembly: GCA_030427065.1. GTDB lineage: Bacteria > Pseudomonadota > Gammaproteobacteria > Pseudomonadales > Pseudohongiellaceae > Eutrophocola. The sequence goes on along the minus strand of JAUHWU010000005.1, from coordinate 46,210 downwards.
TCCACAATCGAGATCATTGGTATAAATTGTCTCGAATTGAGTAACGCCGGATTTTATCAGGCCTTCCAGAATTTCTTCTGTGACCTCGGCATTACATGGGTATAGCACTTCCCCGGTTTCAGTATCAAAAATATCTTTGGCCAGCGAATCACCCACGACAAATTCAGCTGGAACGTCCAGCTTGGTGAGCTTGGCCTGTTCCATTTCGCGGATATGACGTGCGGTTATCCTGACGCCAGACTTAACAATGACTGTGCGCTTGTTCTTGATATCAAAATTAAGGACGGCACCTCTCAAACGTGAGGGAACAAGCTCAACGGAGATATTACCTTCCTTATCAACAAAGTAAGTGTTGTTGTCATAGAACATCTCCAGGATGTCCTGTGAACTGAAATCCAATGCTCGCAGCAGGATGGAAGCAGGCAGCTTGCGGCGGCGATCAATTCGAACATAAACCATGTCCTTGGGGTCAAACTCAACGTCCAGCCAGGAACCACGATAGGGAATTATCCTTGCTGAATAAAGCAATTTACCTGAACTGTGTGTTTTGCCACGGTCATGATCAAAAAACACGCCTGGCGAACGGTGTAACTGAGAAACCACCACTCGCTCTGTGCCATTGATTACAAAGGTACCGCTGTCAGTCATCAGGGGAATTTCACCCATATAGACTTCCTGCTCCTTGATGTCTTTAATGACTTTTGCTGTAGATTCCTTTTCATAAATGATCAGCCTGACTTTTACCCGCAGTGATACTGCATAGGTAGCGCCCCTCAGGACACATTCGCTGACATCAAATTCGGGTTTACCCAATCTGTAACTTACATATTCAAGCAAGGCTTTACCGGAATAACTTACGATAGGGAAAACAGACTTGAACGCAGCATGTAGCCCCTGATCCAAACGATCCTCCACAGAGGTATCGGTCTGGGTAAACTGTTTGTACGAATCAATCTGAATAGCCAGTAGATAAGGTATATCCATCGGGCTTTGAAGTTTGCCAAAGTCCTTGCGGATACGTTTTTTCTCAGTATATGAATATGCCATCAGTAGTTCCTAACAAGTGATTTTGTTCCAGTTGTTTTCCATTTGCCATGCAAAGCGCGGCAAAGCCAAACAACCCCTGTACCACTTAACCTGCCTGGTAAACAGGTAATCTTTAATACTTAAATTTTTTCCAACTCAATAATCGTAACGATCAATACAAGCACAGAAAGGCAGCATTCCCTTATGAAATGCCGCCTTTCTTAATTGTGCCTGCAAAGAACAGCAAGCTTACTTGAGCTCGACAGTTGCGCCAGCTTCTTCAAGCTGCTTCTTGAACTCTTCTGCTTCGGCCTTGCTTGCACCTTCTTTAATTGGAGATGGTGCACCATCAACCAGATCTTTGGCTTCTTTCAGGCCCAGACCTGTAATACCGCGTACTGCTTTGATGACATTTACTTTCTTTTCACCAGCTGCGGTCAGGATGACGTCAAATTCATCTTTTTCCTCAGCAGCAGCAGCATCACCACCTGCAGCAGGTGCAGCAGCTACAGCGACAGCGGCTGCAGCAGAAACACCAAACTTTTCTTCCATTGCTGAAATCAGTTCAACAACATCCATTACTGTTAATTCAGCAATACCATCAAGGATTTCTTCTTTAGATAGAGCCATTACTCTTATCTCCTGTTTTAAATTTTAAACGTTAGTGTCCCCGGTCAGAAAAACTTTCCAACCGAATTAAGCTGCTTCCTGCTTCTGATCGCGTACAGCCGCAACCACCCGGGTTACTTTGGATGGTACTTCGTTGCACGTCTGAACCAGTTTGGTCACCGGTGCCAGCATGACACTCATCAGAGTGGCCATCGCCTGATCGTATGTTGGCAATTTAGCCAGAACATCGATTTGCGAGGCGGGCAGCAGGATTCCACTTACAGCGAGGGCTTTTACTTCAAAACCTTCATTTCCCTTGGCAAAATCCTTTAATACGCGGGCAGCCGCGCCTGGATCGTCCAGAGAAAATGCAAGAATTGTAGGGCCGACCAGCGCTTCGTTGAGACATTCATAATCTGTCCCGGCAACAGCACGTTTTAACAGTGTATTTCTGACAACTCTCAGATATACATTGTTTTCACGGGCAGTTTTTCGAAGTGCAGTCATTTCCTCTACAGCAGTGCCGTGATAATCGGCAAGTACTGCAGATAAAGCACCTTTAGCAGCTTCATTGACTTCAGCAACAATCTGTTGCTTGTCTTGCAGTCTAATAGCCACTTAATAGTTACTCCCAAGGTTTCAGTTATCGTAATAGCGAGCTTGCTACTTATCGACAACCGGTTTAGAGGGCAATTACTTACCCCCAAATCACTGTTCTGATCAAGATGACTCAAAACAGTCCTTTTAAATTGGTGAATTATTCGGCAAAAAATCTACCGAACGGGTTACACCATCTGCGTAGGAAATTAAGCCTGGGCATTCGGTATAGTGAACACTGCCAGCTTGCAGTTCCAACCATACTTCAGGTACCTGAGCCCCTACGGTCTTTGACGGCCCTGCAGACAAATTCATCTGCAACACCCCAAAGTCTTTTTTTCTCAATCCCGGACGGTTTTCCGAGAGAGAACAATGCCACGTGACGTGCAATGCACATCACGGGGCATTAAATATTATTAAAAGTCCAGAGACGACTGATCTAAAAGGACACCTGGCCCCATGGTGGAGGACAATACCACCCTGCGAACATAATGCCCCTTGGCTGATGCTGGCTTGGCTTTTTTCAAGTCGCTGAGCAATGCTTCAAGATTTCCCTTTACCGCACTTGCCTCAAAGCCAATTTTGCCAATACCACCATGTATAATGCCATTTTTGTCTGTTCGGTAACGAACCTGACCAGCCTTGGCATTGGATACTGCGGTTGCAACATCAGGAGTTACTGTGCCTACTTTCGGGTTAGGCATCAGGCCTTTAGGGCCCAGAACAGTACCAAGCTGGCCCACAACACGCATGGCATCAGGGGTCGCTATAACCACATCAAAGTCGAGATTACCCGCCTTGATGCTCTCCGCCAGATCTTCAAAACCAACAATATCTGCACCTGCAGCTTTTGCCTTATCAGCATTTTCACCCTGGGCAAAAACGGCTACACGAACATCCTTGCCGGTACCGTGAGGTAGCGTAGTTGCACCACGTACAGCCTGGTCAGATTTCCTGGGATCAACGCCCAGATTAATGGAAACATCAATAGATTCCTTGAACTTGACCGTAGACAGATCATTAAGCAGAGATACCGCTTCATCGATACTGTAAGCTTTTCCAGCTTCAATTTTTTCCGCAATCATTTTTGCGCGTTTGGAGAGCTTGGCCATTACACCACTCCTTCTGTTTCAATACCGGCACTGCGAGCGCTGCCCGCGAGTGTTCGAACAGCAGCATCCATATCAGAAGCAGTAAGGTCCGGCATTTTCTGCAGGGCTACTTCTTCCAGCTGCGCACGATTAAGCTTGCCTACTTTTTCCGTGTTTGGACGACCACTGCCTTTTTTCAGGCCGGCCGCTTTTTGCAACAGGACTGAAGCTGGCGGGGTTTTGGTAATAAATGTAAAGCTGCGATCCGCATACACCGTAATGACAACGGGAATCGGCAGACCAGGCTCAACACTCTGGGTTTCTGCATTAAAAGCCTTGCAGAACTCCATGATATTGACACCATGCTGACCCAGTGCAGGACCAACAGGAGGACTTGGATTGGCTTTACCAGCTGCGACCTGCAGCTTGATATAAGCAAGTACTTTCTTAGCCATATATTTACTCCTTGGGTAATAACGCCTGGCAACTTGACCCGGCTTCCCTGGCGCTGAGCCATAAAGACATCAGCGACTTTTTATAAAAAGGCATGTCTGATCCAGACATACCCACCTAAATTCTTTCAACGTCGCTCTTGTAACTTGCGACCTGTAACTGCCTGCCTAGCCCTTCTCTACCTGAGAGAATTCCAGCTCTACCGGAGTCGAGCGACCAAAGATAGAAACCGCAACACGCACCCGGCTTTTTTCATAGTTCACTTCTTCTACAGTACCGGTAAAGTCGTTAAATGGACCATCTGTAACCCTGACAAGTTCGCCTGGCTCGTAAACAGTTTTATGAGACGGTTTATCAACCGTTTCTTCCAGACGGTTCATAATTTCGTCAACTTCACGCTGTGCAATCGGTGCCGGCTTTTCCGCAGTACCACCGATAAAGCCCATTACTCTGGGTGTTTCTTTTACCAGATGCCAGGTATCGTCATTAAGCACCATTTGCAATAAAACATAACCGGGGAAAAACTTGCGCTCACTTTTCCTCTTTTGACCACCGCGCATCTCGAGCACTTCTTCGATGGGAACCATGACCTCACCAAACATATCCTTGAAAGGTGAAAGACTAATTCTTTCCTCCAGCGCGAGCTTTACCTTGCGCTCATAGCCGGAATAAGCATGTACCACATACCAGCGTTTTTCATTCTCTGTTGCCGACATACCTGCGCCTTCTATTATTTCTTTTACCAATTCGCTCACATCCTGCTGTAATAATTTTTGTCTGGCCAAGCAAACGTTTTACCGCTTAGCCAATAATCAGGGCGATAAGCCAGCTCAAAAACGAGTCCAGCCCCCATAAAATTATTGCAACAATAATGACCACAACAACAACGATCAACGTGGTCTGGGTAGTTTCGGCCCGGGTCGGCCAGACTACCTTGCGGATCTCGCTTCTTGCCTCCATACACAACGAAACAAAAGCACTTCCCTTACTGGTTTGAGTCGCAATCCAGCCGGCAATACCAGCCAGGACCAACAAACCAATAACACGATAAAGCATGGATTCAGCAGCAAAATAACTATTGCCATAGACACCTGCAGCAACCAATACTGCTACGACGACCCACTTTAATGAATCCAGCTTGTACTCAGACTGTTTAACCTTGTCATTCATTTAAATGAACTATTGCCTCTAACTTTCACTGCAACCAAACTAATTAATGCAACTAAACTCATTACTGCAATTATACTAATCACTGCAACAATAGCTGCCTGTCGCTGCCGATATGGCAGGCCAGGAGGGAATCGAACCCCCAACCTGCGGTTTTGGAGACCGCCGCTCTGCCAATTGAGCTACTGGCCTAAAATTTTCTGATTACGCCTTAAAACATAATCAGCTAACCATTCAAACAATTGCTCTTAAGACGACTAAGCCGAGGTAACTTTTCAGCAACCTCGGCTTAAGCTTACTGCCTGGAATTGTTTACTCGATTATTTTTGAAACAACACCAGCACCTACAGTTCGTCCACCTTCACGAACCGCAAAACGCTGACCTTCTTCCATAGCAATCGGGTTAATCAGTTCTACTTTCATCTTGATGTTGTCGCCAGGCATTACCATTTCAACACCTTCAGGTAATTCAACAGCACCTGTTACGTCAGTTGTCTCAAAGTAAAACTGTGGACGATAGCCCTTGAAGAATGGAGTATGACGTCCACCTTCATCTTTGGACAGAACGTATACTTCACCTTCGAACTTGGTGTGCGGGGTAATAGTACCCGGAGCAGCCAGAACCTGACCACGCTCTACGTCTTCACGCTTGGTACCACGCAGAAGGACACCTACGTTTTCACCGGCACGGCCTTCGTCCAGCAATTTGCGGAACATCTCAACACCTGTACAGGTAGTTTTCTGAGTGTCCCTGATTCCAACGATTTCAATTTCTTCGCCGACTTTTACGATACCGCGACTAATTCGACCGGTTACCACAGTACCACGACCGGAAATTGAGAATACGTCTTCGATAGCCATCAGGAATGGTTTATCGATGTCGCGCTCAGGCTCAGGGATATAGGTATCAAGAGCTTGAACCAACTTCTTGACAGCAGTGGTGCCCATTTCATTATCATCTTTACCTTCCAGCGCCATCAGGGCTGAACCGATAATAACCGGCGTGTCGTCACCCGGGAATTCGTACTGATCAAGTAATTCACGAATTTCCATTTCAACCAGTTCCAGCAGTTCTTCATCATCAACCATATCGGCCTTGTTCATGAAAACTACAATATAAGGAACACCTACCTGACGACTCAGCAGGATATGCTCACGGGTCTGTGGCATGGGGCCATCAGCAGCAGAACATACCAGGATCGCACCATCCATCTGGGCAGCACCAGTGATCATGTTTTTCACATAGTCAGCATGGCCCGGGCAGTCAACGTGGGCATAATGGCGGTTAGCAGAATCGTACTCCACATGTGAAGTAGAAATTGTAATACCACGCTCCCTTTCTTCCGGAGCATTGTCAATCTGGGCGAAATCTCGCGTTTCGCCACCGAATTCTTCTGCACATACACGTGTCAATGCTGCGGTCAATGTTGTTTTACCATGGTCAACGTGACCAATTGTACCCACATTTACGTGTACCTTACTTCTTTCAAATTTTGCCTTCGCCATCGAAATGCCTCCGATTTATAGTAAATATTGCTAACTGAATTTGTTTGCCTGGATACTCAAATATTATGAAAATATCCCCGCCCTATTTTTACTCGTAAAAAGTTTCTCTCTTTTCTTTCTATATACTGTGCGCCAGAATCTGGTGCTCACATCCGGAGTTGAACCGGAGACCTCATCATTACCAATGATGCGCTCTACCAACTGAGCTATGCGAGCATCGTATGCCTAGTTGATTTACGGGTCGTCAACTTGAACTCCCAAGCCCTTTGCCTCCCTTCTCGTCTGATGAAAGATCTCTTTCTTCAGCAATAATCCATACTATAACCAATATATATAACCAATAAATCAGTCATAACTATGGAGCGGGTAGCGGGAATCGAACCCGCATCATCAGCTTGGAAGGCTGGGGTTCTACCATTGAACTATACCCGCAAATCCTTCTCAAACACTCGCCTACCAGTTTCCTACCAGGCTCGCAAAACAAAAAACAGGGGACCAAAAACTCCCGTTCGAAGAGTTCTTCGTCCACTGTTTTCTGTATATCTTTGCCACCAGGTCTGCAGAAATTCTGACTGGTGGAGGGGGGTGGATTTGAACCACCGAAGCTTGCGCGTCAGATTTACAGTCTGATCCCTTTGACCACTCGGGAACCCCTCCAACAAAGCATCAGACGAATTTCAACCACCTGGCTCTACACAGAGCGGGGCATTTTAGGGGAATCACTGGCTTGATGCAATCGTTTCGCAAGGTTTTTCTATTACTTCCAGTTCAAGCTCACCTGACAGCAAATCAAGCAATTCTGAGCCTTGCAGCAAATCCTGGGACAAACCTTCTATAGTGACCCAAATCTCGTTGCTGGTAGTGACTATATCTTCGATGGATGTAGCAAAACCCTGGCCTGCAAGGCTTTCCTGAAGCCCCACGGCAAGGCTTTCCTGACTGAATAAGCCCAGAGAAATACCCCCCGACAACTCACCCGTGGTTATTATAAAGCTCTCAATATTGTTCTGCTGAAGCACATTCAGGGTCTGTCGAGCCGCGGTATCAGAATTAAAAGGAGGCATATATACCCGATAATTCGCAGATTCCCGGGTCGGAAGCAACTCTGCCCTGGCATCCAATCCCCTCTCCAGAAGGGTAGTGACAAGGAAGTCACTCTCGGCTGTATTATTAAAAACGCCCAGCGAAATACAGCTTGGCGGCTCAGCTTGTTCAGGTTGCTCAGGTTGCTCAGGAACCATGACACGCGGCACCTCACTGAGCAACTGTAAGGAACGCGATGCCGGGCGGCTTGGGGCTCGTACCATCACACTCTCCTGCTCAGCTGGACGATAGAAGTTCCATCCCATATAGGACAGATTGGCGAGCAACAGCAGAACGGCAAAAGTACGCATACTTGGTATTATATTGAACCAGGTGTTTTATCTATACCTTACTATACTTCTCTTATCGGTATATTTTTTAACTATATAAAGAACCAACTTTTAACTATTAAAAGCACCAACAAGGGTGATAGACACACATTTATTAGAGCAAATTACAAAATTACTATGGCAAGGCGATAGCGAGACCATCCAACACCAGGTTTTTTTCAATAAGGTGTGGCCAGGAAAGATGCTTGCTCAAAAACTCCGCATCGCCACCGGTCAGGAACCATTGCGGGGTATTTTCTGCAGCGCTGTCATCCATATCACTATCACCTTCTGCATTGCTACTCTCCCGATAACAGCGATCAGCAAAACCTGCGAGCATAGCGACAATACCACTGGTAATTGCTGCCTGGGTACTTTTACCCGGCATTGGTGAAGTCCACTGTTCAAAGGAGATTTTCAGCGCCGGCGTTTTTTGGGCCAGACTCTCCTGCATCAAGTACAAGCCAGGAACAATAAATCCTCCCTGGTGAATTCCTTCTGCATCAAGCCAGTCACAGGTGGCGGCACTGCCACAATCAAGAATGCAACATGCCCCCTGTGTTGTTTTATAGGCGGCAAGCATAGCCAGCCAGCGATCCACCCCCATAGTGGTGATATCCGTATAGGAATTAGTGACCCCGCCACAATGACTTTCCACCAAGGCAAACTCTGCTTCAAGATGCCATTTATGACGCAGCCATGAAGACAGCATGGCATCAAATCCGCCCCCCCTGACCGAGGATATACGCGCCCTGGTCACTTCATTGCCTGGCTGACTACCCAGAGCGGAAAACACCTTGTCCAGGGCAGAAAAGTCAGCGTTCACTTCCGTTGATACCGGGCTATTTAATGCAGTGTCGGCGATCACTGTTTCATGATGATCATCAATAAGGCGCCACTTTATTCGGCTGTTTCCAGCATCTACTTCAAGAATCATTGATTGCGGACTTCCTGAGGCTGACTTCGCCCCCATTGACCATTTGGATACCCTGACTTGTTTCCAGCAACAACGCACCGGTTTCAGATATTCCACGGGCAATACCCGGCACTGTGGAGCCTGTCGTAACCAGTTCAACATGCTGATCTTTCATAACATCATTATCCTGCCACTCGACTATGAAGTTCTTCAAGCCGTTGCACTCAAATTCCTCGAGGACGGACATTATATGGCAGATGACACGACTCACTAGCAAATTACGGTTCATGCCTTTTCCCGTCAACTGATATAAATCGGTCCAGGGTTGGCTCACCTGCTCCATGGCCTCAGGTTGATTTCTGACATTAATACCGGCACCTATGGTCAACTGACAGATACCTGAAATATCACCGCTGATTTCCAACAATATCCCTGCCAGCTTCTTTTGTCCGACAAGAATATCATTGGGCCATTTAACACCAAGCCCCGGAACTCCCAGTTCCCTGAGTGCACGAATAATGGCTAGTCCGACCACCAGACTTATTCCTTCCGTTGCCACTACACCGGTATCAATCAGACGCACCATAGTGAGATATATGTTCTGTCCAAAAGGACTTACCCACTGTCTACCCCGCCTGCCTTTTCCACTGCTTTGCTGCTCTGCCAGATGAATGGAATATTGTCCCGGTTGCAGTAACAGCTTCCCTTCCTGTATCAAGCGCATGGCATGGCTATTGGTGGAATCAATAGTGTCGAGAATTTCCAGCTGAGCAATTAAATTCTTGCTGGCTTCAGATAATCCGGAATGAATCGCCGATGACTCCAGCAGTGTTATTGGATAGTTAAGCTTATAGCCCTTGCCGCGCACAGCATGCACTTCAAGGCCCAGGTCAGTAAACTTGCCGATAGTTTTCCAGATTGCCGAACGACTTATACCAAGCTGCTTTCCAAGTTCAGAGCCAGAGTGAAATCTTCCATCAGAAAGAATACTTATTAGGGGAAGCAATGAACCGGTGGCAGTCATAGTTTTAAATTATCTCGTGAATGATGCTTAAAAAATATCCCCGCAAAAAAAAAATCCGGAAAGCCAGGCTGTCCGGATTTTAAGCTGTTAAGCGCTGGCAGTTAAGCCAATAGTAACTTTACATGTCATAGCCCCGTTCATCATGTAATACGATATCCAGGCCAACGGCTTCTTCTTCTTCGGTAACACGCAATCCAGTGAATGCATTAACTATCTTCAAAACAACAAACGTTAATACAGCTGTATAGACCAGCGTAGCAATAATACCCGTAAGCTGCACTACCAACTGACTCCCCATCGTCATGCCTTCAGCATATCCCTGTCCACTTAATATGCCCAGGCCTGCAGACGCGAATATTCCGGCCAGAAAGGTTCCCAGAATGCCGCCAACACCATGAACAGGAAAGACATCCAGTGAATCATCAATTTTGAATGTATTTTTTATCAGCTGGGTGGCGAAAAAACAGACAATACCTGCAATAAGACCAATAATCAGCGCCCCGCCCGGTCCGACAAAGCCGGAGGCAGGAGTAATAGTGCCCAACCCCGCAACCATGCCTGTCACAACGCCAAGTACAGAGGCCTTGCCATACTTTATCCTCTCCATCAGTATCCACGACAAAGAACCGGCTGCTGCAGAAATATGTGTTACCAGCATGGCCATGGAAGCATTGCCATCTGCAGCCAATGCACTTCCGCCATTAAATCCAAACCAGCCCACCCAGAGCATGCCGGCTCCGGTTACTGTCATTGTCATGTTATGGGGGGGCATGGGCGTTTTTCCAAACCCGCTACGGGTACCGATAACCAGCGCACAAACCAGTGAAGCCACACCGGCAGTGATATGAACTACTGTGCCACCGGCAAAATCCAGCAAGCCCATTTCAAAAAGCCAACCACCTTCTGCCCACACCCAATGCGTTACCGGGGCATAAACCAATAGCAGCCATAACACACTGAACAACATAACGCCGCTGTATTTCACACGCTCTGCGAAACCACCAAAAATTAATGCTGGCGTAATGACGGCAAAGGTCATTTGAAAGAGCGCAAAAAGCGACTCCGGAATAGTGCCTGAAACAGTTTCTTCCTGCACACTGGCGAAAAGAATATTGCCAAATCCACCAATAAAGCCATTCCCTTCACCGAAGGCAAGACTGTAACCTAAAATTAGCCACACCAGGGAAGCGACACAGGTGATCGAAAAACACTGCATTAACACTGAAAGCACATTACGAACCCGAACCAATCCACCGTAAAAAAGCGAAAGCCCGGGGATGGTCATAAAGAGAACCAATGCCGTGGACGTCATTATCCAGGCAGTATCTGCAGCGTCGATTTCCTGAGCTATAGAAATAGCTGGCACTAATAGCAGACCAAGTAAACTAAAGCCCTTGGCTAGTGATTTCTGAAACATGGTTCCCCCTCAGAGAATTATTATTATTTTTTGGCCGGTAAAGCTTGCGATGGTAATTTTTAAAACAATCAGACCTTTTTTGAGGCGCTTGCACCAACAACGAGCATAAAAGAAATGCCCAGATGTGACAAGACCAGAATAGCAGGAAATATGGCGCGAAGAGGGCTATTTTAGTGGTCCTTGCTAAGCCCTTTCATTCATTTAATGATCTCATAATTCGCTGAAATTTCAGCTACTTTTGCGAAATTTTGGTTTTTCACGCTTTATCCAAAAAAATCAGGCGACGCCCCGGATCACAATCACTTTTCAGGTTTTCCCTGTACAAAGCGACCCAACCCGGCATTGCCCAAATCTAATTCAGCAGTATATGGGTGCAAAACCCAGCATTTGCGCACCCCATTGGTGCGACCTCCGCCTGATTAACTTGAGTGAGGGGCACCCCCATTGCTAAGCAACTGATATTAATAGCTTTATTATTTTTGGCATGACGATTGCTAAGTTAGCTTTATCGCAGCTTTAAGTAGATGGATGCTTTAAACCATCACTTCCGGCTTCGAAATTAGAAACTCAGAACTGGACATGCCAAAAGCACAACATCTGCTCACTGGCGAAGTTTTTGCTCTGACTTATTCAGTTGATTTTGGACTGTGAGACTTTTCCCGGCTAAGCCTGTTTGAAATTGAATTCAGGTCAATAGCCCGAACGATGTACTAGGAGAATCAAATGAAAATGATCAATGCGATTATCAAGCCATTCAAGCTTGATGACGTCAGGGAGGCCCTGTCAGAAATAGGTGTACAAGGAATTACCGTCACTGAAGTGAAAGGATTTGGACGCCAGAAAGGCCACACTGAGCTTTATCGAGGTGCGGAATATGTGGTTGATTTCCTCCCCAAGTTAAAAGTGGAAGTAGTAGTGAAAGACAGCGCTCTTGAACAGACTATCGAAACAATTTCGAAGGCTGCCAACACTGGCAAAATAGGAGACGGAAAGATTTTTGTTTCTACTATAGAAGAAGCAATCCGTATTCGAACCGGTGAAACCGGCGATGACGCCATCTAATTTAATTAGAAGAATTATACTAAGCTTTCAGGAGGGCTAAGTATGCAAAATGAAATTTTTGAACTACAGTACGCAATGGACACCTTTTACTTTCTGGTATCGGGTGCTCTCGTTATGTGGATGGCTGCCGGATTCGCGATGCTTGAAGCGGGCCTGGTACGAGCCAAAAACACCACAGAAATACTAACCAAGAATGTGGCATTGTTTGCCATTGCCTGCACCATGTACCTGATCTGTGGTTACGAGATCATGTATGACGGTGGCTATTTCCTTAGCGGTGTAACGACTGTTGCACAGATGGATGATGCTGCAGTCGCTGCAATCCTCGAAGCTTCCAACGAAGCCGGATTCGCAGACATGGGCGAATACGCAGGCGCTTCTGACTTTTTCTTCCAGGTTGTGTTTGTTGCTACAGCCATGTCGATTGTTTCAGGTGCGGTTGCTGAACGCATGAAGCTTTGGGCATTCCTTACCTTTGCAATTGTCATGACCGGTTTGATCTACCCAATGGAAGGTAGCTGGACCTGGAACGGCGATTCTGTATTTGGTATCTATGCTCTTGATTATTCTGACTATGCCGGTTCAGGCATTGTGCATCTGGCTGGCGCAGCTGCAGCCCTTGCTGGCGTTTTACTGCTTGGCCCACGTAAAGGTAAATACGGTGCAGACGGTTCAGTTCACCCGATCCCTGGTGCAAACCTGCCATTGGCAACACTGGGTACCTTCATCCTCTGGATGGGATGGTTCGGTTTTAACGGCGGATCAACTCTGAAACTGGGTGGTATCGGCGTTGCCAACGAAGTTGCCAACGTATTCCTTAACACAAATGCTGCAGCAGCCGGCGGCCTTATTGGCGCCCTGATTGTTGCCCGCATACTGTTCGGTAAAGCGGATCTTTCCATGGTGCTTAACGGCGCTTTGGCTGGCCTGGTTGCCATCACTGCAGACCCGGCTTCTCCTGGTCCTTTGATGTCTACTATCGTTGGTATGGTAGGTGGCGTGATCGTGGTATTCAGCATTCTGTTCTTTGACAAGATAAAAATCGATGATCCGGTTGGTGCGCTATCTGTACACGGTACCGTCGGTATATTCGGTGTCATGGTAGTGTGTGTAACAGGCGGAGCCTCTATAGGTGGCCAGCTGGTCGGAATGCTCACTATCTTTGTCTGGGTATTTGTTACCAGCCTTATTACCTGGTTCATTATCAAAGCAGTTATGGGTATCCGGGTATCTGAAGAAGAAGAGTACGAAGGTGTTGACCTTGCCGAATGTGGTATGGAAGCCTATCCTGAGTTTGTTAGCCAGAACTAGATTCTCTGGTTAAAACAAGCTCCAAAAAAAAGCGCCACAATTGTGGCGCTTTTTTTATACCCTGAATTTATAAGTTATAGATAAATCTATAACTTGCCTGGCTACCTGTTGGATCCTTCTCCCTCACCATCTGTTCGACCCAGGGTCGACCCATCTGCCAAAATCACGCCAACATACAATCCACCCTGGCTTCCATCATTAAGGGTTATCGCATTTCGCAGAGGATTGGCAAATACCGTCACCTTGTCACCAGGACTAACAGAGCTACGCTTCCAGCCCTGATTAATCAGCACATTGGGCGCCGTCATTTCAATAGTCCACAGGCCATCAGGTCCACCATCAGCGGTGCCCTCAAGCTTGAAGGACGCATGAGGGTTTATCCACCTGACCTGGGTCACCTCACCTTCTATCTTTACCACAGTCTCATTATCGAACGCCGCAGTGGAATGATGTGCCGTCACAGGTACAGCAAGCAAAGCCAGCGCAGCAGCACCGGAATAAATAACATTATTGAGAAATTTTAATGGTTTCATTTCTTGATCCTGATTCAAAATATGTTTTAAAAACGATTTCTTCAGACTGATGGCTTACCTTGTCAAGCCATCCTGACCCGCCTGTGTGCTCGGTAAATTGTCATTAAGATCCGGTAAACATTCAACCTCGCCAATATCCGTGTAATCCACTCTTAACCAGCGTTTGGTATTGCGCCATTCCCCCACCCAACCATTGGGATCGGTCATGATATGCTCAATTTCCAGTACTTCACCATTTTCCAGAAGTCGCATCCTTTCCTGCATACGAAAATCCTCAGAAATAGGAATACCGGTATCAATAAAATGATTATAGGTCTCAATATAGCGAGTATTCACTACAAGCTCATCCCCTTCCCAATGGCCAATTGATTCACCGTTATAGGAATATATGACCAGATCTGGATCGGAATAATCCCGTCCATCAAGGAAAATCTGCCGGAAGCTGTTATTAAAATTTGACACCATATAAATCACGGTTGGCAATTGCACCATGGCGATAGGCCACACGCGAGTCATTATCATGGGTATGCCGGCCGGGAAGCACTGCCCGATTGCATCCCGATAGGGGCGACCTTCAGCCCTGGCACGCTGGCCTTCTTCAAAATCGAGTTTTGTCTGACCAATAAATTCAGGGTAAGGAGGCCCATACATAAAATTGGAAAACCCCTCACTGAGATCCACAAACCAGGTGCCGGTAAGATCAAAAGCGGGCGCCGGACGATCCTTGGCCAGGTTTTCCGGCGCAAGAGCACCCAATTGACCTGGATGCTGTGGAATCATGCGGCTTAATTGTTCCCTTCGTTCAGCTGCAGTCTGAGCCATCAGACTGGATGAAATCAGAATTGATAAAAGAAAAAGCACCGCTCTTTGATAAACTTTACACTTCATTATTTTTCCCCTGAAAATAAGCCAACCAGACAGGATTGAATCACTGAGTCCGGTTCATCATCATATAGTAATTTTTTTCTGACCAATAATAGAATAAGAGCCTTTCCAAGATATGTCTAATAATTAGAACAGATTCCGCATGCGTGAAATAATATCAAAGGCTATAATTCAGCTCCTAAATCAGTCTGCGGGACTTTATTCATTCAATGGCAAAAAAGAGCAGGAAATCCAGAAACAATAATGCCGGTAATCCAGGTAAGTCAAATCCTGCAGCAGCAAATGTGATAATCAGAAGAAGACCTGAAATTCCTGCATTCTGGATAGCCGTCATAATTCCGATCATTTGCCTTGTCGGCGCATGGACTTACCCGCCGGTGGCAACCCCGATGGAATTAAAGTCCTATGCCTCGCAGATCTATGTTTCGGGTCTATTGCTTTTATGGTTCTGGCTGCAGAAAAAACAACCCGACGTAACCCTCACCTTTTCTCCGGCACGAATATGTTTCGGCCTGCTTTTTGTAGCAGGGACTCTATCAATTCTTTGGGCTAATAATCCCGACTTCTGGGTTTATAAATGGAACAAGTGGTACGTAGGTTTTGCCATGTTTCTGCTGGGGATTAACATTTCCCAGACCGAAAAAAATATCGACACAGTCATTAACCTGGCTATTCTCGGCGGGCTGATTACTGCCTGTATAGGAATAAGCCAGTACCTGTTCAACTTTAATGGCATTCCTCAAACCTCCCCGCCTTCATCCACGTTTGGTAATGGCAATATGGCCGGGCAGGTGATGGTGCTAACCGCCTTTTTGCCGCTGTACTTTCTCTTCAAGGAAAAGCTGTCTTCCCCCAGGGGCTGGTACTATGCCTTTGCCTTGTGCATCCTGCTGACCTATACCTTTTATACCAGGACACGTGCTGTCTGGATGGCAATTTCATTTGAAGCAGTCCTGATCGTGATTTTTGTTTTTGCCGACAAATCCCGAAGAAGCCAATGGCTGCACTGGAACAAGGACAAAACAAAATCCACAATGGCTGCATTTGCCTGCCTTATGCTGTTAATCAATGTAAACAGTGAGGGTTTCAACCCATTCTGGGAAGTTGCCGCCTATGAACTGTCTTCCATTGTGACAAATATCAATGCCAATGCCGTTGATACTGGAGGCGAGCGTTATCTGATCTGGACCAGCGCCATCGAAATCATCAAGGATTATCCGATTTTCGGCACGGGTTTAGGTAATTTTTTTGAGGCAGCCAATAATGGCAAGTACCTGCATTACAGGATCCTTGGTGTTCAGCGAGTACACAACGATGTGATTGAACTTGCAGTCGAGCTTGGCTTTTTCGGGCTATTTCTTTTATTGCTGGTAATAGTAGCCATGTGCGTTCTGATTTTTAAATTAATCCTCCGGAGCGAAGGCAATAAGCGACTGTTGTTTGCCCTACTAATCATTGTAGTGACAGGCAGCATGTTCAATTCCCAATTAAGCTTTCCCTACCAACTGCCAGTGCCACTGACTATCATGCCTTTCTTTCTGGCATTAGTGATAAGAGGCTCTGAAGACATAGTAGCTAATACTTTTACGGTTTCCTTAAAGCCATGGTTTAGCAAACTCGCCATCACATTTGGCTCGATAGTCTTTATCTTTTTCACCGTGAATGATCTGCTCTGGCTACGAGACATGAGCGTCCTGAACCGGATAGTAAAAAACCAGTCAACTGATACTGTCTGGAGCCCTGTAAATCCTATCTATAACCAGGTTTATATAACAGCAACAAGAAGTATTCATACGGCAGTTAAAGGGCAAAACCGAGGGCTATTTAGTCAAAACATCATTAAGCCCGTTGTAGAGTACTGGCCAGATGCACTGGCACATCAGACCATGTCAGCAGAAAACTATTTACAGCAGGGTAATTTTGAGCAGGCAGAATTCTGGGCCCTGAAAATGGCAGACAGCCAGATGGACGATTCCTATTTCAGTGAATTCTACCTGATGGATATCTATCAAAGAGCCGGGAACATTGAAAAATACAGACAACTTTATGATTCGGTCAAAATAAAGCCCGAAGCGTCATTAAGCCAGCACCCGAACACCTACAATATGCTCCATAGCATGTCGATTAATTTACAGGATTATTCAATGACGACGCATTATTTTGAAAAATATCTGGAGTACTTTGGTGAGTTCGCACCGGTTCTTGCCAACCAGGCGGTTTTTTATCTCAATAACGGTTTGATCGCCGAAGCGATTCCGTTAATGCGCCGGTCACTTGAGCTGAACCCCACGCTTTCACTTGCTGCTCAGTTTCAACAAACAATGGCGCAATATCCAGATCTCTGAGTCTTAACGTCTACTGAATTTCCACCAGGCCAATTCTGTTGGAACTGCTCTGGTGAATCAGAAGGCTGCCTTCTCTGGTAACCCACATATTCCTGACAATCCCGACACCGGACGGGATGGCCCAACTCTGAAAGGTTTCAGTGTCAGGATCAAAACGTACCAGGGCATCCGGGCGCATACCTGACTCGTTATACCAGACCTTGTCATCTATCACGGCCAGCGCATAAGGGTGAGAGCTTGGACCACTGGGCGAATCCCATTGCTGGATATCGCCGGTAGCGGGATCAAGACGGCCGATTTTTCCCTGTGTGGAATTAACAAACCAGACCACGCCCTTGCTGTCCAGACCAAGCCTTCTGACCCTCGAGGCCTGGTTGGGAATATCGTAATAACGTATCTGCATGGACTCAGGATCAAGGGCGCCGATCTTGTTGGTGCCATTAAAGGCAACCCAGACAGTGCCGTTTGCCGCTACCTGGATACCATAGGGGCGCGGCTCTGAAGCCACTTCTGTCAACTCACCGATTTCAGGATCCAGACGCCCCAGCATACCTGCTCCCTGTGCCGTGAAATACAAATTTCCATTCGGGTGAAATGCAGCAGAATGGGGATCGCGGGCCTGCGTTGGATACTCGGTGATCAAGCCTGTGTCAGGATCAAGTTTGCCAATAGTGCCGTTACTATTCCCCGTATACCAGATATTGCCATCTTCATCAGGCACGATACTGTGAGGCCTGGCTGCCAGGGGAAGTTTATACTCGTTCATTTCGCCCGTTTCAGGGTCAAGCTTTCCCACCAGGCTTGCCCACATGCCAGTCCACCAAATAGACCCGTCAGGCGCCTCAATGGGATCTCTGGCGCGTTGCCCCAATGTCGGCACCATCCATTCCCTGATATTAATCTGCGTCTCACCGGCAATCAGTGTAGGTCGTTGTGTCTCGTCCGCAGGGAAATGCTCTGCCAGGTAGTCAGCAATTGTGGCTGACTGCGCCTCTGACAGATTCACCATTGCGGAAAAAACATGCTCCCATTCAGCAGCGGTGTCATAGCCTGCAGATCGTACTATGTTAAGGGAACTATGGCAGCTATAGCAGGCTATTTCGATGAGCTGCTTGCCATCTCCTTCAGGAAGCTGGGGAACCTGAAATTGCGGCGGCTGTGCCTGAAGAGAATTGGCATAGAGAAAAATTACAATTAACAGTATTTTGCGGATCATGAGCTATTCTCCAGTTATCCAGGGTCATGGACTGCATTGCTTTACCTGGTGACATGAAATCACAAAATCTGCAACCGGGTAAATACCCAAATTTCGTCAGGCCCGATGAGTTCAGAAATTGAAAAGGAGTCAGAAGAATTCTTTATAAGCATAAAAAAGGCCGATTGGAGTAACCAACCGGCCTTAATGACATTTCGAAAAACTGACTAAATCAGGCGAGAGCTTCTTTAGTAGTTTTTACAATGGCTGCGGCAACGGCATAAGGGCAGGCATTGGAAGCTGGACGACGATCTTCCAGACGACCTTTCCAGCCATCTTCCACAGTACCGATAGGAATACGGATGGACGCTCCACGGTCGGAAACACCATAACTAAAGGCATCAATAGACTGTGTCTCATGCTTGCCTGTCAGACGCTGATCATTATGTGCACCGTAAACACTGATATGGCGCTCAATATTTTTACCAAACTCTTCACAGATTTTAGTGAAAACATCCTGATCACCAGAGTCTCTCATTAGGCCATTGGAGAAATTGGCATGCATACCTGAGCCATTCCAGTCAGTATCACCAAGGGGTTTTGGATGCCATTCAATGGCCATGCCATACTTTTCAGCAGTTCTTTCCAACAGGTAACGGCCAAGCCAGGTTTCATCACCGGCACGGGCAGCACTTTTTGCAAACACCTGGAATTCCCACTGACCGGCAGCAACTTCCGCATTAATCCCTTCAACATTCAGACCAGCTTCCAGACAAAGGTCCAGATGCTCGTCAACCATTGCACGACCATAGGCATTTCTGGCACCTACTGAACAGTAGTAAGGACCCTGGGGGCGAGGGTAGCCCGCATGAGGAAAGCCGGGAGGCAGGTTAGTATCGGGATCCCACAGGAAATATTCCTGTTCAAATCCGAACCAGAAATCCTCATCGTCATCATCAATTTTGGCACGGCTGTTGGTTGAATGAGGAGTACCGTCTGCACTCAGAACTTCAGTCATCACCAGATAACCATTAGCACGATCAGGGTCTGGAATGATGCATACCGGCTTCAGAAGACAATCTGAATCACCGCCTTCTGCCTGTCCGGTTGAGCTGCCGTCAAATGACCACATTGGGCATTCTTCAAGTGTACCGCCGAAATCAGATCTGACCATGGTCTTGCTTCTAAGGCCCTGGGTAGGTACGTCACCATCGAGCCATATATATTCCAACTTGGATTTCATGTGTTCTATTCTCCTAACATGTTTTTATAGGTTGAGTTCTCCATTATGCAATTTGTATACCTAAGTAGTGTTTTGTCACATAACGGTGCAGAAAAGCGCTCAAGTGTACCTCAGGCTATGGCTCTGCAAAAGATTAAAGTGCTAAAAACCATGGTTTCCGTACACTTGAATTATTTTGAATAGATTATTCATTAATCACTTCTAACTAACCAGCAAGGCAGACTTGCACATATTTGATCATGTTTAGCACCATATTGGAGCATTAATGCCCTGCGCTGGTGCACAACTCCATGGAGACATGGCGGATACGATCTGTCAAAATAGTCAGTAATCAAAGGTTACAGCCCATTATGGCTGTCAATAACACCTCAACTTTTTTATTCATTACACACGCTACTGCTTGAACTACTATGCCGAAGTTTCCAGAATTTCAGGTCAAGGAATACGCAAACGTCTACAAGGAAGATACTGACAAACCTCTTCCCGCCAAAATTGATTTTAATTTGCGCTATGCCTTTTTCTCTACTATCGCCAAGGGCGGAAAATCCCTGATCAAATCCTGCAAGGACATGCACCTGGGCCGTTATGTCTGCTACAAAACCCTAAAACCAGAGTTTGCCGGCGACCCGATCGAGCAACAGCGCCTTTTGAGAGAAGCAAGGGTCTCCGCGATGCTTCAGCACCCAAATACAATTCCAACCTATGAACTGGGCCGGGACAATAATGGCCACTATTATTTCACCATGAAACTGGTTCATGGTTATACCCTGCGTGAAATCCTTGATTATCGCGACCGTTATGACCTCACCCAGCTGACCGATGTCATCATCCAGGTAGGTCATGCCCTTGAATATGCGCATTGCCATGGCGTTTTACACCGTGACATAAAACCCGAAAATATTCTGGTAGGCCCGTTTGGTGAAGTCATACTGATGGATTGGGGACTGGCTAAAGTATGGGATATTCAAGGCACTCACGAGCAGCTGGGTGAAGGCTTGCCGCTGGATACAGAGGATATCAGTATCACTGGACAGGCCAAGCTGCAGGGCACAATCTGTTATATGTCACCAGAGCAGATCAAAAAAGATCCCGCAATCGATGCCAGAACGGATATTTACAGTCTGGCCGCTATTATTTATGAAATTCTTGCAGGAAAAACTGCTGCCCAGGGAGAAACCATGGATGCGCTGGTAAGAAGCACTCTTGAGGATGTGCCAAAGCCACCTTCAGAGATCGTCAATTACTATATCCCTGAAATCCTCGAGTCAGTGACACTTCGCTGTCTGCAAAAAGACCCTGCTGACAGAATCCAGACCATGGGGGAGATGCTGCGGCTGCTGCAGGAAACCATCCGCGTGGAATAGACTACAATCCAGGGAGCCTGATTAAGTATAAACAGCTTCAGACCTGATCGCAGGCCCCTTTGGCTTCAGCTATAACTACGGTTATATTATCTCTACCACCCTGCCCTTTGGCCAGCTCGATCAAGGCTTCAATGCCTTTCTCATGATCATTTTCCGCTGCCACCAGTGCTTCAAGCATTCTTTCTTCACTAACCAGATCACTCAAGCCATCAGAACAGGCCAGCAATAAATCACCTCTGTGTATTTCTGCTTCACCGCCATCCGGGCGGGTATAAGGATTGTTTCCAAGCATTCGGCTAAGAATACTCTTCTTGTAGCTTTGACCTACTTCTCCCCTGGCCAGCATCTCCTGGTACAAGGTGTGGTCAGTACTGAGCTGGGTTACCCGGTTGGCTTTACAATTTATGAGGAAAATTCTTGAATCGCCCATCCAGGCAAAGTTGGCAACTTCGTCACCAACATAAACACAGGAAAGCGTAGTCCCCATTTTACTGCCGGAATGATGTTTTTTCTTGTAGGCGATAACTTGTTGGTTAGCAAAGGTAATACTATCCATCAAAGTCTGTGTGATATCCGAAGTATCCTGCAGGTAATCTTCTCTGGTGAGGTACTGATAACAACTTTCTACAGCAAGTCGGCTGGCAACTTCACCATACTCATAACCGCCAGCACCATCTGCAACAATTATTAATTGATTTTCCGGATCAATGAAAAAATAATCTTCATTATTGGTTCTGACTAATCCAGCATCAGTCCTGGCATGTATTTCAAGCATAATTAAAATATATTGCGCTAATGGAGTATTGATCAATACTACTTCATTAGCTCAAAGCTGACATTGATCCAACGCCACTTTAGTAGCGAAATGTTTTAGTGTATTTAAGCGCAATCTCTGACTTTTCCCGACTTAATCGCGAGAACGCACCTTCAGAATCGAAGTTATAGTTTATTACGATAAAAAGATCTTCACCTGCCTCAGGGTTCCAGCGTAATCTACTGTTTATACCCACTGAGCTTGATGCATTATCAAACTGCACAAGATTTACCCAGGACCATTTGGAATTGAACGCGTAATTGGCATTTGCGGTAACCTGGCGTATGACAAAGTCGCCATAGGGAAGTTTAATATCCTGATAGCTGTAACTGAGATTCAGAAAAAAATGTTCATCAGGTCGCCATTCCAATCCAGTGCCATACTGGCTGCGATCGCCGTCATAAAACTCACCAATGTTAAAACTGACAAAAGGGGCAAAATTTCGCTGGTTGGAAATCTCAATCTGCCCGTTGATATTCATAAAACTGTATTTTCCCGCTGGTATGACAATGCCTGGCCTTATCTCAAAATCAGTAGCCAGGCCTTCCCGACTTCTCCCTACACCAAGTCCGATCTGGTCACCGCGATGCGTATTAAGATTGATGACTCGAGTAAAAAAATTCTCACTGACCAATTCGCCGGTAGCCAGATCACGATCGTGGGTAAAGCGCCCAAATATATTAAAGGTTCTAATCAGTGGGTTGTTGCGCAGGAAATATCGAAACCTTCCCTGTAAGGCTAAAGATTCAACTCCACGCTGGTTGGCAAAACCCAGCGCAGGATTAAAATCTTCTCCAATATAGGTATAACCAATATTTCCCCCGAACCCATTACCCTGTGTATCCATGTTTATTCTGGCACCATAGGCTTTGTCATCACCGGTCCGGCCATCAGTGTCTGTCTGCTGGTACCAGGCATTACCTCGCATGGTGTAACGATCAGAAAAGCGGGTATTCTGGTAACTGAAATCCACTCCGGCCAGATTGTTGTCGGTCTCGCTATTGGGATCACCCTGGGTAAAAATAGCTCCCACGCTGGACTCTGAGAGTACGTTCATTGCAGCACGACCTACGAATAAACTTTGTCCATCAAGCGCATTTGTATCTCCCTGTTGCACAGCCAAAGCACCAACATTCCATTGTCCTACCCGACCAGTCATTTTGAGCCCGGCATCAATATCTACTGCCTGTCCGCTACGGCTCAAACCAATGCGCCTGGAATAAAAAGGAATACCATTCTGGTTATTATTGAAATTGCCGCCACCACCAAGCCCGCCAAAACTGAAAATATCAACATCCTGCAAAAAGAAGTCGCGTTTCTCGGGAAAAAATAACGAAAACCGGCTCAGGTTTACCTGCCTGTTATCGACCTCTGTAGCAGAAAAGTCGGTATTAAGGGTTAGCGCACCGGTAAGATTCGGGGTGATTTTATAAAACACATTTAGAGACGGATCGACACGATCATCACCAATGCCTGTCACATTATCTTTAGCACTTGCCATGGCGATTGAAGGAATAATATCCAGACCAATACCCTGACGGATATCAGTTATGCCAGTGATTAAGCCCGTTGTGGTTGGATTGATATTACGGTTAAAAGAGGACCAGGCAATTTCTTCCTGCTTACGGGCAATAGTCCTGGCGATGGTAAATCCCCACTCTTCTGTGTCAGGATCAAAATTTAAGGTATTGAATGGAATGGCAACTTCGGCAGTCCAGCCTTGATCATCAACTTTACTTTCTACCCGCCAGATACCGGTCCAGTCTCGATTCAGATTATTGGGTTGATCGAACACACCTTCGCGACGAATCCCATTTGGATTTACCTGGAATTGATAACCGGTACGCCCGTTATTAAAGGTATCCAGAATAAATTCAAAGGCATCATCAAACTGCATGTTGCCCCCCTGAACCATTTGCCTGGCACTGATGGCAGAAGGGTCGCTGTCATACAAGCGGGCAGCTACGTAGAAAAATCGCTCGCTGTAAGCAATATAAAATTCACTTCTCTCACTGGGCTCGCCATGATCAACTGGCTGGAACTGATGGAAGTCTGAAATAACCGTCGCAGTCTTCCAGATTTCATCGTCCAACACACCATCTATTTTAGGAGCCAGTTCAGTTCTGACTATCTCGAGCCGTTTGCGCCCGAAATCGGTTGTAGGCTCTGTTTGCTGGGCCAGCAGGATCTGGCTGTAAAGCAACAAAACCAATCCAAACAGGGAGAGTAGAAATTGGGAAAAAGATAGAAAATTTAGAGCGTGGTCATTCTGCTTGAATGTATTGCTCATAGGCTTGAAACCGAAATGCCAAGGTTGTTATGACAATATTATAACTTGTTGATTTTTAGTGTAAACAACATATATGCGAATTCACAAATAATCCATATTCCAAATCGGGAAAGCTTATCCAAAGCTCAATATGACCGGCATATTTCCTGACGAATATTCAAATTAATGGAATTGGAATGAGACTTTACAATTATGCAAACCTGGTCTTTACTGCAATGGTACACAGGGAGGTGTGATGAGTAGAAAAAATCAAGGAATTACTCTGGTTGAATTATTACTGATGCTATCAGTTGTTGGCGTTTTATTAGCTAGCTTTGCTCCAAATGGATTTACCCGATCACAGGAAGTAAAACGCATTGACGGTGTGATGTCGGACATTATGGCCGCTATTGCCATGGCCAGATCGGCCGCTGTTTTTGAAGCACAAATGGTGACATTCTGTCGCAGTAGTGATGGCAAAACATGTCAGGGTAAGTGGCATGAAGGTAGTATCATTTTTACAGACAACAATGCTGACAGGACATTAAACGGAAAAGATCGTTTGCTTTATAAACTGGACGCTATTGCTGCCCAGGGAGATCTCAGCTTCAATTCCTTTCGAAGCAAACAATATCTGCAGATGACTCCACGAGGCACAACAAATCACCAGAATGGAAATTTTACCTTTTGCCCTGTAGATAAAAATCCTGCGCTGGCAAGACAGATTATAGTGAGTTTTACTGGAAGAACTCGCTATGCCAAAGACTCCGATGGAGATGGAGTAGTGGAAAACAGCAACGGGCAGCCGTTACATTGTGAGTAGTGTAAAGATCACATAACAGGCATGGTGTTACTGGTAATACTGGTAAAGGTTGAGACTACCAGCAGTCTGCAGGTGTTTTCAGTCCCCCCGGATTGGTTGCACTGAATGCAATTTTCATAGGACTACACGCTGTATCACCTCCCTGAGAACCAGTCGGCGTTGCCACAATAGTGTAGGCATTGCCTGTTGCAGTTGCAGCTTCAATGCTCAGAGTATAATAACTCTCATTACTCGTGGTTACAGAAGCAACAGTACTGGCGCCAGCATTGGCTCCGCAGATATTACTGGCGCCGATATTCTGCGCATAATAAGGACAGCTACCACGAAATTTTTCCTGGGCTACCTGAACGCTCAGCACTGCCGCCATAGCATCAGAGCGACGGGATTTCCTCGTGCTATCCTGATATGCGGGATAGGCAACCATGGTCAATATGCCCATGATAGCTATCGCTATTAGCATTTCAATCAGGGTAAAGCCGCTGGTCATTTTCACACTGCCTCCTGGAAAAATCTTATCACTTAAGTAAATTGCTTTTTTCATTTCCTGGTACATGAAATTACAGATTTCCATTCATGACTCTGCTGCTCTCTTTAGACAGCCAGCTAATCTACTAAAGAGAGCAGCAGCACTTCATCAAAAAAGCATAGCATAATCAAGAAAAGGTCATCTGTTCCAATATGCTAACTCACTACTAGGGACATGCATTTTGACTGTTGCTAAGCGTAATATCCAGATTTACAAATCCAGACGATTCTGCAACAAAGGAGAACACACCTGGATTATCGCCTGTACCAGTTGCCGTGCAAACAACGTTGGCATCGGAGCTAATGCTGATATTACCAGTCCAGTCTGTCACTCCCAACGCAAACTCATCGGTAATACAACTGAAACTCATACCATCCGGTGCAAGAGTGCAACTGCCACCAGTATCACTGATGGACACCGTAGAAATTTCACGATTATTAGGGGTATCCAGAACCGTCCCGGTAAAAAAGATGAACGATCCCGGCGAACAATTACTGAAATCATTACCAATGCTGTTCGTAGTGACATCAGAAAGGGTAATCCGGTTCGGATCGCAGCTCATACTGGACTGGTCATAATCAACTTCAATATAACCATTCCACCCATTTAATACTTCCACACCATTGACGGTAGTATGCCAGTCATAGATAACACAGTCATAGTCTTTGCTGTATTCATTGTTCACACCATCAACCTGCAACGCCCCCATTATACAGGTACCCGGACCATCCGAAGTGAACACTGTTATACCGGTTGCCAATTGGGTGTTCTCATCGGAAACAGCGGCGCTCATGGTGACACTGCCCATAACATGGTGGAGAGCCGCCGGGGGATCGGCTGGATTGTAGGGACAGGTATTACCATAAGTAGCATCTGTTTCAACAGCAAAGCCAGGGCGTATGGTATCAAGAGTAGAAACCGCATTCTGATAGCCATCGTTGAGGCAGTAGAAATCATCAGGAATTCCTTTGAACAAACCACCAACCTCGCCATCAACTACAGAGTCCGCCCTGGTCATGGAGCCCAGATTTTTACAAGGGTTTGGATTACTCAACTCTGATGTAGAAAAGGCACCAGTAATAACAAAATCATGGGTCATATCGCCCGATTCCGGCAAGGGCAAAACAACACTGTCACCTACACCTTGAGTATAATATTGCACCAGATCAGATCCGGAAATTTTTTCCTTGCCATCCGCTTCACTGTCATCAATCTTGTATAGCATACCGCGGTAAACCCGACGCGAAGCCCTTACCGGCTTCTCATAGTCCTGAATTGAAGTCGGATCCCCCACACAGACATCATAATTGGTATTACCGGAAACCAGCATCCCTACATTACCATGCCAGCCCCCCCCCCAGATAACAGGTGTAATCAAAATATTCATATTCTCCACTGGAGTTAGCTGAGGTTTTAACCGTAGAAGTGTCGTTATCAGTTACTGGTGTACGATTGGACTCGGTCCCACCATAAGGAATATAGTGGCGCGCACAAAAGGCTGCGTCAGAGGCAATAATATGTACCGCACCTGGAGCCAGGTTGGGTAACTCATCTCTGTCGATATAAACCCTGCCTTTGATCCTGACAAACTCTGCACAGGACCCCTGTTCTGTCTGACAAGCCTCCACCAGGGTCAATACCACATCACTTCCTACCGCCAGAAGTCTGTTGCGGCCCGAGATAAGTTCACTGGTACCATCACCGTTGCTACTTGCTGACGCTACCTGATCATTATCCAGCGAACCGTCACCAAGCCTTGCTCTTCCAGTAGGGGAGTCTATCTTCTCATCTGTTGCCTCAAGGGCCGCATCCCCGACTTTTCGAGGCGAAACAAACGATAACTCTGTATTCAGGCTAATTGACTGTCCATCACCGGAGGGGTCTGTCCAGTCCACCTTTACAATGACATCCTTGACAGATCCCGAAGAGGAGATACTTTCTGAGCGGGTAAAAGAGCTACTCACTCCATTAATAGTGGCGTTATTACTGTATCCAGTGGTATCGGCATACAGGGTATTGAACTCCGTCACCGAATTGGCAGAGTTGGTATAGTTACGCATTTGCTCGATACGCGACTGAGCAATGTTAAGTGCCTCTGCGCGAGCTTTATTATCTGCACTTTGCCTGGTAATAACCCCATGCAAAGTGGTGACACCCAGAATACCGACTGACAGTATCCCCAGTGTTACCAGAATTTCTATGAGGCCAAAGCCTGAATTTCTATGTCTGAAAATTTTCATCATATGCTCCCGATTTTAAAAATCCTTCCATGTACCGGCACTGCCTGTAGAGGCGCCGGCCAATGAGGTTCCTGCGAGAATTGAGGAGTTATACCAGACATCAAAGCTACCACCAGTAGAGCTTACTGCATCACCTGCAGTAACCATTGCTCCTCTAATTGTAGTATTTCCTATAATATTTACTCCACCTCTGACAAACAAAATGCCAAAAAACTGATTACCACCACTGAATGATGCATCGCCATTTACAATCACTATTGACGGCTTGGTATTAGCGTTGGGGCAGGTATTACTTCCAGTTACCGCTGTCTCACATCCAACAGTGACACCAGAGAAATTTGTATTACCTTCTATCCAGATAACTTCATGGGAGGCCAGATCAATATCTGTATTGGCACTGGCAGCAGTTGTTTCCATAGTCACCATGGATGCCCTATAAGAAGAGGGGCTGGCACCGAAGAAGTTTTCAAAAAAATCATCTCCGGATAACGCGCTCAAACTGGAATCATTTTCAATAACGTCAAGCCCCTTAATAGAGTTATCTGAGGCTTGTACCAGAGAGCAGCTTCCTGGAATATCCATGCAGGTCGGATATCCCGCACCACCGACATCAGGAACTTCAGTTGAGGTACTGGCATTGGATCCCATATCAATTTCACTACCAGTCCAGATGGTACTGTGACCTTCCTGATTATGAACTGTTGCTGATCCACCGATAATCATGCTGCCACGTGTAATTACCGGGTTGTCCGGTGCATTGGGCAAGGGATTGATAGTTACCAGAGTTTGAGTAACCGTGCGGGAAGCACTACGGTCATCACTCATACCCAAAGATACGATCCTGACCTGAGTCATGTTTCCCGAAAGGTCTGTCAAAGTCACTGTTACCGTGCTGGAGCCTATGAGGGTTGTATTACTATCACCAAGATTATCGGCATCAGTGACCAGATCAAAAACAAGAGGATCGAGAACGCCGTCACCATTACGATCCGGATCAGTGGTTATGTAATCAACTGCAGCATTCATACCTGCCTCAGCAGCTTCAAAGGCATACTTGGCACGGGTATCATTATTGGTAATCTTTTGTTCCATCAGAATTGCGCGGGAGACATTAAATGTTACAAGAGTACTCAACATAAGGATGGTCATGGAAACAGCCAGCGTGAGTGCTCCATTCTGTTTCCACTTCCCTTGTCTTGGAAATGCCTGCAGTTTATTCATCAATGTATCCTCACAAGGTCGTTGCGTACCCGGACCTCCTGATTAATTGAAATCCGCACGAAAGAGTCGCTTGTCAGATTTCCCGTCAGCGTGATTGATATTTGTCGAGTTTCAACAGTGATATCCCCGCTAGCGGCAATCGGGAGTGTATCGTTACAATCCGCCTCATCTGCCTCATCGATAGTTGCATCTTCTCCCGGGTCATTGTTGATACCATCAGGCTCACGGGTATTGATACAGCGGGAATTATCCAGATTAAAAACCAGCTCAGAGACCGTCAAAAAATCGGTGTCAGTCAGTGCATTCCAGGTATTGCTTGTACTCGAGCAGGTATCCGGGTCTGCAACATTTCCCAGAGTACGCATTTCCACTGCGCCGTTATTCAGGCGGAAACCGCCAAGTTCATTTGCATCAACCACGCCATCTTCATCAAGATCATAGGCATAAACAATGCAGCTGCCTTCCGTTGCGGTTGGCGTGCCACCAAAATTATTAGTCCAGCTGCCATCCCCCGCAGGGACCAACTCCGTATTGCCTGCCATACTGTCGTAGACTTCCAGCGTAGTATTATCTATCTGGTTAAAAATATTGGCTGTTGGCGAGGTGATAGTTGTTGCATCACCGGAATATCCTGCACGCCGGAATTCGGTAATCATCAGATTCATAACCGCGTTTAAATCCTGGTTCATTTTACTTGCAGCCAATGTATTCATTGAACTGGTATACGTTGCAAGATAACCAATTAGCACAGAAGATATAACACTCATACCCAGGGCTAGTGTCACAAGCAACTCAGTCAGCGTGAAACCGGTTTGCAATGCAGTCACTTTCTTTTTCATGAATCTCAACATACCTTGTAATTGGGTATCGACCCATCAGGGGAGCAAATGGTCGGCCTGCCAAGAAGGCTTAATTCAATCCTTAGCAATTTGCCCAGGCCGCTCACCAGATTTATTTCACCATCAGTGGATGTTCCACGAACCGGATTAAAGACAAGTTGCGTGTTACCACTGGAAAAAGAATCAATTTGCATACTCACGCCAGCCCAGTCTGAACTGGTATATCGCATAAGTACCAGATCATCAGTATCCACCGAGCCATCGCCTGGATCCAGATTGGCATCTCCATCGCTCACCACTATAAAGCAAGCATTTGCCGTCGCAGGCGTTGTTGCTGTAAGTGCACAAAGGCTATTGCCTGTACTGACGCCGTATTGCCAGGTCGCCGATGCTGCTGTTGGCGAAACAGGGGCATTGAAATTGACATAGGCTAGCAAATTACCAGAGACAGATTCCGAGCGGGCTTGCTGGATATGGTTATATACCTGCTCTGCAGCCCCAATCAGCCGTTGTGAATCCCCGGCGTCCGAAAAGCTCGGGACAGCCACAGTAATGACAATGGCCAGGATAGCCGTCGCTATCATCAACTCCAGTAAGGTAACCCCCTTCTGGCTGGATAAATTGACCAATATTGAATTCATAAAAACCTATTTATTACAGTAACTTGTTAGGGACTATTAGTATGTATTATTACATCTAATTTACACCCTTCAACCTGAAAAATTCCTGTTTTAATCCAGCACAACCAGCGCCCAGGATCACTATCAGGCCCTTAATCTTGAACTGAGCCATACCAGCCAGATTTTTTTTCAGGAAATAACAAGGAGTTACTGTCACCCACGAGGGTATTCCAGTTGCGCATTAATTGGCGTGATCAGCCCTTCATAATGGACATTGCAGCTGGAGAATTTACAAAAAACGTGAAGAAGCTCACAACTCCGAAGGGACTGAAAATGAGAAATAGTTATAAAACAACGATTCAAAGCAGTAACTGCCTGCGTTTTATACTCTTATTGTTCAATCAGGAACATAAGCCTGTTGCAGGCTTCGATGGGCATGATCAAGGAATTGCGTTGGATCGCCAAAATCATCAATATACGGATCAAGCAATCCCATATTCACGATATCTTTTGGCCCCATCCCTAAATTCAATTGCTCAGCCAGATCCAGATGCAGATTCGTATACATGGCGCGCATACGTAGAATTTCCGTACCACTGATAATTGGTCCATGAGCAGGTATCACCACTGTGTCTGAACTGACTACAGAGCCTAGCGTTTCATAAGCCTTCAACAGGCCACCCATCCATGAGCCATGTCTGATATCCAGAATCGGCCACTGCCCTGCTGTCACCGGGCCACCAGCTACCAGGGTATCAAGCATCGGGAAATACAGAAAAATATCTGAATCAGAGTGTGCGGCGGGTAAATAGCCGTAAATAATTTCCTGACCGGCAAATTTCATGGAGCCGGTATTTTTAATGGTTTTTGTGGGAAGCCCTGCGTCAGCCAAAGGTCCATAACGTCCTTCATACAGTGACGACATGACCGAATTCCTGAGAAACATTGATGTTTTCTCGTGGGCTATGATTTCAGCACCTTCCGCGCCCAGGCGTTCATTTGAGCCTGTCTGCTCAGGATGCCAATGGGTATTGATAAGGGTATGAATTCGATCCTGCCCTATAGTGTTATAGACCGCATCAAGCAAGGAATCGGAGTGTTGTGCCAGCCCGCCATCGACCATCAGGGCGCCGTTTTCATTCATGCCGGGTATTGTAAACACATTGCATCCCGCCCCTTGTAATACCCAGGCATAGCCTAATTCAACCTGGATAATTTCGGTTTCTACGGGCTGGGCACTGACTCCTGTAGTCAGAGGAGAAAGCAGACCACCAACAGTAGCAGCGCCAATGGCACGAGTGCTTTTATTGAGGAAAATCCTGCGAGAATAATCTATTTTCATTATTATTTTACTACTGATGATCAAAGGAGCCAGGTACCAGTGCGTGACGCTCTGCCTCCGGGTCCAGAGGAAAGATATTCCAGGGATAAAAGAACGGTGGTCCAACATTGGGCCAGAATGGTGTTGTATCCAGTTCTTCACTGGCACCGAGGCTACGTAATAAATCTACCATTTTTTTATTTGGTGGCTGGCGCGTGGCCGTAAAAGAAATTTGTCCCCGTGACTCCGCATAATCCAGCGCAGTGAGTCCGTCGATATCTTTGCCATCTATATCTGCGCCAGCTTCCACCAGTGCTTTAACCACCAGGTCGTTCCTTGCGCGAACGGCATAATGTAATGGCGTTCCTCCACGAGCTCTTTGCAGATGATGTGGCACTGCCCTCAAGTTCAGGTCGGCACCGGCTTGAACCAGGAGGGCCAAGCCCTCAACCAGAGACTCCTGATTGCCACGGGCACCAGCCAGTGCAGAAACCGGTGTTTGCAGGTCAGCCTGGGGCATATCTGCCTCGGCACCGTATTCAAGCAGCAGCTTTATTAGCTCAACATCACCACCACTGGCAGCACGAATCAAGGGAGTGGTTCCTCTGGAAAGGGGACCACCACGCGCTTTGGCAGGACGGTAAAACAACTGCATATTCGGGTCGGCACCTGCATCCAGTAACATTCTGGCAATGGTCAAACCATCCGTTTCATTCAGGATGCCGTCTACTTTAAGACCTGAGTCATTGCGGTTGCCGGTGACTGCAAACAAGGGAGCCTGACCGAACTTGTCCCACTGTTGAACATCAGCGCCGGCTTCAATCAGTTCACGGGCAATATCCCAATTGGCATTAAGGATCGCCAGTAATAATGGTGAAACACCATCCGGATCAGTAAGGTCCAGATCCACATCATTTTCGATCAACAGCTCAACACAGGCTTTACAGTTTTCACGGACAGCAAACATCAACGGCGAGAGCCCACCACTGTCAAGACGCTTGGCACGCCCTTCCGCAGTGACATGACTGTTGTAATCACGCACAGCGGAGATAGCATTGATATTCGCACCTTCACGAATCAGCAGTTCCATCATCGCCGGATGGCGACGGGCGGAAGCCCACATAAGTGCTGTCTGCTGCCCCCAGTTTTCGCGAGCATCAATAGTGGCACCATTCTTAATAAGTAATTTTGCTGCAGCTACATCGCCGGTACGCGCCACCAGCATCAGGGCAGTCTGGCCTTCCGGGTTAGGAGAATCTGCATCGGCGCCTGCATCAAGCAATAAATCCATGATTTCACGATGGGCGACTTCAGCAGCAAGCTGCATGGCATTGGCACCGAAATTGTTGGCTGCATTAACATCAGCTCCGGCACGAATCAGTTCCCGTACTTTTGCCACATCCTGGTCATAGACCGCCCATTGCAGGGGTGTGCTGCCATCAGGTCCACGCTCATTGACGTCCAGTTTACGGACCATGTCTCCCAGAGGCGATGGCACCTCCAGAGGGATAAAGTTTTGCGCACTCGATAAGGTCGCGCCAGCCAACGTAATTACCATAACAGCGGCGTTACCAGTAAATCGAAATAACGCCATATCAAACTTCCGCAAAGGGCCCCGTGCTGTCAGCAAATTCATCCAGTTGCACTCCTACCCTGTCCAGCATGGTATGCATCAGGTTTGCATGGGGCGTATCCTGGGGATAGTGCAAGTGCTGTCCTCCCTTGATACCGCCTCCTTTACCAATCAACACAGAAGGTAAGTGGTCGGCGCCGTGCACATCGCTGTTGCCCATATTGCTGCCAAACAGAATGATGGAGTTGTCGAGAATACTGCCGTCGACATCTTCCATTTCCTTGAGACGTTGCGCAAATCTGGCTGCACGCTCAGTCTGGTGGCGTTGAATACGTACCAGCAACTCCCATTTGACCGGGTCTTCCTGATGATGAGAAAGAGGATGGAAGGATTCGGCAATGCCCAGGTTGTCAAATACGCGCATGCTGGCTTCCTTTATCATACGCATGGAAGCAACACGGGTCTGATCATTCTGGAAAGCCAGTGCGATCATTTCAAACTGGATATCCAGTAACTCGGTAAAGTCATCAGGCGGCCCCAGTGGCGCATCCGGCAAACCAGTAAGCTCACGGGCGCCTTCTTCCAGTTTCTGGATTCGGGTTTCCACTTCACGCACAGAGTCCAGATAATCAGATACACGTATCTGGTCAGCTGCGCTCAGTTTGCGATTCAGGCTGGCGGTGGATTCACGCACATAATCCAGAAGGCTGCGGGACTGATCAAGAATCTGGATGCGCTCATCATAAGTGTCACCCTGACCAAACATGGTATAGAAGACCTTACGCGGGTTGCTTTCCAGTGGCAGGGACTGCTGAGGGGTTCGATAATTGATTGCGCCACCGGGCTCCCCGCATAATTCCAGTGAAGGTAACGGTGTTGACTGGCCAATTATTCTGGCTGCAATCTGGTCAGCCGTCATGCCTTTAATGCTTGCCGGATCCCTGTCCCGATCACCCGGTGCGACACATGACAACCAGGTTTGCTCAGTAACCGAATGAGGCGCTGGCCCACCTTCAGCACTCTTGTTACGCAAGCCGCTTACCACTGTTACATGATCGTG
Source organism: Gammaproteobacteria bacterium (assembly GCA_030427065.1). Classification (GTDB taxonomy): domain Bacteria; phylum Pseudomonadota; class Gammaproteobacteria; order Pseudomonadales; family Pseudohongiellaceae; genus Eutrophocola. The sequence continues at coordinate 11,748 of JAUHWU010000005.1, read as the reverse complement.
AAGTGACTGCAGTGGCTGAAGGATTCTTGAATACTCGAAATCTGTACCAGTCTGTTTCGGCGCCCATTCATGCTCAACAGCGCCATGGGGAAAATAGATAAATCCCATGCGAGCATAGCCATTGACAGGCTGAGCCAGAGCAGGCGTCATCGCATCCAGCATTGGCAGGGCGATAGACGCCCCTGTCCCTCTCAAGAATGTTCTACGTGAAAGATGTTTTTTGCTGATAAACATGGTCGTTTCCTGTTTTCTTTAAAATTTAAAGAGTAATTAAAGTGATACCTGTTGCTGATTTTCTGCTTCATTCGCGCTAAGCATACTCTCTCGCATACGGAAAGCATCGCTGCTCACAATATTAAAAACAATGGATTGAAAACTATAATCTTCCTTTTCTGATGCCCGCACAATTTTTCTTACTGTTGGCATATCCCGATAATCCACCAGTCTGCCCAGCGCATAGGTCATCAAATGTTCAGTCAGCGACTCGACAAACTGATCCGAGCGGGCAACAAGTGCGCTCACCAGATCTTCAGGGCTGGTGATCCGGGTGCCATCGGGAAGAACACCTGATGCGTCGATCATCGAAAGCGTGTCCAGATCATATTCCTGGAACTGTCCAACGGTGTTGAAATTTTCAAGTGCAAAACCAAGCGGATCGAGAACGCCATGACATGAGTAGCAACTTGGATTCGCGCGATGCTGCTCCAGCCTCGCTCTGAGAGTCTTGGGAGCCTGACCGGGTTTCTGCGATAAGTCAGTTTCCACATTAGGTGGCGGTGGCGGTGGTGGTGATGCCAGAAGTCTCTCCAGAATCCAGGCCCCTCTCAACACCGGAGAAGTCCTGTTGGGGTTGGCGGTAAGCATCAGAATGGCTCCCTTGCCCAGCAATCCTTTACGGTATTCATCTTCCAGTGTTACTTTGCGGAAGGCACTACCCTTAACATCTTCAATGCCGTAATGGGCAGCCAGTCGCTCGTTAAGGTAAGTATAATCGGCATCAAGCAGTCTCACTACAGACTGATCACTGCGCAATATACTGTCAATGAACAGGCTCAGTTCCTGCTTGAACATAGGTCTTGGATCAAGGAAACGGCTGGCATAGCGAAACAGACGTCCGTTTGGCGAAATTTCATCCAGCTTGGCAAGGTTCAGCCACTGAAAGGCAAAGTCATCCACCAGTGTTTTAGCCCTGTCATCGGCAAGCATCCTTGAAATCTGGGCATTAAGCACATCAGGGTCACTGAGTTTGTTTTCACTTGCCAGGGTGAGTAATTCTTCATCGGGCAAACTACTCCACAGGAAAAACGACAGGCGTGAAGCCAGTTCCAGGTCTGACAACAAAATACTCCCGCCCTCTTTCGGGCCCACTTCGGCGCGATAAATGAAATGGGGGCTAACCAGAATGGCGCTAAGCGCTTCCTTAATACTGGCTTCGAAATCCTGGGATTGTCTGCTGCTTTCAAAGAAGGCCACCAGGCTATCCAGATCTTCGGGCTCCAGCGGACGACGAAATGCGCGCTCCGCCAGATTGGTGATGATTTCAGTTGCACAGGCTTTTTCTTCAGCGGTTTCTCTGGGATAGCAGACAAAAATACGTTTACGCGGTTCCGATTCGCTCATACCAGTTACTTTCAGCGGCCCACGAACCTGCAATGCATGCAGCTTATGAATCCTGCTCTGACCACCTTCCATTGCCAAAGCGGGCTCCCGCTCATCACTTTCGGCAAAACTGCGATGCAGAAAAGTCACCGTGACTATGTGTTGTCCGGCTGTTGCATTAAATCGAATACCTTTCAGACGCAGATTGATACTTGATACTGCATCAGCCTGTTCCTGGTCGATGGCCTCATGATCTTCATCACCACCCAACTCTGTGCGGAAAAACTCTTTTCCATCAAGCAGTGCTACCACGGTATTTTTGAATTCCATATTAGGCACTTCCCTGCCCAGAGCCAAATCGCCGATATTCAGCTCATACTCCCCATCAGCCATGAAGTTATAACGAATACTCATTCCACCGCGTGTCCCGAATGGCATACCCGCCATATGGTTCTGCTGGACACCTGTACCCGGCGTGCCTCTGGCCGGCAAAGAAATAATCATATCTGCTTCGCTGCCATAGGTTTCCATAACAGGAATGGGACGACGATCACCGATAGCATTATGGGCAACCGTTCTGGCAGCATTCAGATACTGGTCAATAAATGCTGGCGATACCTGAAGTGCTTCGGCATTATTATCAAAGCCACCTTCAAGATCATCTGCTGGTAACAAGGCCGTAGCATCGATTTCCATGCCCAGCAAATCACGGATTGCGTTTTCATACTCTCGACGATTCAAGCGCCGTAATGGAACATTACCGACTATTGCCGACGGTGCGGCGGAATCCAGCGTGTTTTCTAGCCAGGAGACAAGCTTCTTCAATTCAGACTCTTCGGGCCTTTCCGCTCCGGGGGGAGGCATATGACCACCTTTCAGACGCCTGATGGCCTCTTCGAAGACTTCTGCTTCATGAGCAACTTCATCTGAAGACATCAGATTAAAAGCAACACTTCCCGCCCAGTCCTCATCGTTATGACATTGGTAACAATATTCCTCAATCACCTGCCATTGCTCAGAACTGCTGGCAGACCAGGCTGTCACGGGAATACAAAGGCCGGATGTCAGTAAAACCGGTAAAAATACTGTGCGTAGATTCGTAAACATACTCAAGGTGCCACGGTTATGGATATTAAATCGACTTTACAAGCGAAATCCTCAAGAAATGTGGATATTCCCCCTAGCTTTCGAATTTTGAGGGAGAAACAGGACATTGTCCACTATAACCACTTTCGCCAAATGGTTATTCCAGTGGGGGATTTTATGTGATCGGCTACCTGGGGCAGTTGCCCTGGATCAAATCCAGCAGGTGTTTATTGCGGACAAAAAACACCGACTTCCCTAAGGGGCCGGTGCTTTTGGAGAATTGATGACTTTACTCTTTATTTACTTTTTTCTTTTACTCTTCATCTGTATGCAGATCTTCCGGTACATCCACATCCTGCGGCGGAGCAAGTGGTGTGGCATTCACAGCATCTATTGCCTGAGCAACAATAAACCAGCGAATTGCCTCACTCTCTTCATCACCGAACTGATCTGCAAAAGACACCATACCCTTGTCAGCTCTGATGCCTTCCAGGACGACCTGATCAAAGGCATCCTGACTGTGCAGCATTGGTGACACCATCAGGTTGGGAAAATTGGCACCACGTTGCTGACCACCAATACCATGACAGACAGAACAGTATTGACCATAAAGCTGCCCTCCGCTAGCAACCACATCCTGTGACGCAGTCAGTGCAGGCGGATTCAGCTCCCTTGGGGTATAGCTCAGAGGCTGTGGCAGTTGCGCATCACCACCCAGGCCGAAAACCAGAAGCCTTGAATAATTAGGCGCAAAATAATTCCCCGCCTGATTAATCCCGACACTGGCGGCAATATATTGCTTGCCATCCAGCTCAAAGGTTATTGGCGCTGCCACCATGCCAGTCTGGGTATCAAACGACCAGAGTTTTTCTCCGCTAACGGTGTCGTAGGCACGGAATTCATTGGTGTTATTACCACCACCCGAGAATACCAGCCCACCCCCGGTGCTGAGCACGCCTCCGGTAGGGCCTTCATTTTCCTCACCGCGCCAGATTTCCTCTCCAGTGACGGGATCCCAAGCTGAAACGTAGCCCACAAATTCTCTGGGCGCATCGGGGTTATCACGGTAATAGGTGAAATTGGCACCCATATTAATCGCCAGATTATTACCTGCGGGATTAGGCGTGAAGTTGGCGTCACTTTGCATCGCAAAGTAGGCACGCTGAGTGGCGATATAAATATAGCCGGTTTCCGGATTCCAGGCATTGGCATGCCAGCCATGACCTCCCTGAACCCCCGGAGCAAGATTATAGATGTTTTCAAAATCATAGCGGGCTTCAGGCACTTCTATAGGGCGACCTGTAACCATATCAATGCCAGTGGCCCAGTTAACTTCGGTAAACGGGTAACCGCGCAACAGTTCTCCGGTACCAGCATCCAGCATGTAAAAGAAACCGTTCTTGTTTGGTTGCACTACCACATGACGCTCTTCACCATCCACTTCAAGATCGAGCAGCATCATTGGGCTCATGGCGTCATAGTCCCAGGTATCACCTGGGGTAGTCTGATAATGCCAGGCATATTCACCGGTATCAGCATCTACAGCGAGAATGGAAGCAACAAACAGATTATCGCCGCCTTCAGGATCACGTGCGCGCTGGTCCCAGGGCGTGCCGTTACCGGTACCGAAGATCACCAGGTCATTCAGCTCGTCATAGACAATGGCGTCCCAGACTGTGCCACCGCCACCGAGTTCCCACCATTGACCACTCCAGGTAGCTGCCGCCATTTCCATTTGTGGTGTTTCAAAGCCAAGCTCCGGATTGCCAGGCACCGTATACACACGCCAAAGGTCTTCGCCAGTTTCTGCATCGTAGGCACCAAGATAACCCCGCGCAGTCTTTTCACTACCGGAATTGCCGATCAGAACCTGACCCTTGATGATTCGAGGCGCACTGGTAATGGTGTATTGAGCATCGGGATCAACGGTAAGCTTGCGCCACTCTTCTTCACCAGTATCGGCATTAATTGCAACGATATAGCCATCCAGAGTACCGAGATAAATTTTGCCTTCGTAGGCTGCAATTCCCCGATTCACAATCCCGCAGCAGACTTTAGTAACAATTTCCCGATTGGTCTGGGGATCATAGTGCCAGAGCAATTCGCCGGTTCTGGCATCAAAAGCATTGACCATGCTCCAGGCGGTAGAAACGTAGATAACGCCGTCTATATAAAGGGGAGTGCCCTGCTGACTCAGATTGACATCATAATCGGCATACCAGGCCAGATTGAGTTCGCTGACATTGTCTCGATTAATTTCATCCAGAGGGCTATGATGTCTTTCATCATAAGTTCCACCAACCATCATCCATTGACCGGGCTCATTTTCAGCATCAAGTAATCGCTGCCGGGAAACATTGGCAGCTGAACCTGCTACAACAACTTCTGCACTTGAAGAAGTGGAGGCATCACTTTGTATGGAAGTCTGGGATGTTTCATTATCTGCCGGAGAACAGCCGACCAATCCTGACAGTAAGAGAAAAAACGGGATTAAACGAATGCGGATCATATTTCCCCCTGAAAAATGGATGTCTATCATAAAAAATGGAAATGAAGCATATATTGCATTATTGAAGCAGTCCAGCTTTAGGACTTATCCCGGCCCTGAACTGGAGAAAGACAATAAAAAAGAGCGGAAAAATCCGCTCTAAATTAAAAATATAATTATAATTGCTAGCCTTCATTGCTGAAGTGCTATTGTGATTCGGCAATATCCTTCATATTCCTTAGCATACCCTCAAACATACCGCGTCGCCGTGCCATATCTGCATCCTTGGCTTCCTGGCTTTCCAGATTGGAGACATCATATATCAGGGTATAAAGCATTTTTGATGAATTACTGCTTACCGGCCGGGCTTCCATGAAGCCGTGGTAAAGATTGTAAAACTGCCCTTCCTGAACGGGCTGCGTATAACCATAGGAAAGTTCTGTTTGCGCTACCAGTATCTCGACTATGCGACCACCCAACAGATCACGTACCGTTCCCATTCCCCCATTACCGGAAGTGATCGCACAATCCAGGCCACCCCACTCAGCAATATCACAATAGCCGCCTACCGCAGCCCAAACTTCTCCAGCTGACTTGTTAATATCAATTTCCATTTCAATACTTACGTATTCAGGCTCTGCAGCAAAAAGTGTGCAAGATGCAGTCAGCGCAAAAACAATTACCGTTAATCTTAATAATAATTTCATCAGGTATTCCCACTCGGACTTAAAAAAAAGATGAGCAAGCATAAACACACCTTTGATTATCGTCCAGTGATTCATAAGTTGTTTTTTACAGATTGTATCTGTACCTAATACTTGAGCAGTGACACATCCGCAACCCAAGAATTAATATAGAGTTATTCCCCACAATTGTCCTTTAATCAGTGATGCCTGACCCTTTTCTCATAAAACTATTTCCAGATTAGGCCGAAATAGTATTGCCACATAGTGCCAAGGGTTTTTATACTCAATGGCGCTATAACAATAAGTATAATTTTCATTCATTCTCCCAGGGGAAATAAAATATGTCCAAATACGCAGGTGGGTGTGACCACATACACACACAATCAGACAATGACCCAATCGATAACCACACGTGCCACTGTTCTGTTTGTAAACGAGTAACGGGACAAGACACCACTCATGTTGTATTTTTTAATCATGACGATCTGACTGTCGATAATGAAAGCGCATTGAACAGAATACCTTTCAATGACCAGAATCCAGATGGACCACTTGAACTATGTGTCTGCAGTGATTGCGGTACTCCTATTATGCTGGACGACAAGCAAGGCCGTATTCGAGTTGTGGTACCAAACCTGATGGGATATTCATCAGATTTCCCCCAGGCCAGCTACCATGCTTTTTACGATCCGGCATCCGGCGAACCTCAACCTGAAGATGGTCGCCCTGTGTTTGAGGGTCTGCGTCCTGACTTTGTTTGGCCAGAAGGTAGCTAGAACAGCAAGTCATCAGAGTCGCTCTGCACATCATAATGCTGTGCAGAGCGTTTTCTGACTGGTTACAAAGATAAAGCCCAACTAATGCTTTTAGCAAAACCTCAAGCTATGTCTATAATAGCAATAGCCAATTGATTTTGATCAGAATTTAATAAATCACCGGAGAGTCCATGCAAAAAAAAATTTCCCAATTTCGAGTCAGCACCTGTCTCGGGTTAATGCTTAGTATTCTGTTTTTTCCTTTAGCTGCTTCAGCTGCAGACAAGCCCGATTTTTCCGGGTCCTGGACTACTTACAGGGGAAATGGAGGCGCCGGGGCTTTTGCTGCACCTCCGGGTGAAATAAAACTCACGCCCGAGGCCTTAAAAGCCCGACAGGATTTCATCTCTGTCACTGAAGGCACAAATTATGGCGCAGGCAATGCCTGCGTGGGTTATGGCATGCCTGCATCCATGCTGGGTTCAGGTGGTTACCCTATGGAAATCATCCAGCGGCCCGAACAACTCTTTGCCATATACGAAGCACATAACGAAATTCGCCGGATATATATTGGCGATGAAGCCGAAGATCCCTCGACTTTTTTCCCTGAACGTAACGGATACTCTGCAGCATACTGGGAAGGTGACAGATTGATAGTGGAAACCAGCCGTTTAAAAAACCAGGTTGATTCCCGTTATCCCCACAGTAATCAGGCCACGATTCGCGAAGAGTATTACTTCGACACGCCACTTGAAGACGGCACCCGGGTACTGGCAGCCGACCTTACCATGACCGATCCACTCTGGCTGGAAGAGCCTTTTGTTACGACAAAACGCTGGCAGGAACTTGCTGATTATCATGTGATGACTTACGAATGTAGCGAGCCCCTATGGCTTGATGAAATGGAACAGTTATATAAAGATGCTGGACTGGAAATGGTTCAGGAATAAATAGTATTTTTTACCAAAAATATCGACGAGGAAATAAAGTGAAATCTTTTTTAAAGTATTCAGCCATTATAATTTCAACCTTGCTTTTCAGTGCTTCTCTTTATGCACATCATTCCGCGGCACAATTCGACTTTAGAAATACTGTACTGGTGGAAGGTAAGGTTATAGAAGCCCGTTTTGCCAACCCGCATATGCGTCTGGTATTGGAAGTTACGGACGATGCTCGTGGCACTCGAAATATCGAGTTTGAAGGTCATAGTCGCAACAACATGCGTCGCCAGGGTCTGATGCCTGACATGTTTACTGAAGGAGACACTGTCACCATTCGAATAGCGCCCATGCGTAATGGCAATGATGGTGGTTACGTAACAGCACTGCGAACGCCCGATGGAGAGGAAATCGGTCGAGTAACTGGAGCAGACTGATACCAGTATTAACTAATCTGGCGGGGTAATTACCCCGCTTTTTTTTCTTTTGAAAATGGGCTTTCTTGCTTTAGACAAAAACGTTATCAGGGAGCATTCCAGTTGTAAATCAGGGAGTCTCTGATTAAGTATTAATCCGCATTCTGAGGGGGATTTAAGAATGACAGGGAAGAAAATACTTGTAGCGCTATCGGTTCTATTAATGACCAATGCTGCATCCGCACAAAAAACTGCAGATATCGGTTTTACCAGTGTAGGCCGCGGAGCACCGCTAGCCGCAGATATTAATGAATATCCGTTTACCGGTGCGACAATGCGGGTAATGGGCGCAGTGGGTTCCTTTGAACAAAGGCCAAGACGTTTTACCGGCGCCGCTGAACCCGGAGAGACACCTGAAGACATAACTCCACTGGAACGTGATTTATTCACCTCCGATGACTTTTATGCTGACCGCGAATTATGGATGGATCCGCGTTATTTCCGCTGCAATACCTCCGCAGCTCTCGAAGATATCTGGGGTGGTAATCGCAGAGCTCTGGTGGGCGACAACCCCCCTGCTACCGCCGCCTGGGGATACTGTGACCGGGATTATCCCAGAGAAGCTATCGTCAGCCCATACCTCTTTAGCAGTGCGCAGGAGCATTACGAGGCTTTGATTGGGGAAACCCGTCAGCGCGGAGGGCCAACCAAACATACTTATGCCACTGTACCCGGAGAGTGGTCAGGTATTTACGAACACCCGGGACGCACACCTGAGAATTACTACTGGTATCGGATGCGTCATAACCAGATTCCGACGATTCTTTCCCTGCTGACCGATGAATATCAAACTCGCTTTGTGCAGGAAGCCTACCACCACGCCAATACCAACGCGGCACAATGGCCCTCACAGTATTGCTGGCCGGAGGGCTTTATGCGTCGTTGGCATGAAGCGGCGATCTGGGAAAATTACATTATGGTGACACCGAACATGGTCCAGATTCTGGCCGGTGTGGCACGTAACTTTATTACCAACATTCATATTGGCAGGGAATTCAATATGAATGGCCTCGTGCCCAGACTGGGAGAAGATGTACCGCGCTGGTATGGGGAAACCATTGGTTTCTGGGACAACGATGTACTTATTACATGGACTTCCAATATTCAGGGATGGAAAGTGCATGCCGCCCCGGATTTTTCAAACCTGTTGCAGACCATAGAAATCTATACCCCTAACAGGGATGAGGAAGGCAATTTTATCGGCCTGAATCATGAGTCCATTTTTTATGACCCGGAAGCGCTGGTGGAACCCATTCGCATCATTCGAAACTACACCAAGCAAAATGAATTTGATGACGCCAATGCCACCCCCTATGTTTTTGTTGAATGCATACAGTCAATTTTTCCGGTTGATGGTGTTGCCACGCCGGTGAATCCGGGAGAAGTCATCGAGTATGAAATCCCTGATATGTATGGCCGCCCCTGGAACTATCTATGGCAAAAATATTTTGAGCAGGACATGAGTCGGCCGGAAGAAGAAGACATTTTCAGTTTTGAATAGTGACACCAACTTTCAGTTTAATACTTGTGCCTGGTGCAACTTACCGAAACAGCATGGGTTAATTTGTCTGGATTGTGGCGCTGATTATATAAAAGCAGAGGCTATAAAAAACAAAGGAAAATCTGAGCCCAAAATCCCTCTCAAAAGCGAAGAAACTGAGCATTCATCTTTTCAGATAAATACCCCCCGGTTCCCGTCAAGGACCCGGGGTTTGAAAAAATGGTCTGCCTGATTGCCCAGCCTGCCATGCTGGTCCAGATAACAGGTTTTTTTGTCAGGTATGCAGCGCATCGTTTTTGGCATGCCGGTTCATGAAATGGGCCATACCGTTACCGGCTGGTTATGTGGATTTAATTCCATTCCCTCCTTGTGGGTCACGGTCAGTTCCGGGGAAAGAGGCTATATTTCGTCAATTGCGGTGCTGACAGCATTATTGATGCTGACTCGCTATGCCCTGGTGAATAAAAGACCTGCCTGGCTTGTTCCAGCCATTATCATCTTCCTGATTCAGCTCTACGGCACTTTGATTATTTCGGAAAATACCGCTGATATGCTTATTACTGTGGGCGGAGATGCCATGGATCTGGTACTAGCGACCGTGCCTATGGTGATTTTTTATCTGGGAAAGGATACACAGCTTTACAAAGGCAAACTGCGCTGGGGGTTTTTGGCTATTGGGTAGCCGCTTTTATGGATATCTTTACGCCCTGGAACAACAATGATATCTTAGCAATCGGTTATGGTATGACCGGCAACATCCATACTGATTCATTCAAGATGATCAACATTCACCTTTGGGACTGGAACAGTCTATTTACCCTGCATAATAAGACAGGCTACGTCTGTTTATTGGCAATGGTGTCCGCTTACTGTATCGGCCTGAAGCAGGCCAACCAGTGGGTTAACAAAAAGGCCCGACAGGATCGACTGAAAAGTATTAGAAATACCTGAATCCTTTCAATATCGCTGAAGCTGTTATTCGACTCTTACCATCTGAATGAAACCACTTAACCGTTCAGTTTCCAGGCGATAATTTTCACCCCACTGGGTAGGATAAATTCTGACTTCATCTCCCTTTCTCAGGTTGTAGCGCCTGGTATGTGTCTGGCGCCAAACCTGACCACTTGCCAGGCGAATAAGCCACATATTCGGCTTTGCCATGGTTAACTCAGTCACCACATCAATCAGCTCTTCTTGCCCCTCGGCATTTTCAATGACCTTACTGGTCGTACTCCGACCAAAATTCTCCAGGCGGTCAGCCACAGGATCTTCGCTCACTGACACTTCCTGCTCCTGACCCTCGTCACGGTTACGTCGAAACAGGTTGCCTATCACCGGCATTTTGAAGCCTTTAGTATCGACTTCTTCATTGGCAACTGTGTCGTCGCGAGGTGTATCAATTCTGCCAAAATCTTCCAGTTCCCGGGCATTGTTCGCGCTTTCAGAAACTTCACTTACAGGCTCTGTCATCGGGTCTGCTTGTGCTTCCCCTGTGGAAGCTGATTGCTCCAGAGCAGTTTCCAGGCAAAGCACCCTCTCCACTCTGTCCGGGATTTCACCACAGGCCAGAAAACTCTCTACCTCTTGCGCCGAAGAGGAAGAATTAAAGGATATAAGTATGATGACTAACGAATATTTTCCGAGGAATTTAAACATTGATTGTGCTCCTGTAACCAAGGATGACAAGAGTAATGGAAAGGCAAAAACAGGACAAGCTTCCCTATCGGATAATTGGGCCAAAACAGGCTTATTTATTGGACTGACTCCCTTCATACATTCTACACTGCGTTTCGACAGGAATTCTTATAGTGTAAAGAAGTAAATATCTGCCTATGAAAAACAAGCAATCAAACACAGTACTAATACAGGTTAATGAACTGGATGCCCAGGGCAACCATGATGAAGCGATCAATGTACTGGCAGGCGCAACCCAGAATGGCGATGAAATCGCGAAAACAGTTCTGGGCAAGAGGCTGCTGGTAGGGGATCGTTCGCCTTATCTCCCAAGGGAAGGCGCTTCATTTATCATGGAGGCGGCCCAGGCGGGTGTTCCAGAAGCGGTGTCTGTTATTGCCGTTTTTCAGGCTACAGGAATTTTTCAGGAAAAAAACTGGCCCCAGGCCATCAATACACTGACTCATGCAGCGATCCTGGGTTCAGAATTAGCGCGGGAACAACTAATCCTCTTATCCAACGCCGGCGACCCCACGTCAAAGCCT
>JAUHWU010000109.1 GCA_030427065.1 Gammaproteobacteria bacterium | reverse complement strand
GGGGCGACCTTTGGTCGCCTGTTGAGACTTGAGACTTGAGACTTGAGACTTGAGACTTGAGACTTGAGACTTGAGACTTGAGACTTGTAACTTAATTCCCCCATGACTCCAGCAAGGCTTTCCCCTACAATTCAGGCTTCCGAGAAATAAGTAGTATTCGCGAATGTTCCTCACCATCAAAACCATTCATATGTGTTGCGCGCTGATCAGCTTTACCGGCTTTCTGTTTCGTTCCTACCTGATGTTTATTGAATCAAAGTGGCTAAACCATAAATTAATTCTGGTTACCCCTCATATTATCGATACGATTTTTTTATTTAGCGGCTTCAGTATGGCTTTTTTGCTAAACATAGGTTTGTTTGCCCAGGGCTGGCTAACCATGAAAATTTTCCTGCTGATGTTTTATCTGTTGTTTGTGGGAATTGCGCTAAGCAGGGGAGGCACTAAATACGTCAGGGTTACCGCTTTTTTCCTGGCGATTTTTACCTTTGTCTATATTGTTGGTATTGCCGTCAACAAGACCGCAATCAGCTGGTTTGCCTTGATTTAAAGCTCGTCCTTACAAGCGATTGTACTTATCGGCGGGTGTTTTTTATCTTACTCTGATCCCGTTTTTAAAAACCATTTCCGGTTCGCGCAGGGTACTGAAATGCCGCAAAGGGCTACCGGTCACTGTGATTATGTCAGCCAGTTTTCCCGGTGTAATGGTACCTACTTCAGCGCCAACCCCCATATACTCAGCAGCATCCGAGGTTGCCCATTTAATGGCAATAAGGGGCGACATACCGAGTTCAAACACCCAGGTTTCCAGTTCGCGCCAGGTGGCCTCGCTGGCAGGGTGACCAAAAGTGCCTTCGTCACTGCCAAACACCATTATAACGCCGCGCTCACTGAGGCTTTGCAGTTTACGCTTGATTGTTTCCTGTGCAGAACGCGGTTGCACATTGAAATTGGCCCTGGCGATGGCCTGACGAATATCCCGTTCAATGTTTGCAGGTAAATCGAGAAAGTTTTTCGGATCATCCAGCCACTCGGGGTCGGCAGCCAGTTCATCACTATTGAGAATAGTACCAACAGTCGGATTCCAGTACAGGGGAATACCGCTGGCGATACGCTGCTCAACCAAATCAAGTATATCTTCCGGATAGGTGGGGTTTTCAATGCCGATATGCTGGATTTCATCCACACCTGCAATCAGGGCAACGCGAATCTCTTCGTCACTTCTGCCATGCGCCGTCACGCGGACACCTGCAGCATGGGCGGTTCTGACTATGGCATTGACTATATTCTGCGATTGGGGAGCTGCACCAAGAATTTTTATAAAGTCCATGCCATCCGCAATCAGGCGCTTGGTTTCATTGATGGCCTTTCTATCATTATCTATGGGAATGATATGGGGCATGGTTTGTGGGGCATCGACTGGCATTAATGCAGCGCCGGCTGCATAAATGGTGGGGCCTGGCAATTCGCCTTGCTCAATGCGTTGCCTGACTTTGGCAATATCCCGGGTATTAGCGGCGAGGTCGCGCACACTGGTAACCCCGGCCATTAAAAACTGGTGTGCTGAAGCCGGAATGGTGACGCTGGCAAACTGATTTGAGTAGGTGGAAAACCAGTGCGCAAAATCAGGATGACCATTGTAGAGCAGGTGAACATGGGGGTCCCACAATCCGGGCATCACCGTCATGCCTTCTGTAGACACCAATTGATAATCTTCAGGAACGGCGAGTCTGCCGATTGTGCCAACAGCCTCGATCCTGTTTGAGTTGATCAGCACAATGCTATTACGAACCGGTTCCGACCCGCTACCGTCTATCAGTAATCCGCCAACCAGCGCATATTTAGTGCTATCCAGCTGCGCTAAAGCCTGATTTGAAATAAGACTCAGAGTGAGGGTAAAAAACACCACACAAAGCCCTGGGAGTCGACATTCGAAATATTTCATAAGCGCTAACATAGGATTTTTCAGCAGATTAATCTGTGGGCTTGTCGGCAACTCTGTCATAAACACGGACAAGTTCGATAGCTTCGGTAAAGCCTTCGGGGTGGATATACATCTCGACTCTGAGACGATTGCCGGCATCCGTAATGCGATAGGTTTCATTGGCAAAACCGCCATCGCGTGGCCTTGCCTCAACCAGTAATGCCGTGCCTTCCCAGTGCGCAAAGGAAAAGTCCTTTACTGTATCAAGCCCGGTGAGGCTGACACTGCGGCTGCGACCATCGGTATAAACAGGACGCTGGTAGTTGTCATCGTAGGTGAATAGATACTGTCCATCTCCATATTCCATAGTCAGGGTCTTGTCATAGGAAATGCGGTCATATAATTCCTGTTCAGCCGGCCCACCTCTGAAGCGGTCTTCTTCACAGCGAAGCCAGCAGCGACTTACTTTTTCTCCCATATCACGCAGTACGCGTTCTACCTTTTTATCGGTATTGTCACTTAGCTCGGCATTGATAATCCAGTGCCCGAAATGGGCCGGGGAAGGGTTTTCCTGTGCCTGGGCAGATAAAAGCCCGATGCATAGAAAAAACGCCATTAAATGGCGGATTTCTGCTTTGATGAGACGTTTCTGCGGCATGTTCAAACTGTTCCCTCCGGAAAAAAGTGTAGACTTTATGGGGATAAAAAGCCAGAAAGGGTACCTGCTGCATAATCTCTCCTTTATACTCGGCTGGGTAATAAGGGCAAGAACATTCATGTTCTGAATCCAGCTGGGGATAACAAGATAAAACATACTCTTTGTCCGGAACCCTGACACGACATAATAAAAACTGGAATTAAATATGTTTACACCTAGAATTCTCGCGGCTTTGTTGTCACTGCTGTTGTTGGTCCCGGCATGCAGTGAAGAGCCTCCTTCAACAGTAACCAGCGATGGCGCAATGGATAGTGATGCCAGTGAATTGGCGCTATTGCAGGCGCGTCTGGAAAACTTGCAGGAACGGGCACAACGTATCAGGGATACCAGGGATATCAAGCGTTTGCAACGCGCTTATGGCTACTATCTTGATGAGGCTCTGTGGGATGAGCTGGCCGACCTGTTTACCAATAATGCCACGGTGGAATATGCCAGGGACGGACTTTATCGAGGCAAGGAGCGAATTCGTGAATATCTGTATCGATTGGGAGACAACAGATCAGGTCTGAGAGCGGGGCAGCTCAATGAACATTTCCAGTTAATGCCGGTAATTACGCTGTCTGACGATGGCATGACAGCCAGGGGACGCTGGCGTGCAGTGATACTCGCCGGGCAATATCAGGAGTCTGCATTGTGGGGCGAGGGTCCCTATGAGAATGAATATGTCAAGGAAGATGGCGTCTGGAAAATCAGTAAATTGCGTTGGTACCAGACCATTATGGTGCCTTATAAAGGAGGCTGGGGGTTGAATGAGGATGTAAACCAGGGAATTTACGTGTCACCTGAATTTCCGCCTGACGAACCCCAGACAGACACTTTCGGCTCCTGGCCGGAAACTTTTTTACCGCCGTTTCATTTCGATAATCCGGTAGGGCGCTATGTGCCGGCTGACTCTGCTAACGCAGAATCAGCTGATGAAGGAGAAAGCCAATGAATTATCCCAAACCAGTAATCCTGATCTCATTGTTATTGCTGAGTTCACTTGGGGCCGCCGCACAGGATGATGCTTTTCTCGCATTGGCTGAAGATATTGCTAAAGCTGAAATGGAAATTCAGCTGTTGGAAGATGAAAATGAAATAGAAAACCTGCAGCGGATTTTCGGCTTTTATATCGATAAGCACCAATGGACCCAGGCGGCGGACCTGTTTACCGATAATGCCACCCTCGAACAGGGAGGCTCGGGTGTCTATGCAGGAAAAGCCAGAATTCTGGAATACTTCCGGCAGCTGGGCGCAGAGGGACCCCAGGAAGGCATCCTCAATGATCATATGCAATTGCAGCCCGTAGTCCATGTCAGTCCTGACGGTACCGCAAAGGGTCGCTGGCATCACTTTTCCCAGGAAGCACAGCTGGACGTCAGTCATTTCTGGGGTACGGGAATCTATGAAAATGAATACCTGAAGGAAGATGGTGTCTGGAAAATCAGCAAGCTGCATCTTTACTCCACCATGCGAACGCCGGTGGACGACGGCTGGCAAGTCACCGCATTACCCAGATCCCGGCCCGGCACAGAGTTTCCACCGGATCAGCCTCCCTCTGTTGATTATGAGAATTACCCGTCGGTGTATGTTGTGCCATTTCATTATGACAACCCTGTCACGGCTCCTTATGCTGTGGACACCACAGTGGAAGTAATGTCAGCCCCGGGCGCACAAGTCCTTGCTTCTGACCTGGACAAGATGGAGCATCGCTTGAGTCGACTGGAGGATGCCAATGATATTGAACGCTTGCAGACTATTTACGGTTACTACCTGGCACGCAATCAGTGGGATGAGCTCACCGGTATTTTTGCAGCGGACGGGACTATCGAGATCGCCATGCGTGGAGTATATCGTGGCGCAGCCAGTATACGACGCAACCTGAATCTCTATGGTGTGCAGGATGAATTGCCGGGAGAATTGCATAACCACATGCAATATCAGCCGGTTATCCACGTCGCTGATGATGGCCTGACTGCAAATTTACGCTCCAGGGCTTTTAGCATGATGGGCAGTTTCGGCAACCAGGGACGCTTCATGGGTGGAATTTACGAAAATATTTTTGTAAAGCGCGATGGTCAGTGGATGATGTTCAAGGATCAGCAAATCAATACCTATTTTGCCGGTACAGATGATGGCTGGATTAATCTGAGGCGTTCAGCTCCACCGGGCATAACAGAAAGTAATCCGCCGGATGAGCCGCCCACTATGCAATTTGAAATGTATCCAAAAGCCTTTCTCCCCCCTTATCACTATGCCAATCCGGTGACGGGAAGAACGGAAGTGGTTCAATAAAAAGTTGCAAGTTACAAGTCGCAAGGGGTTCAGGTGGGCTGATAATTGATAGCATTTTTTAAGGATCGAGGCTCTAATCCTTAATGGCTGAATACAAAAGGGGGCATCTAGCCCCCTTTTATCTTTTATCCTTTATCCTTTTTCCGTTTTTCTAATCTGCCGGTTCTATTTTCAGGATGGCGCCATCACGCTGCTCTGTGGCCAGATAAATAAATTCATCAGGGCCCATTTCAATATCCCTTACACGCTGGCGCAGGTCGGTGATTAGCGATTCCCGACGAACTTCCTGGTAATCACGGTTAAGCATGATGCGTTCCAGATGACCAGTGCCGGGAATCTCACCGGTACGTAAGGCTCCAACAAAAATGTCATTTTTCCAGGCTGGCAGGGCATCGCCTGTATAGAAAAGCATGCCTGACACGGCGATAGCAGGTGTCCAGTAAACAATGGGGGGTTCGAAAATGGCATGTGTAGGACGATCATTGGTCTGCCATGGGCCGGGATAGGTACGTCCCAGACTAACCAGTGGCCAACCATAGTTATAGCCGGGTTTGATCCAGTTCAGTTCATCACCGCCGTTGGGGCCATTTTCGTTCTGAAAGACTTCCCCGGTTTCAGGATGAATGGCCAGTCCCAGAGCACCACGATGGCCATAGGAAAATATTTCAGCACGCGCGTCAGGGTTTCCTACGAAGGGATTATCGATGGGGGCGCTGCCATCATCATTAAGCCTGAGGACTTTCCCACCGAGGGTTTGTAATGATTGAGGGTCAGTGCCATTGGTGGTGACATAGAGTTTGCCATCATGGCCAAAGGCCAGACGGGCAACACCATAGACCCCCGGGCCTGGATCAAATATATCAGTGAAGTTTTCCAGTGAATTGCCATTCCAGCGCGCACGACCGATAGCAATATTATTGGTGCCTTCGGGTTTTGGCTTGGTATAGCTGAGGTACAGCAGTTGGTTGTTTTCGAAATCCGGGTGTTTCACCAGGTCGATATAGCCATGGGAGGTACCACCGGCACCGGATTCTCCGGCAAACACAGACGGTGGTCCGCCCATGATTGGCTCACTTTGCATTACACCATCTTCAATCAGGTAAATTTCCCCGCGTCGGGTAATGACCAATAACTTTCCATCCGGTAGAAATTCCAGCGCCATCGGGTATTCCAGCTTGGCCACTACAGAGACCTTGATATCCATGCCTTCTGCTGTCGGATAAGTCCAGGGACCTTCTCCCATGGGTATGTTTTCAAGACCGGTGGGTGCGGTTGGATAGGGACCACTGAAGGGAATATCGCGCTGGGCATACGCCGCTGTCAATGGCAACAGGCATAAGGCACAGACCAAAGCAGTATGGTTAAAAATTACTTTTAATAAAACAAAGATAGATTTCATAAGTGATTAATTCCCGTAAGTTTTATAATTATGGGGTTGTTTATACCAGTTATAGCGCGTTAAGTTAATTTTGTTTATTAAAGAAATTTCTCGCTAAGAAAATCGATAATTTTTCTATTATAGGCTTTTGCCAGGGCAAGGGCTTTTTCCTCACTGATATCGCCGCGTTTTGCCATGCTTTTTGCCACATGCTCCGGCTTGCGAAACAGCGCAACAATGACCGGATCGTCAAGATGATCGTAATATTTTTCAATAGTTAATGTGGTACGCGGATCTTTCCAGCCCCACAGGGGCTTGTTGTCCTTGCTTCTGATCAGGTTTTCGGTATCGATCTGGTTTAATGGTCTGTCGACATCATCCCAGATATTGCCCCCGAGGATTTCCACGTTTTTCTTCAGAAAATCCATATCTTCAAAATGGCCTTGCGGGTTGTCAGGCAGGCCGGATAGCAGGTCATCCCCCATATGCACGCCAGCCTGATGGAGAGCCTTGGCGACCAGGCTGGAGGCACTGCGATGGCAGCCCAGGATTACGAAAGTCTTGTTCATTACTCAGCTCTTCTCCTTCACAGTGATTGTTTCACAAAGTGCCAGAATTGAAGAAACATGCCGTTATCATCCACCGCACGCAAAAAATAGTGCCCATCCCTGAGTCGGTCCCACATGCTGCTGCTGAAAGTGAAGGATGCGTCTTTTGGCATCGCTCTGGCAAAAACAATAAAATCTTCCTGCACACCAATATCAATATGGCAAGCTTCGTGGGGTAATGATAAAGCCGTGAAGCTGTTTATTTCCCCCAACTCGATGACATCTGCAAGTTTTTCTGACTGCGGTAATGGTGGTGGTCCGCCGGGGTAGTATTTCTGCAGGAATATTTTTTCACTCTGGCTCATTAGAGTGGCTTTACTCTGTGGAGGTTCCGCTGACTGGTTCCAGTAATGCACTGCTTTCGCCTGCGCAACACACACAGGTATGACTCCTTTACGCATCAGGCGACCACATAAATCCGTATCCTCATAATAAAGAAAAAAGTCTTCGTCAAAAATTGGCATGTTTTGCTGCAGGAACCAGTGATTGTCTACCAACAGGCAGGCACCGGATAAAACCGGTTCACTAAATGGAGCTTTTTCTTTCCAGAAGCGCACATGACGTGCCTGGGCAAGTTGGCTCAGATCAGGGCTGTCAGAAAGTCCCTGATTGGGGGTATGCCGGTCTGACAGTAACCACAGTGGATGCCCCAGGGCAGGAGGAAGTTGCAAGGTACAGGCATCATCCCAGTAGAAGCGGGGGCCACATAAAGGAGCATGTAGTTGCTTTGCCGCCTCAAGCAGGTATTTCAGGCAATTTCCTTGCAGGCGCACATCCGGGTTGAGAATTAAAAGCCAGCGGGTTTTGAGCGTCCGGGCAGCCAGATTGATAGCTGCACCAAAACCAATATTGAGATCAGGCGTAATGACCCTGGTGTGCCGGAATTCAGATAGAGCTGGATCAATGTCATTACTGTTATCGACAATGATGGTCTCACATACCTGATCCTTCAGGCGTACAACAAGCGCTGCGCTGTCATTGCTGTTGCCATAATTGACGATGGCGGCAGTCACTTCTTGCTGGGCTGATAAGTCCATTAATTATGCTGTTAAAACTTATCCAGATCATTGGCCAGAACAACTGCCCCGGAATAACTTCGTTGTACTTCTGCAACAATGTCTTCGGCGCTGGCATTGAAAAACAGGATATGGGTCAGTACGACCAGGCCAGGCTGAGCAATGCTGGCAATTTCTGCTACCTGACTTGCACTGGTGTGGGAGTGGCCATGGTAATCCTGCCAGAATTCAGATTGCTGGCTCAGCTTGTCGCCACTGTAGACTTCATGAATGAGAAGGTCAGCGCCTTTGGCTTTCTCAGCCAGAGTCTCGC
Source organism: Gammaproteobacteria bacterium (assembly GCA_030427065.1). Classification (GTDB taxonomy): domain Bacteria; phylum Pseudomonadota; class Gammaproteobacteria; order Pseudomonadales; family Pseudohongiellaceae; genus Eutrophocola. The sequence goes on along the minus strand of JAUHWU010000109.1, from coordinate 1,259 downwards.
TGTAGGTAGTGTCCCCCGAGATCACAATAACTTTATCTGCAGTGGTGACTTTATAGCCAAATGCCGGCCTGATTTCCCCATGGGGTACGGTAAAGGCTTCTACAGTGATATCTGCATTGGAAAACACAATGCCGTCATCGATTTCAGTGGCGCTGGCAAGATAACCTTGCCTGTCAGTGATAAGTTGCGGTGGGGTACCGATGGTTCGAATATTGGCTTCAATCGCCAGCATTGAGTTCATGTTATTCACATACTCAGACAAGCCTTTTGGTCCAAACACGGAAAGCTTTTGCTGTCTTCCCCACCAGCGGTGACCGGAAAGTTCCGCGATATCATGAATATGGTCACTGTGAAGATGGGTAATGAAAAGGTACTTGATATCCTGAGGATACAGTTCAGGGATATCATGGATTTCGTAAGCCTGTGTTGCCCGTTTCACCATACCGCCGCCAGCGTCAAAAACATAGGCTTCGCCGTTGGTTACGATAGCAACACCGGGTCCGGTGCGCCCTGCGTCAGGAACCGGAGTGCCGGTGCCAAGAATAATAACCCGGGTTGGCTGAGTGCTTTCCTCAGCAAAACTCCCGAACGGCAAAATCGAGGCCAGGGCGAACAGTAAAAATGAGCGGCACAGAAAGGGGGATATTGGCTTTGGCATGAAAAATATTATTGTTGTTGAAGGCGAAAGAAGCATAAAGAACATCTGCTACAATGGCAAGAATCACCCGCAGTCAGAGTTGACAACTTACCGATGAATCCGACATTAAAGCCTTATGTGGAAACCTTTATTGAGCAAGAAAAGCTTCCAGTTGAATATTTCAATACTGTAGAGAAGTGGTTTTTACCGCTGGTCGATGAACTTCTGCATAATATGTCATCGCACCAGGGAACCTATATTATTGGTATCAGTGGTTGCCAGGGCAGTGGCAAATCGACACTGGCTTCACTTCTGGTCATGATGCTGAACAAAATGCTCGGCCTGCGTTGTATAAATCTCTCCATAGATGACTTCTATCTTACTCACGCAGAAAGACAGGCTCTGGGAAAATCCATACATCCTTTGCTGGCTACCAGAGGGGTGCCAGGCACTCATGATGTGGAACTGGCCATTTCAACAATTTCTTCATTGCAAAATTCCGCTGAGACAGCTGTGCCCCGTTTTGATAAAGCCCTGGATGACCGCATGCCGGTCGCTCAGTGGCCAAATGTCAGGGGGCCAGTGGATGTTATTGTACTGGAAGGCTGGTGTGTTTCAGTGG
>JAUHWU010000259.1 GCA_030427065.1 Gammaproteobacteria bacterium | reverse complement strand
TTGAGGAAGAAGGTCTTTTGCTGGCCAGATTGTCCCGACAGCAAGGCCCGGATTTAAGCCTCTAAAGTCCTTTTAATGACGCTAACGCAGGCAGCCAAATTCCATTTGATCTTATCAGCACTATTCGATACTTTAACTGACCTTTCGCCGCGAATATGGCGCAATAAACGCACAAATGAAATAAATTTTCTTTAAACAGTTTCTATAAAAAACAATAAATAAGCTTTAGTAAAAACTACTCACGTACGGAGAAAAGAAATGAACGAATATCAACTCTTCATTGATGGCAAATACCAGTCCTCAGCATCAGGTACATTTTCTGATGACATGAATCCTGCTACCAACGAAGTCTATGCAAAAGTACAGAATGCCCAGAAAGAAGATTTGGAAACCGTTATTTCCTCTTCTCAAAAAGCCTTTGAAACCTGGAAAGACATGCCGCCTTCCGCACGGGAAAAACTTTTTCTCGACGTAGCGGACCTGATGGAAGAACGCGCCGCTGAATTACGTGATGTCCTCATCGATGAAGCCGGATCCACCATGCTCAAAGCCGGTTATGAAACCCATCACACCCCTGACTTTCTTCGCTCCATGGCTGGTGAATGCCGCCGCATCAAGGGCGAAACCTATGTCTCCAATTATCCGGGTGTGAAATCCATGGCAATCCGTCGTCCTCTGGGTGTCACGGTAGCGATCGCTCCTTTCAACTTTCCCCTGTTGCTGGGCGTACGCAAAATCGGCTTCTCACTGGCTGCAGGCAATACCATGATTCTCAAGCCTTCAGAAATGACCCCGGTCATTGGTCTGAAGCTGGGTGAGCTGTTTACCGATGCCGGTTTCCCGCCTGGCGTCTTGAATGTTATTCCTGCCCAGGGTGCTGAACTGGGCGATGGGCTGATCACTGATCCGCGCGTCAAATTTGTCACCTTCACCGGTTCTACCCGCGTCGGTCGTCAGGTCGGGGCCACGGCGGCTGCGGCTGGCAAACGCTTTGCGCTGGAGATGGGCGGCAAAAACCCGATTCTTGTGCTTAACGATGCAGACGTCGATTATGCTGTTGATACCGCCGCTTTCAGTAACTACATGCATCAGGGCCAGATCTGTATGACGGGCTCACGGGTGATTGTTGAAGCCGGTGTCTATGATGAGTTCTGCGAAAAGATGACCAGGAAAGTCGAAGGCATCCCTTATGGTAACGATCCGCGCACCCCGGGCCTGATTGTTGGTCCGCTGATCAGAACAACACAGCCTGGGTTCATCAAGGAGCATCTGGATGCCGCCGTTGCTGCCGGCGCCAAACTGTTGATTGGTGGCGAATCCGAAGGCAATGTGTTCCAGCCAACCGCCATCGCGGATATCACCGACAGCATGAGCATATTCAAAACTGAATTGTTTGGCCCGGTGATGTCTATTGTGAAAGCCAATGACCATGAGCATGCTGTAGCGCTGGCCAATGATGTTGACTACGGCCTTTCTTCAGCGGTCATGTCCAATGATATGCAGAAGATCTGGTACTGTATTGAAAACCTGGAAACCGGCATGGTGCATGTCAATGGCCCCAGTGTTCGCGATGAACCGGTAATTCCGTTTGGTGGTGTAAAAGGCTCTTCACACGGTCGTGAAGGCGGACACTTCTCCATTGATGAATGTACTGAACTGAAATGGATCACCATGCAGGTCGGCAAGAACGGCTATCCTTTCTAGGGCTCGCTTTTACTGATCCTGGAAAAAGGGCCTGCGGGCCCTTTTTTTATAATCCAATCTTGCAACCACACCTGTACTTACTTAAATACTGGTAAACTCCTCTTTGCTGAATTCGATTTTCATTTAAAAAATACATCACAGTGTTATTCA